>NZ_FJUR01000001.1:0-357500 GCF_900067135.1 Rhizobium sp. 9140 | reverse complement strand
ATCCGGAATTGGTAAGCAGTGAGCAGTTGGTTTCCATCTGTTTACGGCTCACGACTGACGGCTTACCGCGTCAAGGACGCGCTCGGTTTCCAAGCATTATCAATAAGGTATCTACACCTGAATCCATAGGGTGTAAGAGGCGAACGCAGGGAACTGAAACATCTAAGTACCTGCAGGAAAGGACATCAACCGAGACTCCGCAAGTAGTGGCGAGCGAACGCGGACCAGGCCAGTGGCGATGATTGCTAAAGCAGAACGACTTGGAAAGGTCGGCCATAGTGGGTGATAGCCCCGTATGCGGTGATGCTTTTATCGTCCTAGAGTAAGGCGGGACACGTGAAATCCTGTCTGAACATGGGGAGACCACTCTCCAAGCCTAAGTACTCGTGCATGACCGATAGCGAACAAGTACCGTGAGGGAAAGGTGAAAAGCACCCCGACAAGGGGAGTGAAATAGAACCTGAAACCGGTTGCCTACAAACAGTCGGAGCCATTATTGGTGACGGCGTACCTTTTGTATAATGGGTCAACGACTTAGTGTGACATGCAAGCTTAAGCCGATAGGTGTAGGCGCAGCGAAAGCGAGTCTGAATAGGGCGTTTGAGTATGTCGCATTAGACCCGAAACCGAGTGATCTAGCCATGAGCAGGTTGAAGGTTGGGTAACACCAACTGGAGGACCGAACCCGCATCTGTTGCAATAGATTGGGATGACTTGTGGCTAGGGGTGAAAGGCCAATCAAACTCGGAGATAGCTGGTTCTCCGCGAAAACTATTTAGGTAGTGCGTCGAGCGAATACCTCAGGGGGTAGAGCACTGAATGGGCTATGGGGACTCACCGTCTTACTGATCCTAATCAAACTCCGAATACCTGAGAGTACTACTCGGCAGACACACGGCGGGTGCTAACGTCCGTCGTGAAGAGGGCAACAACCCTGACCTCCATCTAAGGTCCCCAAGTCATGGCTAAGTGGGAAAGGATGTGAGACTCCCAAAACAACCAGGATGTTGGCTTAGAAGCAGCCATCATTTAAAGAAAGCGTAACAGCTCACTGGTCTAATTAAGGGGTTTTGCGCCGAAAATGTAACGGGGCTAAAGCCATGCACCGAAGCTGAGGGTTCTGACGATCCTAACGGATCGCAGAGCGGTAGCGGAGCGTTCCGTAAGCCTGTGAAGGGAGACCCGTGAGGGCTCCTGGAGGTATCGGAAGTGCGAATGTTGACATGAGTAACGATAAAGAGGGTGAGAGACCCTCTCGCCGAAAGACCAAGGGTTCCTGCTTAAAGTTAATCTGAGCAGGGTTAGCCGGCCCCTAAGGCGAGGCGGAAACGCGTAGTCGATGGGAACCACGTTAATATTCGTGGGCCTGGTGGGAAGTGACGGATTGCGTAACTTGTTCTGACTTATTGGATTGTCAGGGCGGGGAAGCGGTTCCAGGAAATAGCCCCACCGTATAGACCGTACCCGAAACCGACACAGGTGGTCAGGTAGAGCATACCAAGGCGCTTGAGAGAACTATGCTGAAGGAACTCGGCAAATTGCACGCGTAACTTCGGAAGAAGCGTGACCCTTTTGTACGCAAGTATGATGGGGTGGCACAGACCAGGGGGTAGCGACTGTTTATCAAAAACACAGGGCTCTGCGAAGTCTTTAAGACGACGTATAGGGCCTGACGCCTGCCCGGTGCTGGAAGGTTAAAGGGAGAGGTGCAAGCTTTGAACTGAAGCCCCAGTAAACGGCGGCCGTAACTATAACGGTCCTAAGGTAGCGAAATTCCTTGTCGGGTAAGTTCCGACCTGCA
Organism: Rhizobium sp. 9140; assembly: GCF_900067135.1. Classification (NCBI taxonomy): domain Bacteria; kingdom Pseudomonadati; phylum Pseudomonadota; class Alphaproteobacteria; order Hyphomicrobiales; family Rhizobiaceae; genus Rhizobium; species Rhizobium sp. 9140. Next base: position 355,699 of record NZ_FJUR01000001.1, on the reverse strand, counting down.
CGAATGGCGTAACGACTTCCCCGCTGTCTCCAGCATAGACTCAGTGAAATTGAATTCCCCGTGAAGATGCGGGGTTCCTGCGGTCAGACGGAAAGACCCCGTGCACCTTTACTATAGCTTTACACTGGCATTCGTGTCGGCATGTGTAGGATAGGTGGTAGGCTTTGAAGCTTGGACGCCAGTTCAGGTGGAGCCATCCTTGAAATACCACCCTTATCGTCATGGATGTCTAACCGCGGTCCGTTATCCGGATCCGGGACAGTGTATGGTGGGTAGTTTGACTGGGGCGGTCGCCTCCGAAAGAGTAACGGAGGCGCGCGATGGTGGGCTCAGAACGGTCGGAAATCGTTCGTCGAGTGCAATGGCATAAGCCCGCCTGACTGCGAGACTGACAAGTCGAGCAGAGACGAAAGTCGGTCATAGTGATCCGGTGGTCCCGCGTGGAAGGGCCATCGCTCAACGGATAAAAGGTACGCCGGGGATAACAGGCTGATGACCCCCAAGAGTCCATATCGACGGGGTTGTTTGGCACCTCGATGTCGGCTCATCGCATCCTGGGGCTGGAGCAGGTCCCAAGGGTTTGGCTGTTCGCCAATTAAAGCGGTACGTGAGCTGGGTTCAGAACGTCGTGAGACAGTTCGGTCCCTATCTGCCGTGGGTGTTGGAATATTGACAGGATCTGTCCCTAGTACGAGAGGACCGGGATGGACATATCTCTGGTGGACCTGTTGTCCTGCCAAGGGCATAGCAGGGTAGCTATATATGGACGGGATAACCGCTGAAGGCATCTAAGCGGGAAACCCCCCTGAAAACGAGTATTCCCTTGAGAACCGTGGAAGACGACCACGTTGATAGGCCGGGTGTGGACGTGCAGCAATGCATGAAGCTTACCGGTACTAATCGTTCGATCGAACTTGATCGTTCCCATTGCCCATGCTCATCGCAAGGTGAAGGCGAAAGCCTTCGCCGGTCGCCGCGAAGGCAAAGCCTTCGTCGGCTCGATCGCATGTTTTGTCCTCACGCTGTCGCGGCTTTGCCGCTTCGGCTCACGGACGGCGCGCCCAACGATGGGCGACGCGCCTTGCGCTTGCCAGACCACAGGGTCTGGGTCACAGGCGTCCGGCAAGCACTCCAAAGACGTGTTCAAATCCAGCGAAACAGACGCCACAGCAAAGTCATAACCGGCTCACTGCTTACAGCTCACCATTCGCCAACAAATCCAGCTTCTCATCGTTTGCCCTTAGCCGACCTGGTGGTTCTGGCGGGGTGGCCGCACCCGTTCCCATTCCGAACACGGCCGTGAAACGCCCCAGCGCCTATGGTACTTCGTCTTAAGACGCGGGAGAGTCGGTCGCTGCCAGGTCTGCTAAAGGCAAACATCAAACAACATCTTCTCAACACAACCTCAGTCCCTTTCCCTTCCGCGGGGTGGAGCAGCCCGGTAGCTCGTCAGGCTCATAACCTGAAGGCCGCAGGTTCAAATCCTGCCCCCGCAACCAAATGATTTGCACAATTTCAAACAGAAAAGCCCTCCCAACCGGAGGGCTTTCTTGCGTTTGGAGCCTCAATCGTCCCGGCACCGGCCATGAGGTCCCTCCAGAACTGCGCGCCCTTGAGAACCGCGGGCTTCCTCACGCCATAGGCAAACGTAACGCAGGACACATCAGTGACGCCAGGCCGGTCCGGGCGTTATGTGGGGCGCCTTATCGTGCAGACAAAACGTCTTCGATACGGATCGGAAACTTGTGAACGCGGCGTCCCGTCGCGTGCCAGACGGCGTTTGCGATGGCGCCGACGGTTCCGGTGATGCCGATTTCTCCGACGCCTTTGACGCCGATCGGGTTGACGATGATGTCATCCTCGGGAACGAGGATAGCCTCGAGCGGGGGCACGTCGGCATTCACCGGGACATGATATTCGGCGAGGTCGGCGTTCATGATCCGTCCTGTCCGCTTATCCGTCACGGCTTCTTCGTGGAGAGCAAAGGAGATGCCCCAGATCATGCCGCCGAGATACTGGCTCTGCACCAGTCGGGGGTTGATGATACGGCCGGCGGCAAAGGCACCGACGAGACGCGTGGTGCGGATCTGTCCGAGATCGGGATCGATCTTTACCTCGGCAAAGACAGCGCCGTGCGAATACAGCGCATGGTCGGCCGCGACAGTCGGGTCGCGGTTGGACTTTGCCGTGCCGACGACATCGCTTCTTCCGGAGCGGGCGAGGATTTCTGCGTAGCTTTCACTGCGGCTTTCGTCGTCGCGACGATAGAGCCGGCCGCCGCGGGCGGTAAGGCCGATATTGCCGGCGCCGAAAAGGGGTGATGTCGGATCGTTGACGGCAAGGTCGGACAGTTGCGCGATGGCGTCTCCGCCGGCCTGGTTGAGGGCGAGACCGGCGCTGGCGGTGTGGCCCGATCCGCCGGCGATGCCGGCGTCGGGAAGCGTCGAGAGGCCCGAATGGAACTCGACCTGATCCGGATCGAGGCCCAGAGCTTCGGCTGCGATCTGGGCGAGTGCGGTCCAGGCGCCTTGGCCCATGTCGGCCGCGCCGGTTTCCACCAGTGCCGTGCCGTCGGCGCGCAGCGTCGCCCGGGCTTCTGCCGGAAAATGCGGACAGCCAAAGACGGCAGTGCCCATGCCCCAGCCAATGAGCAAGCCGTTTTCATCCCGCATCTGTCCTGCCGCAAGTGGGCGGCGCGACCAGCCGAAGCGGGCGGCCCCCTCCTCGTAGCAGGTCCGCAGCGCCTTGGACGAGAAGGGCTTTCCCGTCGCCGGCTCGGTTTCTGCATAGTTTTTCAGCCGGAATGCGAGTGGGTCCATGCCACAGGCCTCCGCCGCCTCATCGATCGCGACCTCGAGAGCCGCGGAGCCGGACGCTTCCCCGGGTGCGCGCATGGGGCCGGGCGTGCCCGTGTCGAGCCGTATCCCCTCGTGCTCGACGAGGATTGCGGGGCTCGCATAGAGCGGAAGGGATGCGTTGGCTGCAGGCTCCAGAAAATCGTCGAAGGCTGATGTGGCCGAAAGCGAGCGGTGATGCAGGGCGGTGAGCGTGCCGTCGCGCTTCATGCCGATCCGAAGCTTCTGCCAGGTCTGGCCGCGGTGACCGACCGGGCCGTACATCTGGGCGCGGGTCAGCGCCAGCTTGACCGGGCGGTTCAGCATACGGGCCGCGAGGATCGCGAGGATCTGCGGCCCGTTCAGGATCGCCTTGGAGCCGAAGCCGCCGCCGAGGAAGGGCGAACGGATGGTCACGTTTTCGACGGGAATGCCGAAGAAGGCGGCATAGGAGGCGCAACTTAATGCCAGCGCCTGGTTCGGCATGTCGAGAACGACGCGGTCGCCGTCCCATTCCGCGACCACCGCATGCGGCTCCATGGCGTTGTGGTATTGCGGCGGCGTCTCTACCTCGGCTTCCACGGTGATGGCGGCGTTCGAGAAACCTGCCTCGATATCGCCATGTGCCGTCTTCGGAGGACCGCCGATGCTGACAGCCGGAGGGTCGAAACGAATGCCGGTTTCCCGTCCGACGCGGACCGGCTCGGTGTTGTATTGCGGATCGAGGAGGGCCGCGCCTTCGGTGGCGGCTTCCAGCGTTTCGGCGATCACCAGCGCGATCGGCTGATTGACATAGCGGACGCTATCGTCCTGAAGCACCTCGACGCGAAAGCCGAACGGCGGCATCTTCTCGTTTGGATCGTGGAACAGCGGCGGACGATTGGCCGGCGTCAGCACCTCGACCACACCGGAATGCGCCTTGGCGGCATCCACGTTCATCGAGCGGACATGGCCACGGGCGATGCGGCTGACGGCCATGACGGCATAGAGCAGGCCTTCGGGGTGATTGTCGGCCGCATAAGTCGCGCCGCCGGTGACCTTGAGGATGCCATCGCGGCGGGTGAGCGGCTGGCCGGCACTGGAGCCGTAGCGGCTGGTGGCGGGCTGTTTTTCAGGCGACATGAAGATCTCCCTTCGGTGCGGGGATGTGCTGTTCCGGGAACGGCGAGGCGGGGAGGGCGGGCATGACCTTCGGCGTGCCCTCGTGAGCGAGCGTCAGCGCACGGACGAGGATGCGGTGGGCGAGCGTGATCTTGAACGCGTTGTCGCCGGAGGGTCGTGCGTCCGCGAGGGCTGCGGTCGCTGCCTTCTCGAAGGCTTCGCGCGTTGCGCGTTGCCCGACGAGCGCTGCCTCCGCCGCATGCGCACGCCAGGGCTTGGCGGCGACGGCGCCGAGCGCAAGCCTTGCCGCGCGGATCGTGTCGCCGTCCATGTCGAGCATGGCGGCGGCGGACACCACCGCGAAGGCATAGGATGCGCGCTCGCGCAGCTTCACGTAACGGGCATTTCCAGAAAAGGCAGCGGCCTCGGGCGGCAGGCGCAGGCCGCTGATGAGGTCGCCCGGTTCAAGAACCGACTCCTGTGCGCTGGTGGCATCGGGAAGGCTGTGGAGGTTCGCGATCGTGATGTCCTTGCGTCCCTCGACACCTTGGATCTCGACCACGGCACCGAGGGCTGCCAAGGGCACGCAGACATCCGAGGGGTGCGTGGCGATGCATTGTTCCGTCCAGCCGAGAACGGCATGGAGGCGGTTTTCACCCTTCAGCGCGTCGCAACCGGAGCCGGGTTCGCGCCGGTTGCAGGCGCTGGCGGTATCCTGGAAGTAGGCGCAGCGCGTTCGCTGAAGAAGGTTTCCGCCGACGGTTGCGGCGTTGCGCAGCTGTGCGGAGGCGCCAGACAACAGGGCTTCCGCGATGGCGGGATAGGTGGCGGCAAAGCGGCTGTCGTAGGCAAGGTCCGCATTGCGCACGAGCGCGCCGATGCGCACGCCGCCCTCCGGCAGCCACTCGATACGATCAAGGCCTGGAAGCCGGCTGATATCGATCACGCGTTCCGGACGGGTCACGCCGATCTTCATCAGGTCGAGCAGGTTGGTGCCGCCGGCGAGATAGAAAGATCCCGGGACGGCTGCGGCCGTCACAGCCTCGGCGAGGCTTGCCGGGCGGATGAAATCGAAGCGGTTCATGCGGCATTCCTCCCGCTTTCCTGTACCCCGGTGTCTGGTATCCCGGCGTCTGGTATCCCGGTTTTCTGCGAAAGGACGTGGCCCGCCTCCAGCACGGCCTGGGTGATGCCCTGATAGGCACCGCATCGACAGAGATTGCCGCTCATCAGTTCGCGCACGCGTTCCGGGTCGTCGCCGGCATGGCCTTCCGACAGGAGGCCGACCGCGCTCATGATCTGGCCGGGCGTGCAGTAGCCGCATTGCAGGCCGTCGCAGGCGATGAAGGCCGCCTGTACAGGGTGCAGTTCCGTGCCTTCGGCAAGGCCTTCGATGGTGGTGACCGTGCTGCCGTCGAGGCTGGCGGCTAGCGTCAGACAGGCATTGATGCGCCGACCGTCGAGGAGAACGGTACAGGCGCCGCACTGGCCGCGGTCGCAGCCCTTCTTGGTGCCGGTGAGGTGAAGTCGCTCACGCAGGAGGTCGAGCAGCGTGACGCGCGGATCATCGAGCGCAATGCTGTTCGGCTGACCATTAACGGTGAGGCTGATGGAGAAAGGCATGGGGTGCTCCAGTCAGGATTGTGGTGTATGGAATAGGACCGCAGGCGCGGTGAACGCTGTGACGAGATGGACGCTGTTGAACCGTCGCATGAGGGTTGGGCGTTCCGGTCGACGCCGCCTCGATGTGACATGCAATATACGGAGGATCCCTCCGTTTATCAAGGGACGTTAGCAAGTGCCAAGCAACGAATAGGCAGATGGACCAGCAAAATACAAAAGCAAGCCGCAAGCCGCGAGCAGACTCGGTTCGCAACCGGGAACGTTTGCTGGAGGCGGCCACTGCCATCTTCCGGCTCGGCGGGGCACAGGCAAGCCTCGAGGCCGTGGCACGGGAAGCCGGCGTCGGTATCGGCACCCTCTATCGTCATTTCCCGACGCGCGAGGCGCTGTTCGATGCCGTCTACCGGCATGAAGTGGACATTCTCGCTGATCTCGCCCGGGAGCTTTCGACGGAGGACGACCCGGTCGCAGCGCTCAAATCCTGGCTTCAGGCCAATGTCCGCCTTGTCGCGACCAAGAAGGGGATGATCGAGGGCCTGCAACTGGCCGTCGTCGGTTCTTCCGAGCTCAAGGCCTATTCCTACGAGCGCATGGTCGGCGCCATCGGTCTTCTGCTCGAACGGGCTGCCGTGGCGGGCATGATCCGGGACGACGTGTCGCCGGACGAACTCTTGCGGACTCTGCTCGGGATCTTCTACAGCCACGGCCCGGCGGACTGGCAGCCGACGGCACTTCGGATGGTCGATGTGTTCGTCGATGGGTTGCGGAAACGCTGATCGTCTTTCGATCCGCATCTGTGCGCAGCAAAGCTTTCGGGCTATGGCAGGCAGACCCTCCTCCTTTGCGATTCGACATCATGCCCGTCTCCCAGTCTTCCCTTCGCGGTGTCGTCATCGCGTTCATCGCCTATGCCGTGTTCGCATTCAGCGATGCTTCGGTGAAACTCATCGACGGCGCCATTCCCGCCTATCAGGTCGCCTTCGCCGGCGCGGTCTTCGGGCTGGTCATCCTGCCTCTGATCAAGGCGAGGGAGGACTCCTGGCTCGATATCGTTCGAACCTCCAACCGTACGCTCTGGCTGCTGCGCTTTGCCTGCGGAGCCATTGGCTCCATTGCGTCCATCATTACCTTCACCAAGCTGCCGATGGCGGAGGCCTTCTGTCTCCTGTTCCTGCTGCCGTCCTTCGTCACGATCCTTTCCGTCATCTTTCTGAAAGAGGACGTACGCTGGCAACGCTGGACGGCCGTCATCGTCGGCTTTATCGGTGTGCTTATCGTGTTGCGGCCAGGATTTCGCGAGCTGTCGGTGGGGCATCTTGCGGGTGCCATCGGCGGGCTGAGTGCCGCCATCGCCATCGTCATCCTGCGCGGCATGGGGCCGACGGAAAAACGGATGTCGCTCTATGGCGCAGGCCTTCTCGGCGTTCTCGTCGTCAGCGGTCTTCTGATGCTGTCGAACATTGCGATGCCGACGCCGATGCAGTGGGTCTTCATCGCCAGCTACGGTATTCTCGGCTCGGCCGGCAATGCGCTGCTGATGACGGCGGCGCGGATGGCACCGGCGAACCTCGTGGCGCCGCCGCAATACAGCCAGATGATCTGGGCGATCCTTTTCGGCTATTTCATCTTCGATGACACGATCGACCTGCCGATGGCGGGCGGCATCGCGCTCATCATCTTTTCCGGCCTGCTGACATTGATGCGCGAGCGCAAACGCGGCACGCCGCTGCCCTCGGCCGTCGTGTCACCCGATGCACAGGCCTCGCTCGCCACGGCCGAGCCGGAGCCGGATATACGGGGCTGACGCCCGGCAATGTCGCCTTTGTGATCGCCTTCCGGCCACGAGGCACGCACCAGAGGACTGGTCTGCCTGACGCTCCGCCCTAGCTCCGGTCTATGGATCCGCGCAATGCCATGTCGCGGAAATCTCATAAGAACATGGAGCAGAAAATGCTAAATCAGGGCGACCTTGATCTATCCCGGAGGGATCTTCTGATGGCCTCAGCGGCGACCGTCGCGGTGAGCGGCGTCGCCTCAAAGGCTCGGGCACAGGCACAAGTGCCTGCCGGCACAAAGGTTACCGGCATGCCGGCCGGGGAGACCTCCAGCGTCTCCTTCAAGGTCAACGGGCAGGACCAGACATTGTCGGTCGACAACCGCACGACGCTTCTCGATGCGCTGCGGGAGCATCTGCACCTGACCGGCACCAAGAAGGGCTGCGATCACGGCCAGTGCGGCGCCTGCACGGTGATGGTGGACGGACGGCGGATCAATTCCTGCCTGTCGCTCGCCATCATGCATGAGGGCGATGAGGTCGTGACGATCGAGGGCCTCGGCGAGCCCGGTAACCTTCATCCCATGCAGGCGGCTTTCGTCAAGCATGACGGCTACCAGTGCGGCTATTGCACGCCCGGGCAGATCTGTTCCTCCGTGGCGGTGCTCGAGGAAATCAAGGCGGGCATGCCGAGCCACGTGACCGGCGATCTGACAGCCAAGGTCGAATTCAGCCTGGAAGAGGTCCGCGAGCGGATGAGCGGAAACCTCTGTCGATGCGGGGCCTACTCCAACATCGTCGACGCCATTGCGGACGTTGCGGGGAGGCCGGCATGAAGTCCTTTACCTATGAGCGGGCAACCTCCGTCGAGGCCGCCGCCAAGTCGGCCGCAAGCCACGATGCCGCACGGTTTATCGCCGGTGGCACCAACCTCCTCGACCTGATGAAGCTCGAAATCGAGACGCCGACGCATCTGATCGACGTCAATACGCTGGGGCTCGACACCATCGAGGCGACGTCCGATGGCGGTTTGCGGATCGGCGCGCTCGTGCGCAACACCGATCTTGCCAGCGACGAGCGGGTGCGCCGTGACTACGGCCTCCTGTCGCGTGCGCTGCTGGCCGGCGCCTCCGGGCAGCTGCGCAACAAGGCGACCACGGCGGGCAACCTTTTGCAGCGGACGCGCTGTCCGTATTTCTACGACACCAATCAGCCCTGCAACAAGCGCCAGCCGGGCAGCGGCTGTTCCGCCATCGACGGCTTCAGCCGGCAGCTGGGCATCGTCGGTATCAGCTCTTCCTGCATTGCCACGCATCCGAGCGATATGGCGATTGCCATGCGGGCGCTCGATGCCGTTGTGGAGACGGTGGGCGCGGATGGCGCCAAGCGCAGCATCCCGATTGCCGATTTCCATCGGCTGCCGGATGACACGCCGCACATCGAGACGGAACTGAAGAAGGGCGAGATCATCACGGCTGTCGTTCTGCCGAAGCCGATCGGCGGCAAGCAGATCTACCGGAAGGTCCGCGACCGTGCGTCCTATGCCTTCGCGCTCATCTCGGTCGGCGCGGTGATCCAGCCGGACGGCACCGGCCGCGTCGCGGTCGGCGGGGTGGCGCACAAACCGTGGCGTCTCGATGCGGCGGACGAGGATCTGCCGAGCGGTGCCGGCCGGGTAACGCGCCGCTTGCTGCTCGATGCTGAGCCGACGGAACACAATTCCTACAAGGTGAAGCTGGTTGAGCGGACGCTTGGCGCTGTTCTTGCCGAAGCGAAGGGTTGAGACCATGAAGTTCGAGACACCTGCAACTGAGAACCCGATCGACTGCATGACGGTGGTCGGCAAGCCGGTCGAGCGCATCGATGGGCAGCTGAAGACGACCGGCCGCGCGAAATATGCCTATGAATGGCACGACGAAGCCTTGCCCTACGCCTATGGCTATCCGCTCGGTGCCGCGATTGCCAAGGGGCGCATCCGCGTGATGGATGTGTCTGCTGCCGCCCGCGCGCCCGGCGTCATCACGATCGTGACCAGCGACAGCATGCCGGACCTGAAGACCGCGAAGCGCAACACCGCCAAGCTCTTCGGCGGAACGGAGATCCACCACTATCATCAGGCTGTCGCGGTGGTGGTTGCGGAGACGTTCGAGCAGGCGCGGGCCGCCGCACACCTGATCAAGGTGGACTACGAGGAGGCCAAGGGCGCGTTCGACCTGGAAGCGTCGATGGAAAGCGCCAAGAAGCCCGAGGACGGTGAGCCGGATTCGGCGGCGGGCGATTTCGCACCGGCCTTCGAGGCGGCGACCGTTCAGTTCGACCAGACCTATACGACGCCGGACCAGTCGCATGCGATGATGGAGCCGCACGCCTCCATTGCCGCCTGGGACGGGGATGCGCTGACGGTGTGGACGTCGAGCCAGATGATCGACTGGTGGCGGTCCGATCTGAGCGTTGCGCTCGATATGGACAAGGAGAAGATCCATATCATGTCGCCTTTCATCGGCGGCGGGTTCGGGTCAAAGCTCTTCCTGCGCTCGGATGCGGTGCTGGCGGCGCTGGCCGCCCACGCGGCACGCCGGCCGGTCAAAGTCGCGCTGCCCCGGCCGTTCCTCATGAACAACACCACGCACCGGCCGGCAACGATCCAGCGCATCCGCATCGGCGCCGGGCAGGACGGCAAGATCACGGCGATCGCGCATGAAAGCTGGTCCGGCGATCTTGAAGGCGGTGGCCCGGAGGCGGCCGTGCAGCAGACGCGACTGCTCTATGCCGGGGCCAACCGCATGACAGCGACCCGGCTCGCCGTGCTCGATCTTCCCGAGGGCAACGCCATGCGTGCACCCGGCGAGGCGCCCGGCCTGATGGCGCTCGAAGTCGCCATGGACGAGATGGCGGAGAAGCTTGGGCAGGACCCGGTCGCTTTCCGCATCCTCAACGACACGCAGGTCGATCCGGAAAAGCCGGAGAAGGCCTTTTCGCACCGCGATCTCGTCGGCTGCATGACGCTCGGAGCGGAGCGCTTCGGCTGGGACAAGCGCAACACGCGCCCTGGCACCGTGCGGGATGGCGACTGGCTGGTGGGCATGGGCGTTGCGGCCGCGTTTCGCAACAACATGGTCATGCCATCCGGCGCCCGCGTGACGCTCGATCGTGAGGGTATCCTGACCGTCGAGACGGACATGACGGATATCGGGACCGGCAGCTACACGATCATCGCCCAGACCGCGGCGGAGATGCTGGGCCTGCCGCTCGACCGCGTGGCCGTCCATCTTGGCGATTCCCGCTTTCCGGTGTCGTCCGGCTCGGGCGGTCAGTGGGGCGGCAACAGCGCCACGGCGGGCGTCTATGCCGCCTGCGTCAAGATGCGGGAGGCCATTGCCCAGTCGCTCGGGTTCAATGCCGAAAGCATCGATTTCGCCGATGCTATGGTGATCTCGGGCGACCGGCGCGTGCCCCTGGCCGATGCCGTTCGGGAGGCGCCGCTCGTCGTCGAGGATACGATCGAGTATGGCGATATTTCCGAAGAGAAGCAGCAATCGACCTTCGGCGCGCATTTCGTTGAAGTCGGGGTCGATATCGCCACTGGTGAAGTCCGTATCCGGCGCATGCTCGCCGTCTGCGCGGCCGGCCGCATCCTCAATCCGATGACGGCACGTAGTCAGGTCATCGGCGCGATGACGATGGGCGTCGGTGGCGCCCTGTCGGAAGAGCTTGCGGTGGACAAGAAGCGCGGCTTCTTCGTCAACCACGATCTCGCCGGCTACGAGGTGCCCGTGCATGCCGACATTCCGCATCAGGAAGTCATCTTCATGGACGAGACCGACCCGATGTCCTCGCCGATGAAGGCGAAGGGTGTGGGCGAACTGGGGCTCTGCGGCGTGGCGGCGGCGATCAACAACGCCGTCTATAATGCCACGGGTATCCGCGTCAGAAACTACCCGGTGACACTCGACAAGCTGATCGGCGCGCTGCCCCAGATCAGCTGAAGATAGAACTGTCTTTTGCTCTCAAGGCTGGCGCTTCCCTAGCGCCAGCCTTATGTCGTTTGATGTAGCGGGTTCGGGAGGACTCCAGCGATGATTCGGCATATCGTACTTTTGAAATTCAAGGACAGCGTGTCGGAAGCCGACAAGCAGTCGATCTATCATGAGCTGGACGCGCTGAAGGAACATGTCGATGGCATCCGTGCCTTTCATGCCGGCCCGAATGTCAGCGTCGAAACCGAGATGATGCGCGGTTTCAACGATGCGTTCTGGTTCGACTTCGACAGCGCGGCCGTACGCGATGCCTATCTGATCGATCCGCATCATCAAGCTGCCGGTGCGCGGATCGTCGCCCATACTAAAGGCGGGCCGGAGGGCGTGGTCGTCGTGGATCTTGAGTTCTAACCCTTCGCAGCCAGATGCGCAGGGTTTAGCCCTGCTGCCTTCCTTTCGCCGGAGTCCGGCCGTGCATCGTCCTGCAGCATAGCACCGTCTCCTTGCTGAAAGGCTTTGATCGCTTCGGCCAGCGGCTCGTGCACGCGTCGTCCCGCTGCCGTCATGGCGGCAGAGAGGAGGCCGTTCTGGCAGGGGCGCTTGTCGTCCCAGCCTGCATGATTGACGATCGGATAGAGGCAGAGGCCTTCGAGCGGTACGCCGGCCCTCATGGCAGCCACAGCCTCTTGTGCTACATAGGTGAACCACGCGGCGCGGCGGCCGTCCTCGATGCCGGTTTCGGCGATCATCATCGGCTTGCCGTAGCGGGCATAGGTTTCGATGAGGATGGTGCGAAGCGGCTTGTAGAGCGGGTGGCCGATATCGATCGGCGGGCCGCCATGGATCCACTGGTTGTTGAAGTAATAGTTGACGCCGATGACGTCGAGATAGTGCTCGGCACCGCCGATCTGCGGCCACATGCGGCCGCTCAGAAGATCCCACCCCTGGAACTGTGATTGACGATGACCTTCGGCAACCTGGGCTTCCCATGGCCTCGATGGGTCAGTGATGACGTTGATCACGGGATCGCAATGCACGAAGCGGGCGCGCGGATCGACGGCGAGAATCGCCTCCATTCCGGCGATCGCTGCCCGTGCCAGCTGTACCTTCAGCTCGAAACCACGGCCGTGCGCGAAGGGATTGAGATAGCCGGCATCGCCTGCGCCCCAGGAGAAGAAGGAGATTTCGTTAACCGGACAATAGAACGGGATGTCGTTGCTCTCTTCCCGCACGATGCGCGCGCAGGCGCCGGCGAACCGGGCGAAGCGATCCACGAAATGGGGCGTCCAGATATCGATCTCGTCGGGCCAGCCATAATGCAGTACGTCCCAGATGACCTGCGTGCCCGAACGAGCGGCGGCCTGCAGCATCGGCTGGACGCTCGACCACTCGAAGGTGCCGTTTTTCTCGATCAGGTGCCATCGGAAGCCGTCGCGCACCGTGCGGATGCCGTGTTTTCCTAGCTGGCGATAGTCGCGCTCGGCATGGATGTCGTGACCGATGTCGTCGATCATGTCGAGCCGGGGACCGCGTGGCTCGTCCAACGTCGGGCGCAGGCGATGGGTCGAGCACTCGAACCCGCCCTGAATGAACGACCGGAAAAGACCGGTCGGGCCGCGTGCAGCACGCGTGGCCAGGACCTCTTCGAACAGGCGTTCCCACTGCGGAATCACGGCCTCTACAGAGTAGAGGCGCTCGACCTTTTCCCGCAGAGCACGGCCCAGCGTCCGGCGGAGGCTCGGGTCGGATATCAGGCGACGGGCGGCATCGGCCACGGACGCCGGATCGTCATAGGGGACGATGAGCCCCGTCTTGCCGTCCTCGATCTGCTGAAGCGCGCCGTTGTCGGGTGTCGAAATGACTGGCAGTCCGGCGGCTCCGGCTTCCGCGATGACATGCGGCATGCCTTCGCCGCGGGAGAGCCAGATAAAGATATCGAAGGCCTGGAGCAGGTCCGGAATGTCCTTCCGGTCGCCGAGGAAATGCAACACATCCGACAACCCGCGGGCGGCGGCGCGTCGTTGCAGCTCTTCGGCATATTCCGGCATGAAGGCATCCGGCCCGCCGACGATGACGAAGCGGACATCAGTGTTTTCGGCGCTGAGAAGTGCCGCCGCCTCGATGACGTCCCCGACGTTCTTCTTCGGATCGAGCCGCCCGACCCAGCCGATCAGAATATGCCGGTCGGCGAGACCGAGCCTGGCGCGCATCGATTCCCGCTGCGACGGATCGAAAGCCGAGAGATCGACCATGGAGGGAATCTCGATCGCATCCGCCTCGCGGCCCGGCATGCGCGAGGCCGCGGCATCGCAGATGGAGCGGCAGACGCCGACATAGCGCGTCGTCAGGTGCTTCGGACCGGCCAAGGCCTCGGAGACAAGGCCGCCATGCTCGATCAACGGCGGGCGCAGATGCAGGCGTTCCAGCGCCGGATAGATATCGGCGACGTTTTGGCAGGAGACCACAACATCATAGCTGGGCACCTTGCCGGCGAGGTAGGAAACCGTATCCTCGAACGACATAGCGTAAGGCGCCGTGTCGACGGAAACCCCGAGATCCCGCAACTGCTCGTGCGTCTGCTCCGGCATGCCGGGCTTGCGGAAGCAGGCGACGACATCGATGCGGTAGCGCGCGGGATCGAGCGCCTGTGCCAGAAGCCGGACTTCCGTCTCCTCGCCGCCCACGACCAGCCAGGCGAAGACGAAGAGGATACGGATGGGCTGGTCCCCCGATGCTGTTTCCTGTGCTGCCTCCATCATGCGCCGACCTTGAAGACGACCTGCAGGAAGTCGGGGCGATGCGCCACCAGATCCTGAAGGAAGGCAGGTCCATCCTCGAACGGCACGACATGCGTGACCATGTGCTCGCAGATCGCAGCGCCGTCATGGCGTAGGAGATCGACGGTTTCGTTTGCCAGACGCTGTCGGTTCCAGAGTGCAGAGAGGCCGCGTGGTACGCGGTTGATCTGGGCGCAGCGGATGTTGAGGCCGTTGTGGTGGAATTCCTCGCCAAGCCGCAAATTGTCCGCGCCGCCCTGGTAAAAGGCGAGGTCAATCACCGCTCCCTGCGGACGCAGGGCCTTCAGCGCGGTCTGGAGACTGCCGGAATGCGCCCGCGTCTGGAAGACCAGATCAGCGCCGCGTCCCAGACCGCCATCGTGCCAGCGGGCCTTGGCATGCTGCCAGGCCTGATCCTCCGTCATGGCCGTCAGGCCCATGGCCTCGGCTTTTGCGCGACGGAAGTCGGAGGGATCGGTGATGACGACGTCGGATGCGCCGAGCTTGCGGGCAAACAACGCCGTCATCAGCCCGACGGTGCCGGCGCCGATGACCAGCACGGGACGGCCGGTAACGCCGGCACCGAGTGCCGCGACCTGCGTGCCCATGGCTTCGGCGTCGGCATGAAGAATACCGTTTGCGGCGATCGGCCCCATCTGGGCGACGAAGACGCCGAGAAGCGGATCGATCTCCGCCGGCATCGATACGAGGACATCATGATATGGATCGGCCGTGTGGCCGGTCTTGTGCGCATAGGTCGTTGCCAGCACATCGCCTTCGGCGTACCCGTCGGCGCGGGACTCTGCCACACGGGCGACTTCCATGTAGCCGAGGAAGGGTACGGGGTAATGGAGATCCGGCTCGTTCTCGATGAAGACGCCACGGCCCGCATCGAAGCGCGAGCGGAAATAGGGATTAGTGTTTTTCAGGAACGTCAACTCGGTGCCGGCGGAAAGGCCGGTATAAAGGGTTTCCAGCCGCACCTGACCGTCGGCAGGCGGACCTTCCTCATATTCGAAGATATAGGCGCGTCCCGGTGCCTCGATGCCGAGCGAGCGGACCTTGCGATGGCCCGGCGGCATTCCGCGCGGTGCTTCCTCCGGTCGCGGCTGGAACCGAAGTGGCGCCGGCGGTGTCCGGGGGATCATCGGAGGATCGAGATGGACGGGCGCGCCACTGCGTGACGAGGCGACGACGGCGAGTGCCAGACGGTGCGTGGCGACGGCGTCGGCGTAGGGGCATCGGATACGGTTTTCACCGCCACGCACCGCATCGATGAAGTCCCGGTCCTCTCGCCAGACCGGATCGCCGTCCGCTTGGCGAACCGGCCGGCCGCGGCCCACATCGACCATGATGTCCCGGTCGGTCAGCTCGATGGCGAGTTTGTCGGCAAAGATGTGCAGACCGACGCGGTGGCTCCAGCCGAGAAGGCAGGTCGAGGCGATGTTGGCAACCACGCCGGACTGGAAGGTAAGGCTGGCGGTGCTAACGGTCGGCACGTCGAGTCCGGGGAAGTCCTGACGGTCGACATGGCCAGCGCGGCCGTAGACCTCGGTGACGTCGCCAATGAGGAAGCGCGCCAGATCCAGAAGATGCGTCGTCTGCTCAACCATCTGGCCGCCTGATTTGTCTTCCTTCCACCACCACTGCGGCGGCGGCGTCGAATCCAGCCAGTAACCGGACAACAGCTGGGCGGGGTTCTCGGCCAGCAGTGCGCGGGCTTCCTCCACGGTGTCGAGATAGCGCCAGTGATAGCCGACCGCCGTCACGAGGTTCTTCGCCGCGATGCCGGCTGCGATCTCTTCGGCAAGAGCGATGTCGAGGGACACCGGCTTTTCAACGAAGAAGGGGATGCCATGGGCGATCAGGTCGCGCTCCGGATCGCCATGAGCAAAGGGTGGCACGCAGATGTAGACGGCGTCCAGGCGTTCGTTCTCCAGCATGTCGCGATGGCTGGTGAAGGATTTGGCGCCGAAGCGACGGGCCGCGGCATCGGCGCGGGCCGCATCCGGATCGGCGAAGGCGACCAGTTCGACATCCTCGAAGGTCGCGAGAATGTCGAGATGGCGGTGGGCGATGCCGCCGACGCCGATAAAGCCGAGACGGGTCTTTTGCATGGAATGGTCCTTTTGCAGGGATGGGTTCGGCGTCAGGAGTGGCCGGTAGACGGAGGCGGTTTCCGCGGCCATCCGGGCGGCGGAGAAGTGTTGGCGGAAGCGATCCTGTCCGGCTTGTCCAACAGCCGCTCGCCTGGCGGGGTCATCGAGAGCCCTTGCGATTGTGTCGGCGAGCGAGGCGGGATGTCCGGGTTCGGCGAAGAAGGCGTGGTCCTCGCCCAGCGCCTCCACAGTGCCGCCGATCTTTGTGGCCACCACGGGTATGCCGAGAGACATGGCTTCCAGTAGGGCGAGCGGAAGGCCCTCGAACAGGGAGGGGAGCACGAAGAGATCGGCGCATGCAACGAGATCCGCGATATCCTCGCGATGGCCGAGAAAGCGCACGGCATCGGCAACGCCGAGCTCGCTCGCCAAAGCCACGACCCGCGCCTGCTCCTCGCCCGATCCGACGAGAAGAAGAGCGAGGGATGGATGACGCTCGATCACCGCAGGCAGGGCGCGGATCAGGGATGCGTGGTCCTTCTGGGCCGAGAAGCGCGCGACGGAAAGGAGGATGATACGGCCGGAAAGATCCATGACCGTGATCGTCTGCTCCGCTTGCGCTTTCGGTTCGAGCGGGAAGATGCCATTGCGGACCACGGTCATGCGCTTGGGGTCGATATGACGGTCCGCATAGGTTTTGCGCGAGGCTTCGGAAACGACGATATGGTGGGCGAGGTGGCCCGTTTCCGCTTGGTAATGTGCCTGCTGGTCCGGGTCGGTCAGCAGATAGGGCAGGTGTTCCGTGCGGATGACGGGAATGCCGGCCGCTATGCCCGAGGCTGCGAGCGCATGGCCTTCCCATCCGATGCCGGCATGAACATGCAGCAGATCGATGCCCGCCCGTCGCAGCCATGCCTGCAACTCATCGGCAGTTGGCAGATCCTTGACGGCGATACCCCGCCTCACGGCCTTCGTTAGAAGATGGTTGGCGCTTTCGGGGTCGGCGACCAGGATGATGTCGTGATCCGGCGATAGTCCACGTGCCAATGCCAGCATGTGCTCGCCCAGCCCCGAAGGATCGCGGCTGTCGGTGGCAAGGACGATGCGGGGGCGTCTTGCGGACGGGTCAGGCATGGGATGCCGGCTGCTCCGGCGTCCGTGCGGTTAGCGGTGCCGTCGCCTCTGCCGCCAGCGGCTCTGGACCGCCCATGGACTGCTCGATAAGCAGACGCATCTGACGCGCCGTATCGTCCCACGACGAGCGGGCGAGAACGGTATCCACCGCTTCGAGCCAGGATGTGGACGATTGCCGCAGAGCCAGTGCGGCGGCGCAGGCATCGACGAAGCTTTCCACATCCTTTGCGATGTAGACGCCGGGCACATCGCTATAGCTTCTGATGACGTCGGTGATACCCGTGCTGACGACTGGCCGGCCAGCGGCAAGGTATTCCGGCGTTTTGGTCGGGCTGATGAACCGTGTCGCTTCATTGAGGGCGAACGGCATCAGCGCCACGTCCCAGCCGGAGAGATAGGCAGGAAGTTCGGCATAATTCTTCTGCCCGAGATAATGGATATTGGCCGCGCGGGGCAGGTCGTCCTGCGAGATCTTGACCACAGGGCCGAGGAAGACGAATGACCAGTCTGGACGGGCGGCTGCGGCGTCCCGGATCAGGCCGAGGTCGAGCCGTTCATCAATCACCCCGTAGAAGCCGAGGCGCGGACCCTTGATGCCGGCCTGATCCGGCGGAGAGGTGTGGCCGTTGCGCGCGGTGCGGAAGTGGTGCGCATCGACGCTTGAGGGGAAGGCGTGGAGATTGTCGTGGCGGTCGCGCTTGGCCTCGTAGAGGCTGTAGCCGCCGGTGAAGACGACATCGGCGCGCGCGAGCAGGGCCTGTTCCATGGCCTTCAACTCAGGCGGTGCGAACTTGAAATTGGCGAGTTCGTCCATGCAGTCATAGACGACGGCTGCCGCATCCACGTGGCGCGCAAACGCAAACATCAGCGGCGTATAGAACCAGAGAATTGGCTGGCGGCTGCCATACAGCGCCAGGAGGTCATCGAGAAGAGCCGCAAGCGCCGTCTCGCGTTGCACCTCATTCCACCAGTGTGGCACGCGCGGACGAATGGCCTTGACCGTGGTGCCGGCGAAGGGGTGAATTTCGAGGTAAGCGAGGTGATGGTCGGTCGGGATATATTCCTCGAAAAAGAAGACCTGCCGATCGGCTGCGAAACGCTGCATCAGATGCTGCGGCCGCTGGAGAACGAAATCCCAGCGGAGGTGGGAGAAACAGACGATCGGTGCGTCGGTGCAAAAAATGCCCTCAGAAACCTTTGAAAACGCACCCAGTAAATTCATCGAGCTCCCTTCCGTCAAGCTTGCAGGGAACTGCTTGGACATCTCTAGGTTCCAGAGGGAGACGGTCTTTTCTTGTCACTCGCCGATATCAAAGCTTCGAGTCTTCGGACCGAGTGCGGCCACGTCCAGTTTGCCCGGACGACAGCGCGCGGATCGAAGCTTGGAGAGGTCTCCAGCATCTCGGCGATCGCGAGGTGGAAGTCTTCCGCCGAAGCCGTTCGGCCGGTCTCGGGCGTGATGAACTGACGGCCGCAGTAGAGAGCGCTGTTGGCGAGAACGGGAAGGCCGGCCAGCATGTACTCCGTGAGGATCGCAGGCGCTCCATCATCGACACCGCAGACGACGCCGATGCGCGCCGTGTTCATCAGGCGGTTGACCTCCTCGAAGGGCACGCCCGGCGGATCGATGATATCGACCAAAATACCGCGTTCGGCGACCTGCTGCCGGAATGCCCCTGTCATATCGCCGTAACCACAGACGCAGAGCGCCCGCAAGGCGCGCGGCAGCCTCGCCATGGCATCGAACAGGATGTCGTGCCGCTTGTAGGCTTGAGCGGCGGCGACATAAATGATGTCGTAGGTTTTCGGCACGTCGAGCGGATGAAACGTCGTGTCCGATGCAAATTCGGGTCCGATCGGCAGGATTGCGGTCGGCATGTCGGGGTGCCGATCGTGCACGGCGTCAGACTGCCACTGGGCGCCCGTCAGGATGAGGTCGAAATGCCGGCTGACCTCGGGCGGAATGCGCAGGGCAGGTGCATCGATCGAATTGTAGATCTTGAAACTGTCGCGACAGGCGAGGAGGATCTCCTCGCTGACACCAAGACCCCAGACGCACAGGATGTGCGGCGCGCCGAACGCGGCGATGTGACCGAGGATATCGTTGGATGCGAAGGGAGCTTCCGGCCCGTTCATGCGGAAGACACTGCGTTTCAGGTGCGGGCTTGGCCCTGGCCGCGTGTCCGGCGGGTTGCTGCCACGCCAATGCGTCCAGATCTCGGCACTCTCGACAAGGCCGGCCTTCAGGCAAGCGAGCGGAAACCGCTCGATATAGCCGCCATCGACGGCGACATCATCGCGATTTTCAACCCGTTCAGGCCTGGTGCCGCGCTCGCCCGAGAGCCAGGCGGCACGGGCTTCCTCGACCGCCGGTAAAGAAGAGTCATCCCACTGCCCGTCCTGAAAGTCGCTGATGACGACGATGCGTCTGACGGTCATGGACGGGGATTGCCTTTTCTTGCTGAGGACTGATGACACTGCCTGTCAATCGATGACGCAGGCGCGACGCGGACCACTGTAGGGCTGGTACGTGTTGTCAGATGCCCGGTAGGAGGAATAGCGCTCCTGACACTGGCGAACGTGATCGTCCGTCGCCAGATCGGAAGGGGCCGACATCCTGCCGATGTCGTTGGTGGACGCAACGTCCATATAGGGGGAAATGCAGGTCCTGCGTTCGCCGCTATAGGCGCTGTAGCTGTTATCGGCCGCGCTGTAGGACCGGTAGCGACGCTCGCACCATGCCTGATGTTCCGGGTTGTTGGCGATTTCATCCTGCGCCATCGCAAGATCGGTCTCGCCCACGGGAGCGCCCGGCTCCGTCTTGTCGATCTCGGCGGACGCGTTGTCCATTGAGGCCACCGGCGGAGCGACGACCGGCTGATGGACGGCAAGGCTGTCGGACGATGCCAGATCGACCGGCGGCGCTGCCGGCGCGCGTTCAAGGCCCTGCTCAGCGGCAACGACGCGCTTCGGCTCGGATGTCCAGAGGTCGGGCACGTTGATGTTGGCAAGGGCTTCTGTCGCGGGTTTCGCCATGAGGGCGGATGCACTGAGGAAACCTGCGATAAAGAGCGTCATGGCGACGGTAAGGAAGAAAGCGAGCGCGGTCGTGGCTTTCATGATGATGCTCCTGACATGCTTGGAAACGTCTCGATTCTCAAGAATCTGATCGTCAACGCATGGTGTGGCGCAGAGTTCCGACAGCTTTTACGTGCCGAAAACATCGAACGTTCATAAAATACGTTCAGCGCGGAGGACGTTCGTTTTGACCCGACCTTACACGGCCAAAATCGCCGGTCAGACGCTCTTCAGATAGAGCACGACCGACGTTGCCATGCTGCTGACGGTGGCGAGCAAGACGATGCCGACGAGCACTGCGAAGATGAGTTTCGCCCGGCGGGAAGGCGGGGCGTGGTGGTCGAGATCATGGTTGGGCATGGCGCATCTTGGCCGATCCCGCCACCTGCCGTCAATGGCAGGCGGTGTCATCGTCCAGCGACGGATTGGCGCATCGGACTCGGGATAGACGGGCCTCAGGCCCGCCACCTGAGCAGGATCGTCGAAAGGGGCGGCAAGGTGAGCGACAGGGACTGCGGCTTGCCATGGGCGGGGTGATGCTCTGTCCAAGCTTCGACATTGCCGAGATTGGAGCCGCCATAGACGCCAGCATCGCTGTTGAACACTTCTTCCCAACGGCCTTCCGAAGGCACGCCGATCCTGTAGCCCTGGCGCGGCACCGGCGTCATGTTGGAGACGGCAAGGATCATCGAGGCTCTGTCCTCGCTGATGCGCAGCATGCCGAAGATCGAGTGCTCGGCATCGTCCGACACCGCCCAGTCGAAGCCCTGGGGATGCAGGTCGCCATATTGCAGGGCCGGCTCTGCGGCATAGAGACGGTTGAGGTCGCCGACGAGGCGCTGCATGCCGGCATGTTCCGGCCGGTCGAGCAGATCCCAGACGATCGAGCCGTCATGGTTCCACTCCGTTTCCTGCGCAATCTCGCCGCCCATGAAGAGCAGCTTCTTGCCGGGGTGCGCCCACATGAAGCCGAAATAGGCGCGCAGATTGGCGAGCTTCTGCCAGGCGTCGCCCGGCATCTTGCCGAGCAGAGAGCCCTTGCCGTGCACGACCTCGTCGTGGGACAGCGGCAGCATGAAGCGCTCGGAGTAGGCATAGACCATGCCGAAGGTCATCTGCCCATGATTGTAGCGCCGGTAGACCGGGTCTTCCTCCATGTAATGCAGCGTGTCGTGCATCCAGCCCATGTTCCACTTGAAGTCGAAGCCGAGGCCACCCTTCTCGACGGGCACCGTCACACCGGGCCATGCGGTGGATTCCTCGGCGATCATCAGCACGTTCGGGCAACGCTGGTGTACGATGCTGTTAAGATGCTTGAAAAATTCGACCGCTTCGAGGTTTTCCCGCCCGCCATATTCGTTCGGAATCCACTCGCCGGCATTGCGGCTGTAGTCGCGGTAGAGCATCGACGCGACCGCATCCACGCGCAACGCATCGACGTGGTATTCCTCCAGCCATTCGAGCGCGCTGGCGATCAGGAACCCCTTCACCTCATTGCGGCCGAAATTGTAGATCAGCGTGTTCCAGTCCTTGTGGAAGCCTTCGCGCGGATCCTCGTGCTCGTAGAGCGCGGTGCCGTCGAAGCGGGCGAGGCCCCAGACGTCGGTCGGGAAGTGGGCGGGGACCCAGTCGAGAATGACGCCGATGCCCGAGGCATGGCAGCGATCGACGAAATAGGCGAAATCCTCTGGGGTGCCGTAACGCCCGGTCGGCGCGAAAAGGCCGAGTGGCTGGTAGCCCCAGGAGCCGCCAAACGGATATTCCATGATCGGCAGGAGCTCGATGTGGGTGAAGCCGAGACGTGCGGCATAGGGGATGAGCCGCTGGCTGAATTCGATCCAGTCCAGAGACCGGTCTCCGTCCTCGGCGATGCGAAGCCAGGATTCCAGATGAACCTCGTAGACCGAAATGGCCGCTTCGCCATCGCGGA
Organism: Rhizobium sp. 9140; assembly: GCF_900067135.1. Classification (NCBI taxonomy): domain Bacteria; kingdom Pseudomonadati; phylum Pseudomonadota; class Alphaproteobacteria; order Hyphomicrobiales; family Rhizobiaceae; genus Rhizobium; species Rhizobium sp. 9140. Next base: position 333,372 of record NZ_FJUR01000001.1, on the reverse strand, counting down.
TCTCCGTCTTCCGGCGCATCCAGTCTTCGTCGGTCCAGGGATAGGGTGATGCGGATGCGACGATGGAGGCCGTGGCAGGGGCTGCCTCGCTCGCGCGCGCGATCGGATCCGCCTTCTGCGCCAGGACATCGCCGGAGGCGTCGATGATTTCGAACTTGTAGCGCTCGCCCTTGCCAAGACGTGGGATGAAGATTTCCCAGACACCGGCGGAGGGGCGCAACCGCATCGGGTTGCGGCGTCCGTCCCAGGCATTGAAGTCGCCGACGACGGACACGCGCCGTGCGTTCGGTGCCCAGACGGCGAACCGTACGCCCTCGATGCCATCTACATCCATCACCCGCGCGCCAAATGTCCGGCCGAGGCTGTAATGCGTGCCTTGCGAGAAGAGGTGCAGGTCGAGGTCGCCGAGCAGCGGACCGAAGGCGTAGGGATCCTCGGTTTCCTGAACGGCTTCCGGCCAGGTGATCTGCAGCCGGTAACGGGGTAGATCGGTCAGCGCCGCAAAGAGACCGCCGGGGTGCACGAGTTCAAGGCTCGTTGCGACGGCGCCGCTCGACGGGTCGAGAAGGTCGATCCCGACGGCGCCGGGCATCAGCACCCGGACGATGGTTCGGTCGGCATGTGGATGAGGGCCGAGAACGGCGAAGGGGTCGCCGTGGCGCCCATCGATGAGGGCGGTGATGGCATCGTGGTCGATACCCTGGAGAAGGTCGAGGCGTTCCAGCATCAGGCGTTACTTTCCGAAAGTCGGCGGACGATGGCGGAGAAGCCAGCGAGCGGGATGGGCAGCCATTTCGGCCGGTTGCGGGCTTCGTAGGCGATTTCGTACGTCGCCTTTTCCAAGAGGAAGAGGTCGAGGATCTGCGTGCGGATCGCTTCCGGCATGCGCAGGTGATCCGACGTTTCGGTTACCGTGAAGTAGCTCGACAGGAATGCCGCCTCGGCCTTCTCGATGAAGGCGCGGATGAGCACGGTCCGTCTGTCGTCGTTCGGGTCGGTCACCGCCTCATTGTCGAGTTCGGCCGTTGCACCAAGGTAGCTCAGCGACCGCAACAGGCCGGCGACATCGCGCAGGGGATTGGTCTTTGCGCGGCGTTCGTCGAGGTTCCGGGCCGGCTCGCCTTCGAAGTCGATGAGATAGGCATCAGCTTCCGCAACGAGGATCTGGCCCAGGTGAAAATCACCGTGGTTGCGGATCATGAGCGTGTCCGTTGCACGATCTGCAAGCGCGCCGATGGAGGCGAACAAGGTCTCGCGCTCTTCGATCAGCCTGGAGATCTCGCCGCCAAGCGCCGGATCGATGTCGCGACGTGCGCCGTCGAGAATGTCGAGACCGTCCGAAATCTGGCCGATCACCTGACGGCGCAGGTCTTCGACGTCGTGCGTCCCGGCACGAACAGGGGCGAAGGCCTCATCCTCCGTCGGTTTCGCCAAGGCGACATGAAGTTCGCCGAGACGCGTGCCGACATTCGAGACGAAGTCCATCAGCGGCGAGAACAGGCCTTCCTGCACGTCTGTGGGGGCGATGTCGGAAACGGAGGTCAGCGTGTCGTCGAGCGTGCGGCGCAGGGTGCTGAGCATCCAGGTCCAGGCGTCACCCTGATTGCGAATGGCGCCCTGAACGATGATCAGCGTCGAGCGCGTGCCGTCCGGCGCGATGCGGGCGATCTCGCCAAGCAGCGGTGCAGTGTTGGCGTAGCCGACGCTGGTCAGATAGCGCGTCATCTCCACTTCCGGGTGGATGCCCGGAAAGATGTGGCGGATGAGCTTGACCATCGCGATATCGCCGACGATCAGGGAGCTGTTAGACTGCTCGGCCGACAGCCAGTGTATCGGCAGATCGTCGCGCACGTCGATGCCATCAAGCTGATCGCTTCCAATGAACTCCAGTGTGCCGCTGCGTCCGGAGATCTGGGTGCGTTCGCGCAATCCCTTGAGGACGCCGCGGGCAAATGCTTCGACTGCAAAGCCATCCGTCAGAAAGCCCACGCGACGACCCTGCCGCAGACGGGCAAGCGCCAGCTGTTGGGCGAGAGCCGGCGGGTTGGCGTCATCCCAGGCGATCGCGAGCGGCAGCATGTAAGTTTCTGTATGCCCTTCAAGTTCCGCCTCGAGTTCGCCGAGCAGGATGTCGTGCGGGAAGCCCATGGGCACGGCGCTGACGATCTTGGCGCTATGCAGCGTCTCGCCCTTCGAGCCGAACCAGCGGCGCTTGGCGAGATAGGAGGGAAGAACGTCGCGCGACAGGACGCTCGACAGACGCGGCTGCTCGACCACCTCGAGGAGGTCGCGGCGCAGCACCATGGTCGCGAAATCGGGCAGCTGTTCCGGCGGGTCATTGCGCCAGGTCGGGCCATCCGCTTCCGCGACGAGCTGGAACCAGAAGAAGCCGTAGGGCGGCAGGGTTAGAAGATAGGTGAGCTGGCCGATGGGCGGGAAGGGCGACATGCCGGTCAGTTCGATCGGCACGCGGTTCTCGAACTCCGAGAGATCGAGCTCGACGGCCTGCGGCAGGCGCGAGAGGTTGAAGACGCACAAGATCGTGTCGCCGTCATATTCCCTGAGATAGGCAAGGATCTTGCGGTTGCCGGGCTTCAGGAAACGCTGCGCGCCACGGCCGAAGGCGATGTGGCGACGACGGAGCGCCAGCATGTGCCGTGTCCAGTTCAGGAGCGAATGGGCATCGGCCGACTGTGCTTCGACGTTCACGGCTTCATAGCCATAGAGCGGATCCATGACGGGCGGCAGGACGAGGCGGGCGGGGTCCGCGCGCGAGAAGCCGCCATTGCGATCCGGCGACCACTGCATCGGCGTGCGCACGCCGTCGCGGTCGCCGAGATAGATGTTGTCGCCCATGCCGATCTCGTCGCCGTAATAGATGACGGGCGTTCCGGGCATGGAAAGCAGCAGCGCGTTCATCAGCTCGACGCGGCGGCGGTCGCGCTCCATCAAGGGCGCAAGGCGACGGCGGATGCCGAGATTGATGCGGGCGCGGCGGTCGGCGGCATAGATGTTCCAGAGATAGTCCCGCTCGGCATCCGTCACCATTTCGAGCGTCAGCTCATCATGGTTGCGCAGGAAGATCGCCCATTGGCAATTGTCCGGAATATCGGGCGTCTGGCGCATGATGTCGGTGATCGGGAAGCGGTCTTCCTTGGCGATGGCCATGTACATGCGCGGCATCAGCGGGAAGTGGAACGCCATGTGGCATTCGTCGCCATCGCCAAAATACTCGTTGGTATCTTCCGGCCACTGGTTGGCTTCGGCGAGCAGCATGCGGCCGGGATGGCTCGCGTCAAGCGCGGCGCGGATCTGCTTCAGGATGTCGTGGGTTTCGGCTAGGTTCTCGTTGTTGGTCCCCTCGCGCTCGATCAGGTAGGGGATGGCATCCAGCCGAAAGCCGTCGATGCCCGTCTCCAGCCAGAAGCGCATGACGGACAACAGCTCTTCGAGAACCTGTGGATTGTCGAAGTTCAGGTCCGGCTGGTGGGAATAGAACCGGTGCCAGTAATAGGCGCCGGCGACCGGGTCCCAGGTCCAGTTGGATTTCTCGGTATCGAGGAAGATGATGCGGGTTTCCGGAAACTTCTGGTCCGTATCCGACCAGACGTAGAAGTCGCGCTCCGGGGAGCCGACCGGCGCATTGCGGGCGCGCTGGAACCAGGGGTGCTGATCGGAGGTGTGGTTGATGACCAGCTCGATGATGACACGAATTCCCCGCTCATGGGCGGCATCCACGAAGGCGCGGAATTCGTCCATCGTGCCGTAGTCGGGGCTGACATCGCCATAGTCGGCGATATCGTAGCCATCGTCGCGTCTCGGCGACGGGAAGAACGGCAGCAGCCAGATCGCGGTGACGCCAAGCGAGGAGATGTGGTCGAGCTTCTCCTGCAGGCCTTTGAAGTCGCCGATGCCATCGCCGTTCCCGTCATGGAACGACTTGATGTGCAGCTGGTAGATGATGGCGTCCTTATACCATAGCGGGTCCGAGGAGCCGCTTTCGGCGTGGGTCTGCGGGCGGGTGCCACTGTCGTCCTGCATCTGATCGGTCAGCATATCCATGTCGGTTCCTCCCTATCGAACCCGCCAGATGCCGAACGGCATCGACGGATCGAGGCGGATGCGTTGTATCTTTCCCGTCCAGGTGAAGGCCCGGTCGGCAATGAGGTCTTCCATGGGAAGCGATCCGTTGTCGGGAAGGTTCCATGACCAGAGCGGCACTTCGACATCCGCTTCCTGTGCGGTGTGAGGATCGAGGCTGATGGCGATCATCAGCACGTTCTCGCGCCCGGCACTGGCCTTTTCGAAGAACATGACATTGTCGTTCCAGGCGGGCAGCAGCGTCAGGCCGAGATGCGTGTGCAGCGCCGGGTTTTCGCGGCGGATGCGGTTCAGAAGCGCGATTTCGCCCTTGATATGGCCCGGCCGGTCATAGTCCCATGCCCGGATCTCGTACTTCTCGCTGTCGGCATATTCCTTGCGCTTGGCATCCGGCCGGCCTTCGCAGAGCTCGAAGCCGTTATAGACGCCCCAGAGACCCGAAAGGGTCGCGGCAAGGGCGGCGCGGATCAGGTAGGCCGAACGCGGTGCGTTCTGTAGAAAATCCGGGTTGATATCATGCGTGTTGACGAAGAAGTGCGGGCGGAAGAAGTCTTTCGGCGCCTCTGTCGTGATCTCCCGCATATACTCCTCAAGCTCCCACTTCGCGTTTCGCCACGTGAAGTAGGTGTAGGATTGCGAGAAACCGACCTTGGCCAGTCGATACATGACCTTCGGCTTGGTAAAGGCTTCCGACAGGAACACGACTTCGGGATGACGACCGCGAATATCGGCGATCATCCATTCCCAGAAGGGAAACGGCTTGGTGTGTGGATTGTCGACGCGGAAGAGCTTGACGCCCTGATCGACCCAATGCTGGACGACGTCGCGCAGCGTCTCCCATAGCGATGGCACGGCGTCCTTCGCGTAGAAATCGACGTTGACGATGTCCTCGTATTTCTTCGGCGGGTTTTCCGCATAGCGGATCGTTCCGTCGGATCGCCAGTCGAACCAGCCGGGGTGATCCTTCAGCCAGGGATGATCCGGCGAAGCCTGGATGGCGAGGTCGAGCGCGATTTCGAGCCCGTGATCGGCTGCCGCCGCGACCAGCCTGCGGAAATCTTTGAGCGTGCCGAGTTCCGGATGGATCGCATCATGCCCGCCCTCCGGCGAGCCGATGGCGTAAGGGCTGCCGGGATCGTTCGTGCCGGGCGTCAGCGTGTTGTTGCGGCCCTTGCGGTTCGTGGCGCCGATCGGGTGGATCGGCGGGAAGTAGAGGACGTCGAAGCCCATCTCGCGAATGGCGGGAAGCCGGGCGATGACATCGTCGAACGTGCCGTGGCGGTTCGCATCGCCGCTTTGCGAGCGAGGGAAGACCTGAAACCAGCTGGCAAAACCAGCTGCCTTCCGCTCGGCATCGACGGGGATGACGGCGGAGCGGACGCTGAAGGGCCGGCGGTCTGCGCGGGCCATGAGCGAAAAGGTTTCCGGTGCGAGCAGCCGTTTGGTCTTCGCGTCGGCATCCTCGTCGGCGAGCATCGCCAGAAGCGCCTTCAACTCGGGTTGAACCCGCTGGGGACCATTCCCCTGCGCGGCCTTGATGAGGTTGATGCCTTCCTCGATCTCCAGCGTCAGGTCGAGATTGGCCTCATGCTTCTTACCGAGTTCGTAGCGGAAAATGGCGTAGGGGTTGCGCCAGGCCTCCACGACATATTCGTGGCGCCCCATGCGCTTCAGGGTGAATTCCGCTTTCCAGTGGTCGTTGACGACGAACTGCATCGGCACTTCGGTCCATTCCTGCGCATCCACCGGACGCCAGAGGAGCACGGCTGCCAGCGGGTCATGGCCGTCGCCGAAAATATCAGCTTTCACCTTCACGACATCGCCGACGACGCGCTTTACCGGGAAGCGGCCTTCGTCAACTGCCGGCGATACCTTCTCGATGGCCAGACGTGGCGTATCCGCAGCGGCGCGCGCATCCATCGCGGCACCTGCCATGAGGATCGGCCTGGAGGCCGTGCCCTCGAAAATCCGCAGCTCGCCCGGTGCAAGCCGCACATCGGCATCGAGCGCGCGTTCGGGCCGGGCGATATCGCACAGCGGCAGGAAGGCGGATGCCGCCTCGCGGATCGCATTGAACGGTGCTGCGGCACTGCGGCGAAGATCGCGGTTGCAGATGATCACGCGCACGGTCTCGGCCTGACGAAGGTCCGCATGGTCGCCCTGTACGAGCGCGCTCACGGATGTCGCGCTGCCGGCAATGAGGGTCAGCGGCGTTGCAGCCGACGGTATCGCGGCAGCCAGCCGTTCGTTGAGGGACCGTATCTCGGAGGAGATGTCAAAGGCACCAAGGGATTTCAGACCGCGAATGCCGCCGCCATGACCATGCATCGGATCTAGCGGTGTCGATGCTCCGAACTCGAAGCCCATCGGGATCAGGATGCCCTGGCCGATCGTCGCGGAGAGGCCAAGCGTGCGTATGGCACGCCGTTTCAGGATTTCGCCGCTCTCCGTGCCATGGGCTATGCGCTTTGCGAATGGCGCTTCGGGAAAGGCGATCTGGTAGGCGAAATTCCGCTGAAGTTCGTATTCATCAAGGAGCCAGCGATCCCTGAGGTTCCACCAGGCGAGCGATGAGAAGCTGCCCTCGAAACCGGCTTCGGCCAGGGTCCTGCGGTCATCGAAGGTCGTGCCTGGCGTCCAGGCGAGAAAGCGGACGTGCGGCTGACGTTGATGAACGTTCGAGATCAGCGTCCGCCATGCGTCCGCCGGTATGGCGGCAAGGCCGACGCAACGGAAGCCGCTGACACCGGCGTCGGCAAGCCTCTGAATACGATCCGTCCATGTGGTAATCAGCGTGGCTTCCGAATCCGGGTCATGTGCGCGGACAGTGCGGCTGCCGGCGACGGTGGGTGAGATACGCGGATCGACGGGAGCGCCGGCGTCGGAACGCGTATCCGCCTCGCGTCCGACGACGATATCCAGCATCAGGGAAAGGCCATGTCGCTGCGCGGCATCGACCAGAGCCGACAGGCCGTCCTCGACGCTCTCGCCAAGCCCAAGCTCCGGGCTCAGCTTTTCGAAGTCGGCCGTGACGAACACGCTGGTTGCATCGCCCTTTTGGAAGACGGGCGCCGATAGCACCGTGTCGAAACCAAGCGTTGCAGCATGCGCAAAGGCCGCGTCCCACGCTTCCATCCCTCGCAATTGCAAGGGGTGGACGTAGTAGATCCGCGGCGGCGTGATGACAGGTGTGTGTGCTTCGGCAAGCGAATGAACATTCATGAGCTGTCTCGCGTTGTTTCATCGAGAACCGTGCGAACCCCAAGCTTGTTCCACATCGTCTTGCCGATCATAGCAGAACGATGCCGCTAGCCGCGTGCAAACGTCATCCTACGACCGCGGGCGCTCCTCCCGCATGACCGTGGATAGGGTGACAAGAAGAGGCACCTCGGAAAGGGCTTCGAGCGTTACGGACAGCTTCGGCTTCCAGTTGGGATAGCTGTCGCTCGTCCCTGGAACGTTGGTCGGGTTCTTCTCTCCGGTCATATCGGCGAGACGCACGGCAGAGAGAGCCGATGCCGTCCTGGCGATGAAGCGGTGGGCATCGACCACGATACTGGTCAAGACCTGATCCTGTGCCAAACCCGAAGGCAGGTGGGAAGGTTGCTCGATACCCGCGTCGTCCAGTGCCCGTGCCAGATCCTTGCGCTCCGTCATGCGCTCTTCCTGATGCGCCTTGGTGATATCCGGCGGCAGGATGCCGTGTTCGGCGCGGGTGGTGATATCCGCGCCACGCCACCAGCCGGCGAGCGTCTGGTGGTCATGCGTGGAGATGCAGGCAAGCGACAGAGCCGGATACTCTTGCCCCGGCTTGAAGCCGTCTTCGGTGCGCTCGTACGAGAGAATCCGGTAGGAGAGGATGCGTGCCTCCGTGAGGTCGTCTTGCAGGCCATCTGGGAGGACACCGAGATCCTCGCCGATGACGAGGCATTCATGGTGCCTGGAGGTTTCCGCGAGAATGCCGAGGAGATCTTTTTCCGGATATTCGACATAGGCGCCGCCATCCGGCTTGAGGTCGAGCGGGACGAGGAACAGGCGACGCAGGGCCGCGGCGTGATCGATGCGGATGGCGCCGGCATAGCGCATGGCGGCGGTTACCATGCGCCGATAGGGCGAAGGGTCGCCGCTGGCGATGGCGGCCGGTTGGAAGGCGGCGAGATGCCAGTCCTGTCCATCGGCAGCGAAAGGATCCGGCGGGCTGCCGACGGTGGCCGCGGAAACATAGAGATCGCGCTCGCCCCAGGTGGCGGCGCCGTCCAGCGCCTCGCCGACCGCAAGATCGAGATAGAGCCCGATCCGCATGCCGGCTGCTTTCGCAGCCTTGGACGCCGCGTCGAGCTGGCCGTGTGCCAGCCATTGCAGCCACATATGGAAGCGGATCTCGTCCTCGTGCGTTTCAGCAAAGGCTGCGACGTCAAGGCTCTCCGGGTCCTTGAAGCTCTCCGGCCAAGCATGCCAGCCGGCGCCGAGGCCCTGTGCCGACATCGTGAAGGATAGGGCTTCAAACAGCGCGTGGAGACGCAGAGGCGTGCCCTCGCGCGCGATGAAGGTCTCGAAATCTTCCGGTGCGGATGATCCGCTCCGCTCGGGCATCCAGCCTGTCCAGATGTCGCGAAGGGCCTCCAGCTTCAGGCTGCAGACGCCGACATAATCAACCAGCGTGGTTTCCCGCAGTTCGGCTGCCCTGCGCTCTATCTCCGGGTGCGGCTCATAACCGGGAACGCGATCGACGGCGATGTAGAGCGGGTTCAGGCGCTGGCGGCTGGAGGGTTCATACGGGCTGCAACGATCGGGGTCGGCGAGGAACGGCGCATGCAGCGGCGTCAGTCCGATGAAGTCGGCGCCGAGCGGGCCGAAGACACGGGCGATATCGCAGAGATCCTGAAAATCGCCGATGCCCCAGTTGCGGGACGACCGAAGTGCGTAGGGCTCGAGCGTCACGCCCCAGACGCGGGTTCTTCCGAGGAAAGGCGGGAGGTAGGAGGCGGGCAGCGTTTTCGTCGTTGCGGTCTTCTGGCCGGCCAAGGGATTGCCCGGTTGATCGCGGGCATCAAGGTCGACGTTCAGCGCCTCTAGGATCTTGATCTTCGTCTCGGTGGAGACCGTAACATCGTTCTTCTCAGGGCTCGGTCGCGTTTCGCCGATACCGTGCCGGCGTGCAAGCTCGTCGATCGTCTCGCGCTTCATGGATGTCATCGCCTTCTGAGGAAGTCCTGATACGGGTGGTTCAGAAGACCTAAGGCGGTTCGTCCGGATGGCAAACGGCGGCGATGCGAATGTTATGACACGGGGCGCTTCCCGAAGACGGAGAAAAGCCCGGCTACCAGTCTCAGTGGCTCGTCGCTGCCTTGGCCTGGCGCATGGCGGCCAAATACTTCTCGCCAGGGCGCGAAGCCATGGCGGCAACCTTGATGCGGGTCTGTTCGCGGTGTGCCTCGGCACGCTGGCGGGCGGCTTCGCCCTGGGCGATCAGGATCCGGACGCTTTCGCGCAATTCGATCTGCTTATCCATCGCATACCTCATGCTGCTGCGAGATCGGCAACCTCGCCGAACTGGATGATCAGGCGGGGATCGCTCATGTCCCCGGACTCTTCGTCAACCTTGACCGCATAGGCTGCCACGCCGGGAAAGCGGGTGGACATGGACGTCGCGATCTTCTCGGCGCTGACGGCATTCGACGCCTGACGCATCTCACCGGGGGCAACGCCGCCGCGGACCTTCTTGAAGGGCAAGACAATGAATTTCTCTGCTATTGCCATCTCGAACCATCTCCTGATTTGTTCTCTAAATGTTCTGTTTTTGAACACATGTCAAGCGGTCTGTTTTCGGATGGGCAGTCATTGCTTTCAAAGGGATATCCCAAGCGTGGAGGAGGCCTTTCTTCAAAGTATGCAATCGACAAAATATTACTCCTTTAGATTGTGTAAAAAGTTCACAAATAAAAATATAAATTAATTAGAATGATGCATTAAACCGGCCTTAACGCTCTTGAGGGAAAGTTCTCTCTATCAGATCGGCCCGGGGAACCGGCTTCTGATCCGCATGAAGCGGATCGTCACGAGTGCCCGATCATTCCTCACTTTTCTTGGCCTCGGCACCTCCCAGTGTCTCCTAGATGCATGAACGGTACCGTACCGGCGCCGCCATCAACATTCCTGTCCCTCATGGGGACGCGGCTGTGGGCTCTGCCGCGCCCGTCGTTAAGGTTCTCTTCGTATGTCTGTTCAAGATCCCATGCCCTCGCTGCCTCTTGTGCTTCCGGTTGCATTGACCATTCGCCAATCCCGGGACATCGCCGAGACGCTGCGGGCCGCTTTCGAGCACTCCGGCGACGTTGTCATCAATGTTCCGGAAGCTGCTGACGCCGATCTTTCGTTCATCCAGCTTCTCGAAGCCTCGCGGCGCTATGCCGAGACGCTCGGCCGCAGCTTTTCCCTCTCAAGGCCTGCTGAAGGCAGCCTGCTGTCGACGCTCGCGCGCGGCGGATTTCTCACCGACATGACCCCGCAAGACAGCCGGTTCTGGCTGCACGGCAAGGAACAGATGCAATGAGCGCCCATATTCTCACCGTCGATGACAGCGCCAGCATCCGGATGACCACCCGGATCGCCCTGACAGGTGCCGGCTATCAGGTGACCGAGGCTGTGGATGGTGTCGATGGTCTGGCCAAGGCCAAAGGCGGCCGCTTCGACATGATCGTCACCGACCTGAACATGCCCAACATGAACGGCCTTGCCATGATCCAGGCGCTGCGCGCCTCGCCCGCCCATACCGGCATTCCCATCATCTTCCTGACGACCGAGTCTGATGCCGAGATGAAGGCCCAGGCCAAGGCCGCAGGCGCGACGGGCTGGATCACCAAGCCTTTCGATCCCGAGCAGCTCGTCAAGATCACCCGGAAGGTGTTGGGCAAATGAACCTGATGGATCCTGTGCAGGTCTTTCGCATGGAGGCCGCCGAACTGTTCGTCGTCATCGAGGAGGGTCTTCTCGACCTCCTCGGCGACCTGTCGAACCAGGCGCAAATCGACGCCGTGTTTCGCGGTCTCCACACGCTGAAGGGGTCGGGCTCCATGTTCGGCTTCGAGGCGCTGGCGGCTTTCACCCACCATTGCGAGACGGCGTTCGACCGGGTGCGCAAAGGCGAGGTGCCGGCCACGGCCGAACTCGTGGCGGCGGTGCTGGAAGCACAGGATCACATGAAGGCGCTGGTGGACACGCCGAACGGCGACCATGAGGCGACGGGGAACGACTTGCTGGCGAAGCTGCAGGCGGCCGTGGGTGCCAAGGCTGCGCAGGGTTGCGTCGTCGCGGCCCCGCTGCCAGCGGCTGTTGCGGGTATTTCCACTCCTGCCGCGTCGGCGGCCACGCGCTGGCGGCTACGCTTCCGCCTGCCGGTCAATGCCATGGCGAACGGAACCAATCCGCTCGGCCTGCTCGACGAACTGGCCGATCTCGGCGACTGCACCATCAAGGCCGATACCTCCGCCATTCCGAGCCTCGACGCGATCGAGCCCGACGACCTTCATATCGGCTGGACGGTGGAGCTGACGACATTGCTGCCGCAACCGCGCGCCGCCATCGAGGACGTTTTCATCTTCGTCATGGACGACATGGAGATGATGCTCGAAGAGGTCTCTTCCGCGCCGGCCCCGGCCGTCGCCTCTGCACCAACCCCAGCTCTGGCCCCGGCCTTGGCCCCGACCCCGACATCCGTCGTTTCCCCTCTCGCCGAAGCTGCACCCTCCGAGCCCGCGCGCGCCGTCAATACCGCCCCTGCCATCGCCGATGCCAAGCAGACGAAGCCCGCGGCCGAGAACGTTCGCGTTCCCGCCGAGCGGCTGGACGAGCTGATGGACCGCGTCGGCGAGCTCGTCATCGCCCAGTCCCGCCTGTCTCAGCTGGCCGGCGTCAGTGCCGATATCCAGCTGCGCTCGGTGTCCGAAGACGTCGAGCGGCTGTCGGGCGAGCTGCGCGACACGATGATGGTGCTGCGCATGGTGCCGGTCGGCAGCCTGTTCGGCCGCTTCCGCCGCCTCGTCCACGATCTTGCCCGGGAAACCGGCAAGGAGATCGAACTCGTCACCGAAGGCGAGACCACCGAGGTCGACAAGACGGTGATCGAGCGTTTGGCCGATCCGCTCGTCCATCTCGTGCGGAATTCGATCGACCACGGGCTGGAGATGCCCGAGGAGCGCGTGGCCTCCGGCAAGACGCGCACCGGCCGCGTCACGCTGTCGGCTCGTCAGGCCGGCGGCGAGGTCATCATCACCATTCGCGACGACGGGCGCGGCATCGACCGCGAGCGCGTCCGCGCCAAGGCCGAGGCCTCCGGTCTCATCCAGCCCGGCCAGATGCTGCTCGATCAGGAACTGCTGCAGCTGATCCTTCAGCCGGGCTTTTCCACCGCGGCCCAGATCACCAGTCTTTCCGGCCGCGGCGTCGGCATGGATGTCGTCAAGAAGACAGTCGAGGCGCTCCGCGGCGTCATCGATATGCACAGCACGCCGGGGGAAGGCTCCGAGATCTCGCTGCGCATCCCGCTGACGCTTGCCATCATCGACGGGCTTCTCGTGCGGGTCGGCACGGGCTCCTACGTCATTCCGCTCTCGGCGGTGGAGGAATGCCTCGAACTGTCGGCCGAGGAGGACCTGCGCTCGCGTGGTCGCAGCTTCATCTCGCTGCGCGATCATCTCGTGCCCTTCCTGCGGCTGCGCGAGCTGTTTCGCACCGGCACCCCGCCGGATCGCTACCAGAAGATGGTGGTCATCTCCACAGGCAACGAGCGCGTCGGGCTCGTGGTCGACCAGATCATCGGCGACCACCAGACCGTTATCAAGGCGATGTCGAAGCTGCATCACGACGTCGTCACCTTCTCCGGTGCCACCATTCTCGGCGACGGCAACGTTGCGCTGATCCTCGACGTCACGCATCTCGTGACCGTCGGCCAGCAGCAGGAGGCGCAGTTGCGGGCTGCCGGATGAACCAGCATCTCAGGAAACATGAGACCGATCTGCTCTGGAGGGACCGCGAGGATGTCGCCGTCCTGACCTTCAACCTCAATGGCGAGACCTTCGCCATCGAGGCGACGGTGGTCCAGGAGATCCTCGACCTCCTGCCCGAAACGCGGGTGCCCGGCGCCAAGGCCTTTCTCGGCGGCGTCATCAATTTTCGCGGCAAGGTCATTCCGCTGGCCGATATTCGCCTCGCCTTTGGCATGGAAGCCGGCGAAGCGACTATCGACAGCCGTATCATCGTCGTCCAGCTCGACATTGAGGGCGAGCCTTGCCTCGTCGGCATCCGCACCGACAAGGTCTACGAGGTCACCACCCTTGCCCAGGCATCCAGCGAACCCCCGCCCAGCATCGGCATGCGCTGGCGTGCGGACTTCATCGACTGCCTCGTCAAGCGAAACGGCGAGTTCATCATCGTGCCGAACCTGAAGAAGATCTTCTCGGTCGATGTCACCCCGACGGGAATGCTCTTCACGGGCTAGGGCTCCGGTTACACAGATTCCGACATTCTACCGACTCCCATATCTCGGTCACCCTTCACCCTCTCCACGAAAGCGAAATCCCGATGCGGATGACGATCAAACTGAAACTCGCCGGCGCGTTCGGCTTCCTCATTCTCCTCTCATGCGGCATGGCGGTGCTTGCCATCGTCAACCTGTCCTCGCTGAACAGTTCGATCACCGACATCATCCAGGGACCTGCGGCAAACCTCCGGGATTCCAGCGATCTTTCGGATGCCGTGCTGACATCCATCCAGCAGGAGAAGAACGCCATCATCAACACCGATGCGGCGCTGATCGAAGGCTACGTATCGGCCGTCGCCGGACAGCGTGAAACGATCGTCCGGATCGTCAAGAATTTCGACCGCGAGACCAATCCGCTCATCCGGCAGAAGGTCGCCGATTTCCAGGCGACCTATCCGGCCTGGATCAAGATGCAGGACGGGGTTCTGCAGCTCGCCCAAGAGAACACGCCCGATAGCAATCGCCGCGCAGGCGAGATTTCCATGGGCGACGGCGCACAGGTCACCAAGCAGTTGCTGGCGTCCCTCTCGGGCCTCAACGACCAGATTGCCGCCGACCTGACCACGACCGACCAAGCGACCAACGCGCAGTATGAATTCTCCCGCAACGTGTTGCTCGGCAGCCTCGTTGCCATGCTCCTGATCTCCACGGCCGTTGCTTCCATCATTGCGATGGGCATCAATAGCGGCCTGAAGAAGATCCGCATCATGGCCGAAGCCGTTGCCATCGGCGACCTCGACCAGACGGTTTCCGTGAAGACCAATGACGAAATCCGCGATGTGGTCGATGCCGTCACTGTTATGACCGGCAATCTGCGCAACACGGCAAAGTCTGCCGATCAGATCGCCAATGGCGACCTGACGAACACGCCGAAACCCCTCTCCGACAAGGATATTCTGGGCATTTCCCTGCAGCTGATGGTCGAACGCCTTCGCGGCGTCGTCGGCGATGCGCTGTCGGCCTCCGACAACGTCTCCTCGGGCAGCCAGGAACTGTCCTCGAGCTCCGAACAGCTGAGCCAGGGCGCGACCGAGCAGGCCTCGTCCGCCGAGGAAGCCTCCGCCTCGATGGAAGAGATGGCGGCCAACATCAAGCAGAACGCCGACAATGCCGCCCAGACCGAGAAGATCGCCCGCCAGTCGTCCAAGGATGCCGAAGCCAGCGGTGCCGCCGTCGCCCGCGCCGTCGTCGCCATGCGCACGATCGCCGAGAAGATTTCCATCGTTCAGGAAATCGCCCGCCAGACCGATCTGCTGGCGCTGAACGCCGCCGTGGAAGCGGCCCGTGCCGGCGAACATGGCAAGGGCTTTGCCGTCGTTGCCTCCGAAGTGCGCAAGCTCGCCGAACGCAGCCAGGCGGCCGCCGCCGAAATCAGCGGCCTCTCCGGCGAAACGGTGCAGGTGGCGACCGAAGCCGGCGACATGCTCGGACGCCTCGTGCCCGACATCCGCAAGACGGCCGAACTGATCGCCGAGATCTCCGCTGCCTGCCGCGAGCAGGACATCGGGGCGTCGCAGATCAACGAGGCGATCCAGCAACTCGACAAGGTGACGCAGCAGAATGCCGGCGCCTCCGAGCAGATGTCGGCGACATCAGAGGAACTGGCCGCCCAGGCCGAGGAGCTTCAGGCCTCCATCGCCTTCTTCCGGGTGGACAACGTCGGCCACAAGCATCAGCCGGCCCCGGTTGCCGCCGCTCCCCAGCGGGCTGCGCATCATGCGGCCCATCATGCAACACCGGCACGCCCGTCAGCCGCCCCGCGTAAGCCGGCCGCCGCCGCCCCCCGCCAGAGCGTTTCGGCCCAGCAGGCCCGCGTGAAGGGTTTTGCGCTGGATATGTCGATGGGCGGCCCGGACGCTGACGACGCCGACTTCAAGCAGAGCGCCTGATATGGACCATATGCCGGCGGAGTCCCAGTTCGTCACCTTCAGCCTCGGGGAAGAGCTGTTTGCCGTCCCCGTTACCGTGGTCCGGGAGATCCTGGACCACGAGGACCCGTTCAAGATCCCGCACGGGCCAGACTACCTGATGGGCCTGCGCGACGTGCGCGGCCAAGGCGTGCCGATCATCGACCTGCGCCTGCGGCTGGGCATGACGCCCACCGTGCGCACGCCCCACACCCGCATTCTGGTGCTGGACATTCCCCTGGGCGAGAAGGACCTCGCGCTGGGGCTGGTCGCCGACAAGGTGTTCGAGGTGACGCCCTTCCGGCGCGACAGCATCGAGCAGGCCCCCGACATCGGCGTGCGCTGGCGCTCGGACTACATCCGCGGCGTGGTCCGCCGCGAAACCGGCTTCGTCGTCATCATCGATCTTGCCCGGTTGTTTTCGGACAGCGGACCGGCGCTTGCCGCGACCGGCCTGCCGGAGCGGAGCGTCGCATGAACGCGGCAAGGCCAGCTATCCCAGGAGCATCTTTTCCGTGACACAGGCCGCTTCCTATCAAGACGCTCCCCGTCATGGCGCTTCCTCTACGGAAGGGGGACGGCTGAGTGCGCGCAACTTCAAGCGGCTCGGCGCCTATATCTACGACTATAGCGGCATCAAGATGCCGCAGAGCAAGGCCACCATGCTCGAAGGCCGGTTGCGGCGGCGGCTGCGCGCCACCGGCATCGAAACACTCGACGCCTATTGCGATTTTCTGTTCGACGGCCATGGGATCGAGCGCGAGGCGATCCACCTGATCGACGCCGTCACCACCAACAAGACGGATTTCTTCCGCGAGCCGAACCATTTCGACGTCCTGCGCCAGACGATCCTGCCGGGATTGAAGGAACAGGGCGTGCGGCGCGTCCGCACCTGGAGTGCGGCCTGTTCCACGGGTGCGGAACCCTACACGATGGCGATGGTGCTGGAGGACTACCGGCAGACCTGCAACGGTCCCGATTATTCGATCCTGGCCACCGATCTCTCGACCCAGGTTCTCGAGGTTGCGACCAAAGGCATCTATACACAGGAGATGATCCGGCCGGTTCCGGCCGATCTGCGCCGCCGCTTCGTCATGAGCGCTCGGGATCCGGCGCGCGGCGAGGTGCGGATCGTGCCTCAGCTCCGCTCCCGCGTCGGCTGCATGCGGCTGAACTTCATGGACGACGTCTATCGCGTCGGCGATCCGATGCATGTGATCTTCTGCCGCAATGTGCTGATCTACTTCGATAAGAAGACCCAGACGCATGTGCTGAACCGTCTGGTCGATCACCTGCTTCCCGGCGGGCATCTGCTGATCGGCCACTCCGAGTCGATCACCGGCATGAACCTGCCGGTCCGCCAGCTTGCCAATACTGTCTTCGTGAAGGAATAGCCTGTGCCCGGCAAACAGATCCGCGTCCTGATCGTCGATGATTCCGCGAGCGTCCGGCAGACGCTGACGGCCGTTCTGGAATCCGACCCTGCCATTACCGTTATCGGTGCTGCGTCGGATCCGTTCATGGCCGCCAAGCGCATCCAGGAGGAAATTCCCGACGTCATCACGCTGGATGTGGAGATGCCGCGCATGGACGGCATCACCTTCCTGCGCAAGCTGATGTCGCAACGGCCCATTCCCGTCGTCATGTGTTCATCGCTGACGGAGACGGGTACGGAAACGCTGATGCAGGCGCTGGAAGCTGGGGCCGTCGATGTCATCCTGAAGCCGAAGATCGGCGCGGCGGACTATCTCGCCGAACAGGCGGCCCGGATCTGCGATGTGGTCAAGAGTGCGGCCCAGGCACGCGTCCGGCAGAAGGCCGGACGTGGCACGTCGGCATCTGCAGGCGGACCCAGCGAGAAACTGACGGCCGATGCCATGCTGCCGCCGCCTTCCGGCAAGGCCATGGCGCGCACCACGGAGATGGTCGTCTGTATCGGCGCCTCCACCGGCGGCACGGAAGCGCTGCGTGAACTGCTCGAACGGCTGCCGTCGAATGCGCCCGGCATCGTCATCGTCCAGCACATGCCGGAGAAATTTACGGCCGCCTTTGCCAAGCGCCTGAACGGGCTTTGCGACGTCGAGGTGAAGGAGGCCGAGGATGGCGATCCGGTGCTGCGCGGCCATGTGCTGATTGCACCCGGCGACCGTCACATGATGCTGGAGCGGCAGGGTGCGCGCTATCACGTCTCGGTCCGGGCCGGGCCGCTCGTCTCGCGCCATCGCCCGTCAGTGGACGTTCTGTTCCGCTCGGCGGCGCGGGCGGCCGGCAGCAATGCCATGGCGGCGATCATGACAGGAATGGGCGACGACGGTGCGCGCGGCATGCTGGAAATGCATCAGGCTGGCGCCTTCACGATCGCCCAGGACGAAGCGACGTCCGTCGTCTTTGGCATGCCGAAGGAAGCGATCGCCCGTGGCGGTGTCGATCGGATCGTGCCGCTCGGCCAGATTGCTATGGAAATTCTCTCCGAGGACAGGCGCCGGTAGAGCGTTTCCGCTTTTCTCCGAATCGCGAAAACCCTCCATCTCATTGTTTCAACGCAATTCCGGACGCAAAACCGCTGCGCACTTTTGCGGGAATTGCTGTGGCTGTTTTAACCCGGCCTTAACCACGACGCCGCAAAACTTGTCTCCGACGCCATGTGAGCGGCGGTCGGGACGGGCGATGACAAGCTCTGTGACGGAAACGGGGTTTGCAATGGCTATCATCACTTTCGCCAATACCAAGGGCGGCGCCGGCAAGACCACGGCCGTCCTGCTGCTGGCAACGGAACTCGTGCGGCGCGGACATCGCGTCGCGATCATCGATACCGATCCGCAACGCTGGATTTCACGCTGGTTCGAGGCCGCCGAGCCCGTCGCCAACCTGACGGTCGCCACCTTCGTCTCGCTCTCGGCCTTGCCGCGCACGGTCGAGGAATATTGCTCCGCCGACTACGTCATCATCGATCTGCCCGGCGCCCAGTCGCCCTTGCTGGCAACTGCGCTCGGCCTGTCCGATCACGTGCTGATCCCCATTCAGGGCAGTTCGATGGATGCGCAGGGCGGAGCTCAGGTTCTGGAACTGCTGTCCTATCTCGATCGCAAGGCCGGTATCCGCATTCCCCATTCGGTGGTTCTCTCGCGGGTCAACTCCATGATCACCACGCGCGGCCTTCTCGCGGTCAAGATGCTGCTGCAGGAGCGCTCCGTGCATATGCTCTCGACCCCGATCATCGAGCGCGCCGCGTTCCGCGACATGTTCGAGTACAAGACTTTCCTGCATCTCATGAACCGCGACCGCGTCAGCAACCTCGACAAGGCAATCCTCAATGCGGAACGCTATGCCGACGAGGTGCAGGCGCTGGTGAAGGGCCGGGCGAGGGCCGGTGAGTCCGGCCTTTCCCTCAAGGCCGACGCAGCCTGACGGGGGTCAAGACTAGAACAACGCGTCCTCGAAGAGATCGTCATCGCTCATCGCGGTAACGGGCGTGGCAGCCGCAGGTGCCGTGTCCAACGCGTCCGTCGGGAAGATCGACAGGTGAATGTCGCGCTCCTGCGCCATCGTGTAGGTTCGGTAGATGGTCTGCGACAGGCTAGCCGCTGCCGCTGACGGCATGGGCGCACCCAGATCTTCGGCAAAACGGCCGGCCATCTCGACGCAGGCTTCCAGAACGGTGCCGAGGCTGCTTTCGAAGTCGAGCGCGCCGATGGCCGAAGCGATCTTTCCAAAGACGGCATCGCCCTGTTCGTTGAAGGCGTCTAGATTTTCGTCCATCTGCGTCGAGACCGCCGAGATCGACCGGAGGGCTATGTCGAGCGGCATTGCGATATTTGCGATCTCCGAGCCGCTGCCGGACGAGAGCGAGGCGGCGGAGGTTTCGATGCGCCGCATGCCGGCGACGACATTGTCGGCGGGCTCTTCCAGCCGGCCGGCAAACGTGCGCAGCTCGCCACTGACGACGTTGACCGAGCGCCCGGCATCGCCCAGTCGCGAGCATCGCAGGTTGGAGTTCAGCGCCATGTAGTGGATATCGACCTTGATCGATCGGATCATCTCGATCGCCGTGATCAGCGTCTGCACGGCATCGACGACAGAAGCGACGAGAGCCGTCGCATCGCGGTTGCGACCCTCGACACGGGCGGCGAGGTCGCAGGCGTGGCGGATGTCGCGCGCGATGACCTTCAGAATGTCCTCGTCCGGCGCGTCGCGAAAGCCCGCAAGCTCGGACCTGAGGTCGAGAATGCGGGAGGCATCCGCGGTGAAGCTTGAGATCGTCGTGAAGACGCTGGCGCATTTCTTCCGAAAATCCAGCAGCGTCTCTTCCAGCTGGGCGTGGGCCAGATGCAGCACGCAGGCGGCGATGCCGTCTCGCTCGGCACTGCCAAGGTGCCGGCCATCGCCTTCGAGGAAGGCGTCGAGATGGGTAAAGCTCGCTTGGACATGCTCGATCCGCTGCCGCGTGATATCGCCGATCTGAAGGGCAGACAACGCCGCGGCGATTTTCGTCTGGACGTTGGCAGCGACAGCCCTGACCTCGCCGGCGCGCTTGGCCATGGCCGCGTGCTGGGCGATCAGCCGGGTCGCATTGCCGGTGAGGTTGGCGGCGATCTCGGGGATAGCGACGCGAAAATCGCCGAGAACGGAGGAGGAAAAGCTGCGCGCGGTGGACAGTTCGCCCTGCATGGATTTGAGCTCGGTTGCGAAACGCTCGATCTCGCTCGCGCCCGAATGGATGCGGTCACGGATTTCATCGGCGAAATCGGCAAATTCGTCGAGGCCGGCGCCGGTAATCTTGACGGTGATGGCGAAGACCTTGAGGTAGCGAAAGGTCTCATGCATGTCATCGACATGGCGGCGCGATGCGGCGCAGAGATCGGCGATCTCGTCGAAGGACAATTGCCGTTCTGCCATGATGTCCGGCAGGCGGGCGAGCTCTGCGACCGTCCGGTGCAGACCTGCAATCGCCGCCGTCGTCGTCTCGCCGTCCAGAGCCCCGGTGACGCGATCGAGCGTGCCGACGAGCCCGGTCACGAGTTCCATCGCAGCTACGAGGGACGCTCCGCCATCCAGAAACGCCGTCTCTATGCGCTGATGCGCCTGCATCAACCTGTCTTCGAGGTTGCCGCGTGCATAGGTGCTCGATTGGGAATTACGCAGGGCTAGCGGCATGGTTCTGGGTCCACTCTTCGTTCTACCCATGTGTAGCGCAAAGACGCGAATGTGCCGTAAAGGAGCAGGCTTAAGGGATTGTAACCTGAGGTTTCCCCGATCCGATGCATCCTTCGGTGCGCTGGGCGGAACTTCCCCTTGTGTCATCCGTTGCTGTTTCGGCATGCCGAACCAGGGGCGAACGCCTCTTTCCGCCCGTGGATCGTTGTTTCCCCTGCCGTAGGCGCCAGCGACGACATTGTCTACGTCACGATCTTCAAACCATCAGATATTCCAAGACAAGGACAGAACCCATGGACCAGTCCGTAAAATCGCGCCGCAAGGCCGACCTGAAGACGCCGACAGGCCTTTCTCAGGATGGTGTGAAGGACATTTCGGGAGGCGCGTCGGCCCTTCTGGCCGATGTCTTCGCACTTTACCTGAAGACCAAGAATTTCCACTGGCATATGTCCGGTGCAAACTTCCGCGACTATCATCTGCTGCTCGACGATCACGGTGCGGAATTGCTTGCCATAACCGATCCGCTGGCGGAGCGTGTTCGCAAGCTCGGCGGATCGACCCTGAAGTCGATCGGCGACATCTCCCGCCAGCAGCGGATCAAGGACAATGATGCCGACTTCGTGCATCCGCACGAGATGCTCGCGGAGCTGCGCGACGATAATGGAGCCCTGGTCCAAAGCATGCGGGAACTGCACGACGTCTGCGATGAGCATGGCGATGTCGCCACCGCAAGCCTGCTGGAAAACTGGATCGACGACGGCGAGAAGCGCGTCTGGTTCCTGTTCGAGATCCTGCGCGGAACCAACACCTGATCGATCGTTCCGCACGGCGTAGAAATGAAAAGTGGCGCAGACTTTACAGCCTGCGCCTCTTTCACGTTCGATGCATTGTCGAGATTTCTTTCAGATCTTGCCGTCCTGCAGGCGCG
Organism: Rhizobium sp. 9140; assembly: GCF_900067135.1. Taxonomy (NCBI): domain Bacteria; kingdom Pseudomonadati; phylum Pseudomonadota; class Alphaproteobacteria; order Hyphomicrobiales; family Rhizobiaceae; genus Rhizobium; species Rhizobium sp. 9140. The sequence goes on along the minus strand of NZ_FJUR01000001.1, from coordinate 311,744 downwards.
ACAGGAGATACTTGCCGTAGGTGCTCTTGCCGAGTTTCTTGCCGAGCACTTCCAGCTGGTTGGCGTCGATGAAGCCATTGAGATAGGCGATTTCTTCCGGGCAGGCGATCTTGAAGCCCTGGCGACGTTCCAGCGTGGCGACGAACTCGCCGGCATCGAGAAGGCTATCGGGAGTTCCCGTATCGAGCCAGGCATAGCCGCGGCCCATGAGTTCGACGCTGAGATTGCCGCGCTCGAGGTAGACCCGGTTGACGTCGGTGATCTCGAGTTCGCCACGCGGCGAGGGCTTGAGATTGGCGGCGATCTCGACGACGGCGGCGTCGTAGAAGTAGAGACCGGTCACGGCCCAGTTGGACTTCGGCGCCGGTGGCTTTTCCTCGATGGAGAGCGCCTTCATGCTCTTGTCGAACTCGACCACGCCGTAACGCTCGGGATCGGCGACGTGATAGGCGAACACGGTGGCGCCCTCTGTGCGCGTGCTCGCACGGTCGAAGAGGTCGGTAATCCCGTGGCCGTAGAAGATGTTGTCGCCGAGGATGAGGCAGGAGGGATCCGAGCCGACGAAATCGGCGCCGATGATATAGGCCTGCGCCAGACCATCGGGGGACGGCTGTTCGGCATAGGTGAGGTTGATGCCCCAGGCGCTGCCGTCACCCAGCAGACGCTGGAAGTTCGGCAGGTCCACCGGGGTCGAGATGATCAGGATGTCCTTGATCCCGGCCAGCATCAGCGTGGACAGCGGATAATAGATCATCGGCTTGTCGTAGACCGGCATCAGCTGCTTGGATGTGACCAGCGTCATCGGATGCAGGCGCGTACCGCTGCCGCCTGCGAGAATAATACCCTTCATCGAAATACTCCTAATGAAACTATGCCTGAAGGATACGGGTGACGACCGTTTCGGTCGCTGCGCGCCAGTCCTGCAGGGTGACGCCGTGGGTGGCGGAAAGCTTGCTGCCGTCGAGCTGGGAATTGGCCGGACGTTTTGCCGGCGTCGGATAGGCACTTGACGGGATCGGGTTGACCTTCGCAGACGGCCCGCCCTGTTCTGCCGACAGGCGGAAGATCTCGGTTGCGAACTCCGCCCAGCTGGCGCGGCCGGCATTGGTCAGGTGGAATATGCCGCGCAGCGCCGTGTCGTCGCTCTTCAGAAGGTTGCCGGCGACCATCAGAACGGCATCGGCGATGTCGAGCGCCGAGGTCGGGCATCCCACCTGATCGGCAACCACGTTCATCTCGTCGCGATCGGCCGCCACGCGCAGCATCGTCTTGACGAAATTCTTGCCGTAGGGGCTGTGAACCCAGGCGGTGCGCAGAATGGCATGGTTCGCCGTCGCCGCCGCCACGGCTTCTTCGCCGGCAAGCTTCGAGCGGCCGTAAGCGCCGATCGGCGCAACCGGGTCGCTTTCGACATAGGCGCCCGTCTTGGTCCCGTCGAAAACGTAATCGGTGGAGATGTGGACGATCGGAATACCGAGTCCGGCAGCCGCTCGCGACAGCGCGCCCGCTGCCTCGCCATTGACCTTGGTGGCGAGATCTTCCTCGCTTTCGGCCTGATCCACCGCCGTGTAGGCGGCAGCGGAGATGATGACGTCAGGCTTGATGGATGCGATGGCCGGTCCGAGCGTTTCCGGCGCGCTGAAATCCACCTCCGGGCGACCGAAGGTGACGATGGCGATATCAGGATGGTTGGCGGCCCGCTCGATGATCGAGCGGACGACCTGTCCTTCCTTGCCAGTGACGAGATATGTCAGGGCCATCAGGAAGCCTTCGGCTGTGTCTGGATAAGGCCGAGGCGACCGCCGTCATAGCCGTCGCGCAGCGGCTTCCACCACCATTCGTTCTCCAGATACCAGCGCACCGTCTTCTCGATGCCGGTGTCGAAGTTCTCGAGCGCCTTCCAGCCGAGTTCGGTTTCCAGGCGCGTCGCGTCGATGGCGTAGCGGGCGTCGTGACCCGGACGGTCGGTGACGTGCTCGATCAGCTTGGCATGCGGCGCGCCCTGCGGACGCAGCGTGTCCATGAGCTCGCAGACGCGGTGGACGACGTCGATGTTGCGCCGTTCGTTGCGGCCGCCGACATTGTAGGTCTCGCCGACCTGGCCGCGCTCGGCGATCAGATCCAGCGCGCGGGCGTGATCCTCGACATAGAGCCAGTCGCGGATGTTGGCGCCGCTGCCATAAACGGGCAGCTTCTTGCCGTGCATCGCATTGAGGATGATCAGCGGGATGAGCTTTTCCGGGAAATGGTAGGGGCCGTAATTGTTCGAGCAGTTCGACACCACGATCGGCAGACCGTAGGTGCGCTGCCAGGCCTTGGCCAGATGGTCCGACGATGCCTTGGAAGCCGAGTATGGCGAGCTCGGGTCGTAGGGCGTTGTTTCGGTGAAGAGACCTTCGTCGCCGAGCGATCCATAGACCTCATCCGTCGATACGTGCAGGAAGCGGAAGGCTTCCTTGGCATCGGCTTCCAGCGTGTTCCAGTAAGCGCGGGCGGCTTCCAGCATGGTGAACGTGCCGATGACGTTGGTCTGCACGAAGTCGGCGGCACCCGTGATCGAACGGTCGACATGGCTTTCGGCCGCGAGATGCATGACGCGGTTCGGGCGGAATGTGTCGAAGGCTTCCTGGATGGCGCTGCGATCGCAGATATCGGCCTGCAGGAACCTGTGGTTAGCCTGGTTGCTAATGCTGTCGAGCGAGGTCAGCGTGCCGGCATAGGTCAGCTTGTCGATGGTGAGAACCTCGTAGCTCTTCTCAAGGACGAGGTAACGAACCACGGCCGAACCGATGAAGCCGGCGCCTCCGGTAACAATAACGCGCATAGTCGGGTTTCCTGATGGTTACGAGTTGGCGGCGGGGCCGGTATAGGTGAAGCTTTCTTTCAACTCCGCCAGCAGCGGCTGAAGCGTGTCCTTCTTCGACAGGACAGGCGTCTTGGCGACATCGGGCCAGACGATGCCGATGGCCGGATCGTCCCAGCGCAGCCCGCGGTCGTGCTCGGCGCTGTAATAGTCCGTTACCTTGTAGCTGACCTCGGTGGCCGGCACCAAGGTGCAGAAGCCGTGGGCAAAGCCCGCGGGAACCCACAGCTGGTGACCGTTCTGCGCAGTCAGTTCCGCGCCGACATACTGGCCATAGGTGGGCGAGCCGACGCGGATATCGACGGCGACGTCATAGATGGCGCCCGCGATGCAGCGCACGAGCTTGCCCTGTGCGCGCGGTTCCAGCTGGAAGTGCAATCCGCGCACCGTGCCGGCATCCGCCGAAAGCGACTGATTGTCCTGACGGAACTCGACCCTGGCCGCCTGTTCCTCGAACAGGGACTGGCGGAACGTTTCCATGAAGTAACCGCGGTCGTCACCGATCTTGTTCGGCTTGATCAGGACCACGTCGGAAATCGAAAGGCGCTCAAAATTCATGCAGAAGTCCATCTATCGTTGCTGAAATATGTTTATCGGCCGAGAATGCTTGTATCAACTTGTCTGTGCAGCTTTCAAGACATCTGTGAAAGGCAAAAGGCCGGGGACCTGTCGTTCTTCTCTAATCCTTAATTGTGCCGTCTTCGCGATCCCGCGTCAGGTTGACATTGTAGAAGGGATCGTAGGTGATCCGCTGCTTCCAGCGGGCCAGCATCGTTTCGGCTTCGCGCCGGAATCTGGCCGCCTTCTCACCCGTCATGTCGAGGCCGCGGGTGGCGCTTTCGAGGTGGATGAGGCGCGCGGCCGGCACCATGAGGTTGCGGTAGCCGGCAGCATCCAGTTTGAGGCAGAGATCGACATCGTTGAAGGCGATCTGCAGGGCGGCTTCGTCCATTCCGCCGGCCTCGGCATATTTGCGGCTTTCGACCACGAGGCAGGCGGCGGTAACGGCGGAAACGCGGTGCGTGGCGACGAGGCTGTCCATGTCGCCGCGGTCGTCTCCAGCCTTGAACTTCTGCGGATGCGCGGTGACGATGCCGACGCCGCAGGCCACGCCGCCGTGCTGTACATGGCCGGAGGGGTAGAGGAGTTTCGCGCCGACGGCGCCGATCTCAGGCCGCACGGCCTCTGCCACCATGGCTTTCAGCCAGGAAGGCTCGATAGCGAGGATGTCGTTGTTGACGAGGCCGAGCACCGTACCTTTGGCCACAGTCGCTGCCCGATTGTTCAGATGCGCGAAGTTGAACGGGCCTGGCACGTTGACGATGCCGACCTGCCCGCTGGCCGCGATCTCGTCGAAATAGGCCAGCGTTTCGGCCTGCGAACTGCCATTGTCGATGATGAGGATATCGAAGCTCGGATAATCGGTCTCGCGAAGAAGCGAGGCAACGCCGTTGCGCAGGATATCGACGCTGTCGCGGGTCGGGATCATCAGCGTGACGTGCGGCCAGCCGCCGACCGGCGCCTCTGGAGGTTGCGGCAGGGAGGCGATAGGTTTCGGCGTGACGTGACGATGGTTCAGAACGTCGGGTATATGCAGCACGTCCGTTTCCGCGGCGCCAGCCAGCACGATCGCCAAAACGTCCTGCCACTGTGCGGACGGTCCGGAAAGAGCCTGACTCAGCCGGTCCTGACGGATCGTGACGAAGGTGCCGATATAGCCGGTCGAGGCCTGGAAGTCCGGATCCCAGTCGGGCTTGAAGAGCGGGTCGCGGCGCTCGCCTGAGACCCAATGATCCTCGTCCGTGTAGATGATGTCCGTGCCCTTTCCGCGTCTGGCGAAGATCTCTTCCGCAAGACGGAACAGCGCCGCGGGAGAAAGCCTGTCTCCTGCATCGACATGCACGATGTGGTTGCCCTGCCGGAGGTCGAGGGCTGCGGACAGGTTGGCGGGAAAGGTGGCGCTGGGAACGATGGTCTCGATCTGTTGCCGTTCCCCTGCCGTCAACGGGCGGGGTACAAGGATGTCGAGCGTCCAGTGCGGATAGATTTGCTCTGCGAGCGATGCCAGCGTCCTGGTGATGGGCATCGTTTCCGAAGCATCCCATTCGACGAGGACTGCCAGAGTCGGCTTTTTCGGCCAGCGGGCGATGTTCGTGCGGGCCTGATCCACGGAAAGTCGTGACGGCGTCTCGTAGCGGCGAATCCAGCGCTCGTAGGCATCGAGCGGAGGATTTGCGAGGCATTGCGCCAGTGCGGCTTCCATGGCTGCCGGGCCTTCGTTCCGGCGCTTGGCCAGCGCTTCGCGCGTCGCCGCGCGGTCCCGTTTCCACGCATGGCGCACGACGCGGCTCAGCCCGATCTGGCGCAGGCCGATCTGTGTGACGGTGAAGGGGCCGGCGGCGTCGGACGGGTCGAGCCGGAGGCCGAGGATGGGCGCATCCAGCCGGCACACCGCATGGAACCGACCATTGCGTGGGATGAGACGGAACGTCGAGAAGGCCTGCCACTGCGGTGCATGCTCGACATAGAGGATCGGCTCGACGATCGGCGTCTTCATGTCGATGCCGAATTCGATCTCGACCCAGCCGGTGGCGCAGGCGGTGGCGCACCGGATCTCGAATTGCGGATTGTCGGTGGTTCCTGTGAGAACGCCGTCGCGAATGACCAGATTGGCCTTGGGTACCAGTTCGGCCTTGAGGTCGGTCGAGCAGATGAGGGACGGGAGACGCGGGCGCGTCGTCGTGTCCGCCGCCGGTGCGGTATCGGTAAGATCGATGCCGGCACGCGCCAGTTCGCCCGAGAGGTCGTCCAGCAGGGCCTGGAGGCGCGGTGAAAGCGGAGAGGCGGGCGGTGGCGCTGCCGGGCGCTGGATCACGCTGTTTTCGGGCAGGAGCGCGACGCGCAATCCGGCGATCTCGTGTTCGACATTCGGTCCGTCCGGCAGCGCGCGGATGGTCTCGAACATCGTCAGCGCCTCCTGGAGCCGGTCGAGACGCTTCAACAGGTGGGCGAGGTGCAGTCTCGGATCCCATTCCGTGCCGTCGCACCGGATCGCCGTTCGATAGGCCTTCTCGGCTTCTTCCAGCGCGCCCGCGTCCTTCAGCAGATGCGCGAGCTGGACCCAGCGCGGTGAAGACGTGATCTCGCGCCGGAGATCGTCCGTCATGGCGGTGATGGCTGCAAGACGGCGTTGGTCGTCCAGGGAGATCTCGGCGGACACGAATGGCTTCTCCGAAAGCGTGCGATGCCGAACGCTTTAAACGATCTCTGCGCGAAGGGAAACGCCGACATCCCCCCACAGGCTGCACGGGCCGGTGATCCGGGTGGCTGCGCTTGCGGCGTTCTTTTCACCCCGATGGTCAGCAAGCGGCAAGCTCGCCGCTTCATGGTCGTTTTCCCGTGGGAGAGATTGCGGGGTGCGCTATAGTTTAGCGTAACATGATTTGGAAGAAAGCCGCAGACATGCCGCATCGCAGGGACGCTCGCAACAAGCAGACAGGGCGCGCTACCAGCGTGGCGGCAGGGGATCTGGAGGAAGAGCAGACGCTTGGTCAGCAGCTGCGCATGATGCAGCAGGCCTTCGTCGCCTCGCCGTCGCGACGCATCATCCTGTTGCTGGCGGCCGGTCTCCTTGCGGTCATCATCGCCATTGCCGTTGGGCAGATCTTTCTCAATCGCTGGTACAAGCCGTTCTACGACACGCTGGAGCGGCGCGACCTGCCGGCCTTTCTCGGGCAATTCGTCGTCTTCGGGCAGATTGCCGGCGTCATCCTCGTCCTCAACGTCATCCAGACCTGGCTTGGACAGTGGATCAAGATCAAGCTGCGGGAAGGCCTGACACGAGACCTGATCACCGAGTGGATGAAGCCGACGCGGGCGTTCCGCCTTGCCAATGCCGGTTCGCTCGGCATCAATCCGGACCAGCGCATCCACGAGGATGCACGGCACCTGACCGATCTGACGGCCGGTCTCGGCATCGGGCTCGTGCAGTCCGGCATCCTGCTCGTCAGCTTCATCGGCGTGCTCTGGTCGCTGTCGGCCGGCTTCGTCTTTCGTTTCCAGGGCTATGCTGTCGCCATTCCCGGCTACATGGTCTGGGCCGCCATCCTCTATGCCGGCATCGCCTCATGGTTCAGCTGGCTGGTCGGACGGCCGCTCGTGAAGCTGAACGGCGAGCACTACCAGCGCGAGGCAGCGCTCCGGTTCTCGCTCATGCGCGTCAACGAACATATCGAGGCGGTGTCGCTCTCGGGCGGGGAGGCGAACGAGAAACGCCGGATCGAGCGCGACCTTGCCTCGGTGCTGGAGATCAGCCGCGGCCTGATGTTTGCGATGACCCGCCTGACCTGGGTGACGGCCGGCTATGGCTGGGTGACGGTGATTGCGCCGATCGTCATCGCGGCACCGGTGTTCTTTGCCGGAAACCTTTCCTTCGGCGGGCTGATGATGGCCGTCGGCGCCTTCAACCAGGTGCATGCATCGCTGCGCTGGTTCGTCGACAATATCGAGGCTGTGGCCGATTGGCGTGCGACGCTGCTGCGGGTTTCCGCCTTCCGCTCGGCTATGCTGATGACGGATGAGCGCTACGAGAACGACAAACGGATCGTCTATGCTGAGCCGGGTGCCGGCACTATCGTCATGGACGACCTTGCGGTGGCGTCGCCGTCCGGCAGCGTCAAGCTCGCCGATGCGCATGTCGAGATCCTGCCCGGAGACCGCGTGCTGATCACGGCCCGCACCGACGTCGACAAAAGCTCGTTCTTCCGCGCGGTGACGGGCCTCTGGCCCTGGGGGCGCGGGCGGCTCGCGCTGCCGCCGTCGGACAGTATGGCGTTCATTCCACGCACACCCTATTTTCCGCCCGGTAGCGTGGCGGAAACCTTGATCCATCCCGCAGCACCCGACCGGTTCCCGCGCGAGCAGCTCGCCTCTGTGCTGACGCGCCTCGGGCTCGATCGTTTCGTGGCAGGGCTCGATCAGTCGCTGCAGTCGCAGGTGAAACCCACAGAGGCGGAGTTGCGCCTGCTCGCCATCGCCCGGCTCGGCCTGCATAAGCCGCGCTGGATCGTGGTCGAGGAGGTGCTCGATACGCTCGATCCGGAAACCTACCAGCGTGTCGTCACCTTCTTCACCGTGGAGACGGCGAAGGCTGCGATTATCAATATCGGGCGGATGCAGCCGAACGACACGTTCTTCAAGCGCGTGCTGCACCTGGAAAACGACCCTGGCGGCAAGACGCTGAAGCGCCTGCAGCCGCGAAGCCTGAGGACGCGTCGCGACGGTTAGGCGGCTTTTTCGCGCCGCCATTAATCGGCTATTGGAGAATTTGGCCTATTCCGGATGCAGCCGCCCTCAGGGGCGGACGCTACGGCATCCGCGCCTTTGGCGGATCGGGAGGTTCGACGTGGAAGGACCACTGCAACATCGCTTTTCCCTCGTCGTAGCAACTCTTGGGCGGGTCGATGAGATCGAGCGCCTTCTGCTGTCGCTCCTCGCCCAAAAACGTGGGGATCTCGAGGTTCTGTTCGTCGATCAGAACGGTGACGACCGACTCGTGCCGCTTCTCGCGCGGTTTTCCCAAGAGATCGACATCGTCCATATCCGCTCGGACGAAAAGGGCGTCTGTCGCGCGCGAAACCGCGGCGCGGCGCGGGCGCGCGGCATCTGGCTGATGTTTCCGGACGATGATTGCTGGTACCCCGACGAATTCTTCCGGACGCTGGAGGCACTGATGGCGTCGAAACCCGCCGACATCTATAGCGGCCGGCCGACGGCGCCCGATGGGCGGACGATCATGGGAAGCTTTGCAACAGAGCCGACGGCGCTCACGCGGGACACGGTCTGGAATACGCTGATGGAGTGGATCGTGGTCGTGCGGAAACCGGTATTCGAGGCCGCAGGCGGGTTCGATGCGGCGCTCGGGCCGGGGTCGGGCACGATCTGGGGTGCACACGAGGTCCAGGATATGGTGCTCAAATGCCTGGAGACAGGCGCGAGCGGACGGTATTATCCGACACTCACGGCCCATCATCCCGAAGACCATGGCGATCGGCGGACGCGCGAGAATGCGCAGAAGATGTACCGCTACGGTGCCGGGCTTGGCTATGTGCTGCGGCGACACGGTTTTTCGATGCGACGGTTCCTGCCGGAAATCCTTCGACCGCTGGCCGGTATCCTCGTTTACGGCCTGAAGGGCGACGGGGCGATGGCACGCCGTTCGCGACATTTGCTGCTCGGCCGCCTGCAAGGGTGGCGTACCGCACCTCCCCGAAATGCGGCGCCGCAGACCGTTCTCAAACACGTCTCGCCACAGGTCTGAGGGGGCGGATATTCATGAGAATGATCCAATATTAACCGGTACCGCCTTAAATTGACGATCCGCGCACGCCCGTGCGTCCAACCAACGGAACCGAATGCGCAATGACTGCCGCCAGCGTGGATGCCACCCAGATGCCCCGTCCTGCCGGTCGGCCGGTCACGTTCGAGAACACCGTTGGCCTCTTCACGCCGGCACAAGGGGTTTTAACGCGTGCCGCCGTTCTGTTTATCAGCCCCTGGGGCCTGGAAGAGCTTTGCGTGCACAAGGCGTGGCGCGAGTTTGCTGATAGCCTTGCCGATGCCGGCATTGCCAGCCTGCGCTACGACCATCCCGGCACAGGCGATGCACTCGACCTGTCCGAATCTTCGGGTCTCGAACCCTTCACGACGACGGCGCTGGCCGCTGCGCGATGCCTTCGCGATCTCGCCGGGCTTGATCGCCTGGTGGTGGTGGCGCAGGGGTTCGGATCGCTCCCGGTTCCGGACCTGCTGCAGGCCAATGAACCCTCATTTCTGTTTGCGGGCGTCGCGCTTCTCGCCCCTGTCACGAGTGGGCGGCGGTATCTGCGTGAGCTTTCGCTTTGGGCAAAGGTCGTGGACGAAGGATTGGGCCTGCCGCCCGGCAGTGGTGGTCCAGGCACGTCCATTGCCGGTCTGGTGATGGAGGACAGCGTTGCCGCCGCCGTGCGCAGCGCGGATGCAAAGGCGTTCAAGCCGGCGGGATCGACGCGTTTTTTCCTTGCGGAACGGCCGCAGTCGGATGCCGATGGGGCACTTGCAGTTCAATTGCAGGCAGAGGGTGCCGATGTCACCCGGATCGTCTTCGAGGGCTATTCCGATCTCGTGTCGAACCCGACCATCGCCGAGACGCCCGTTACGGTCTTTCGGGCGTTGACCCACTGGATCCTCGGGCTCGATCCGCTCGGGGTCGAGGCGGATGCCGGGCGGGGGGCACCCTCTTCCGGCGTCGTTGATGGTGGTGGCTTCATCGAATGTCCGATGCGGTTCGGCGCCGGCGACCGGCTGTTCGGAATCCTCTGCACGCCGGCCGATGCCGTTCCCTCAGGCACTGCCCTGCTGCTCGGCACCGGCTACGACCGGCAGTCCGGCTGGGCGCGCTCGACCGTCGAGACGGCGCGCATGCTGGCTGCATCCGGTATCGCCTCCTTCCGGTTCGATGCCGCCGGCATCGCCGACAGCCCGCCGGTGCCGGAGGGCGACCGGCAGGTGCTCTATTCGCCTGGACAGATTTCCGATGTGCGCGCCGCGCTCGATCGTATCGAGGCCATCGGCCTGCCCGATCCCGTCCTCGTCGGGCGATGCAGCGGGGCCTACCTTGCGTTCAACGCGGCACTGGCCGATCCGCGGTGCCGCGGGGTCATCGCGATCAATATCCTGACCTTCGCCTGGGACCCGCGCGACGATGTGGATCAGATGATCCGCTACAATCCCCGCTCGCTCGACGACTACAAGCGGCGCGCTCTTCGCATGGAAACGGCCTACAGGTTGTTTTCGGGCAAGATCGACGTCCCCCGCGCCGCCGGCAATATCCTGAAGATCGTCGCGCGCCGCGTCTCGCGGACGGCAGCCCCGGTGCTCGGTTCCCTGTCGGTCGAAGCGCGGCTGCGCAACGGCGTGCACCGCGCGTTCCGGCAATTGCGCGACCGTCATGTGCCTATCTCGCTCGTCTACAGCGAAGGCGATATCGGCCTTGCGCGGCTGTCCCAGCATTTTGGACGGGACGGCCAGCTTCTAGCGCGGTATCCGAACGTCTCGCGGATCCTGCTGGCCGATGCGGACCACAATGTCACGCCGCCCAAGGCCCGGCGCGAACTGCGCGAGCACATCCGCGATACGATCCTCGCAATCGCTTCCGCCACACGCAAGGCATCGTGATCGTCACACGCTGTGGGTGTCAAAAATGGACGGGCAGGGCGCTTCCGATGGCGGCGATCTCACCGGAGGGCCTCGCCGGCGTCTCCGATTGTGGCACGAGGTGGATGCGGCGCGCGGCGCCGGGCGCGAGGTGGAACCAATTGTCCGACGGCAGGAAGCCGGGGCAGGCGATGTGCACGGACTGGGCGAGGCGGTCGGTTGCGATATCGAGCGCGAAGTCTTCATCTGTTTCTATCAGGGTCGCCATCAGCGTTGCATCGTGGATCGCCGGGCGGCGGCCGAGCGGGAAGTCGAAGGCTTCGGCAAGGAGGGTATTCGTTCCCGCCAAGACGAGGCGGGCGACTGTCACGTCATGCTGCGGACCGGCGAACCGGTAGGCATAGGTCGTGTCGAAGAACGCGCCGAAGAGATCGGTTGCCGGCAGGCGCTGCCTCGATCGTGCCGGCAGGATGGTTTCGTGGTGGCCGGAGATGACCGGCCGGCGACCTGCGCGAAGGCAGGTGATTTCCAGCCGCACCGTCTCGTCGCGTGCCGTCTCGTTGACGAGGTGGATGTCGAGGCCGTTCGTTCCCTCATCCAGCAGAAGCACCTGAACGGGGCGGAAGGCGCGGCGGATGGCGTGCCAGACGGGTTTCGGCAGGCCCGTGGCGTCAACGAGACCCCAGCCGGCCCCGGCGAGCAGATCCTGGAACGTCCAGACCAGCGCGCCGCCGCAGGCTGAGCCCGCGCGCCGCCATTCGGAGAACGTCGCTTCGATCACCTCGCCGGTGACCGCACGCGACAGGTCGAGATAGCGTGCGGGGTCTTCCCGCCGCAACCGGGCTGGATCGAGATCGTAGAGGCGGCCCAGATAGTGGTCGCGCGTATCCTCGAAATCCCATGAGGCATCGCGGTCGCGGGGAACACGGGCCTTCCATCGGGGATCGTGGACGGGGGCGACGGGCAGGTGCGCATCGAGCGTCGCTTGCTCCGGCACATTGGCAAAGGCGAGGCATTCGGCAGCGAAGCTCACATCGGCGCGGCGCGCATCCTCGAGCGGCCGTTCATAGGCGCCGACGCCGTAGTAGTGGCCGACGCCGGCATTCGGCGAGAAGGGCTGTGCGCCGCCGAATGGCGAATTGGGGACATAGGCGATGTCAGGCCGCTCGCTGGCCACGATGCCCGGCAGGATGGTGCCGGTCAGCGGGCCTGACCACACCCGCTCCGCGAGACCCATCATCGCCGCCTGCTGGTGCATTTCGCTACCGCCGCAGAAGACGGTCAGCGAGGGCGAGGCGCGGGTTGCCTTCAGCAGCGTCTCGATCTCCTCGCGCAGCAGGGCGGCGAAGGCTTCGTCCTCGGTCGGATAGTCGAAATTGGCGAGCATGGCATCCTGCCAGACCATCAGTCCCAGTTCGTCGCAGAGCGCGAAGAAGGCGGCGCTCTCGTAGGTCATGGTTCCGCCGATGCGGATCATGTTCATGTTGGCGTCTGCCGCGAGCCGCAGCCACGGCGCGTAGGCTTCCCGCGTTCCCGGCAGGCCCACGATGTCGGCATTGGTCCAGACGGCGCCCCGGCAGAAGACGCCGACGCCGTTGATTTTCAGGGCGAACCGCGTGCCATCGGTGCCCCGGTCGATCTCGATCCGGCGGAAGCCGGTGCGGCCCAGCGTGAGACGATCCTCCCCGATGAGGATTTCGACCTCGTGGAGCACCGGTTCGCCATGGCTGCGTGGCCACCATGGGGTGATGCCGGGCAGGACAAGCGTGGCCTCCACGCGACCGTTCTCAACCAGAACAGGGATCTCGTGGCCGGCGCAGCGCAGCCGGATCGCCCCCGCCACCGTCGTCTCGAAGCGGACGTTCAGGCGGCCCGTGCCGTCGGCATCGAGCGAAGCAGCGATATCGACGGCGCTGACGGACGTCTGTCCGCTACGCTCAAGCATGACGGGACGATAGGGGCCGGCCGCGTGGATCTCCGGACACCAGCCGGGCATGTAGCCGAGCGCCGTCGTGCGCATGCCGCGCAGGCCGGCAGGCACGATCATCTTGGTGCGCCAGCGCGCGCGCTTCAGCTTGCGCGACAGATGCGGCAGGAGCGCCCGGCAGCAGATCGCCAGCCGGTCGTTGCCTGTCAGGCGCACGGAGACGTCGTGGCGCGTGAACATGCTCTGCGAGGACAGGATCTTTTCGCCGTTCAGAAAAACGTCGGAAAGGGTCGCAAGACCCTGGAAACGGAGAATGGCGTCACCCGGCGGCTCATCCGCGATGACGGTCACGAACCAGGCATCCTGCCCGTTCAGCGGCTCCGGGGCTGTGCGATCGAACAGGCCCGCCGCCTCCAGTGCTCCGGCCACGGTGCCGGGCACGGTTGCGGGGATGCCGTCGTCCTCGGCGAGCGTCGATGGATCGACGTGAAGCCCCGGGGGCGTCAGGACGAGGCGCCAGCCTTGCGTCAGGGAGCGTGCATCCACGAGACGAAGGCGGCCGGGCAGCGTTGTCATGATGTCCTGAGGTTTCCTGTCTGTCGTCGGCGGATGCGAGATCAGGCGAGCTTTGCCGCCAGCCCTTGCATCAGAGCATCCCAAGCCTCTGCGGCCGGCGTCAGCGTACCGGCCAGAGCGTCGAATTTCTTGCGGTTGACGGCGCGGGCGACCTGAAACTGCACGGTCTTGCCGACCTCGGAGATCTTCAGGGCTGCGAGCCGTTCCGCCTCATAGAGACCGTCCGGTGCAAGCCAGCCGAGATGGGTGGCGAGCAGTTCATAATTCGCGCCGAACTGGCGAAGCGTGTTGAAGGCGTACTTGTGGAAGAAATCGAAGTCGCGGCTGGCCAGAGCCTCAACCTGCGCCGGGAAAACGGCGGCAAAGGCGCGAAACGGGTTGTCCTGCGGGCGGCGGGCGAAGTGAAAGGCCAGCAGCGCCTGCGCCTTCTCCCGGATGCGCGCCTCGTCCGGCAGCACGGCCGGCAGCTTGGCGAATTCGGTATAGGGCAGGAGCGGCAGCGCCGCCGGGTGTCCGAGCGTCTGGAACAGGCCGTCGAAATCGTCGCCTTCCAGATGGAAGAAGCCGCCATTGTGGAAGTAGTCGAGGCTGCGCGAGGCCACGTCCAGCCGGTTGATGCCGATCGTCGTCTTGCCGTGTTCGCGGCCATAGGCGACGCCCGCGGTGTCGGGCATGAAGAAGCTGTCCATCTCGACGAGGCAGAGACGGCCGCGGGCGATCTGGGTCTCCAGATGCCGTTCGACCTTGTCGAAGATGGCAAGTTCCGTGCAGGTGATGCCGTAGAGCGCTTCGAGGTCCTCCAGCGGCACCTTGAAGAAGGTGAACTGGTCGCCCTCGAAGTCCTGCGTCAGTGTGAAGCCGAGCATGGCTTCCGGCGGCAGGCCCAGTGTGTTCAAGACCTCGATCCAGAGATCGATGTAGCAGTTGGTCTCCGGCCACATGCGCTCCTTGTCGTGGAGCGCATGCGGGCGATAGGTCTCGGGCACGATGCCGGGAAAGACGGCTTGCATGGTCGATCAGCCCCAGAGCGTCTTGCGGACGTGTGCCGGCCATTCGTTCACGTCGAGGCCGTGGTGCTTGAAGAGCGCCAGCGCGATGCGCTCCAGGCCGAAGCCGACGCAGGCGGTGTGCGCCGTTTCGCCGTCGTCCGTCGTCAGGCCCCAGGTCTTGCCGAAATGGTCCTGATGGTAGTTGAAGCTCATGCAGGCGGTCGGGCCGGCATTGGCGTTGACGGGGATCAGCAGCTCGAACTTGAGGTTCTGGTTGCGCTGGTTGTTCTTGTACATCTTGCCGGCGCGGCCGAAGAAGGGGTCGTTGGCGACGTCGATCTCGACGGGCAGGCCGACCGATTCCATCAGCTTGGTTCCACGCTCCATCCAATCCTGGCGGAAGGCGACGACGTCCGCCGGCTTGCCCATGCGGACATATTCCCGCATGCGGAACAGCTGCATGCGGGTCGGCTCCTTCGACGGCTCATGACGGAAGCAGTAGGACTGCAGGTCGAAGAGGCCGCCGCCGGCTGGCAGGGCGCCACGCTTGGCGATCGTCGGATAGAGCGGGTAGCAGGCGGCAGGCGTCAGAACGATGTCGGTCGCCTGTTGCTGGCCGGTCCAGTCCTTGCCCTCTTCCATGCAGGTCAGCAGGCTGACATGGTCGAGCTCGCAGCCGCAGAAGGAATGGATGGTGCCGGCGAGCTGCGGAAAGCTCTTCATGTAGCCCGAGCCTTCGAAATGGGCGCGGTTCATGCCGGGCGGGAAGCGGATCGCCTCCGGCTTGTCGACGCCGCCGAGGCCATCGATGACGGCTTCGAAGCGGGTGATGACGTCTTCGAACACGCCGCTGCGGCCGTAAAGGCCATCGACGCCGGTGTCGATGAGGAGGCCGGCCGCAAACAGCCGGTCAAGCAAGGAAAGCTGCATATCCATGGTCGGTTACCCCAGAAGGTTGGTTTCAATCTTGTTGACGAGAAGCATGTTCGACGTATTGGCGAGAATGCGGTCGTTGGAGATCATCAGCTGCGCGGACTGTGCGTCGCGCAGGTGGCGTCCGAGCGAGAACGGGGTGCCGTTCTTATAGCCCATGATGCCGGTGATCTGCATGGCGTGGTCGATGATCTGCGGCACGGTCCGGGAGACTGCGATCTTCACGTTGTTCATCGCGACGGAGAAGCCCATGGAGGAGAGCAGTTCCGGCTCGGCAAGGGCTGCCTCATAGCGGGCAAGGCCGGCCGTGACGTTGGCGCGGACCTGTTGCAGGAGGCTGGAGGCTTCCGCGAGGTGAAGCGCGCCGGGCGGTGTCTGGCCGGGGCTCTTGCGGGCTGCGGCGCGCACGAAAGCCTGGGCGCGGGTCATCGCATTGACCGCGATGCCGTACCAGACGCCGCCCCAGAGCAGGTGCGAGCTTGCCAGCATGGATTGCGCCGCGATCTCCGCGAAAGGTTTCGGCAGGATCTGTTCCTTCGGGGCCTCGCCCTTGAAGAGATAACCTTCCGAACAGGTGCCGCGCATGCCGAGCGTGTCCCATTCGTTGGTGCGCTCGAGTGTATACTGATCCTTCGTGAATACGGTCATGACCTGGTCGGTCGTCACGGCATCGGCATGGGCGCGGGAGGTGATGAGGATCGCGTCCGCATGGCGGCCGTAGGAAATGACCGTCGCGTCCTTCTGAAGCCGACAGGTATCCCCGTCGATCTCGATGGCGCAGATCGAATTGCGCATGTTGCCGCCGATGCCGCCTTCCGTCGTCGCCGAGGCGATGAGAAGCTGTTCGTCAACGATGCGGCGCATGAAGCTCTGGTGCCAGGGGCTGTCGATGCCGTGGGATACGAGGCTCGACAGTTTGATGTGGTGCATGGCGAAGACCATGGCAGAGGCGGAGCAGGCTTGGCCGAGAACGGTGCAGACTTCCGCGATCTGGGCGGTCGTCGCGCCCTCTCCGCCCAGCGTGACGGGGATCTGGATCGACAGCAGCCGTTCCGAGATCAGGGCATCCGCCGCTTCGCGCGGGAAGCGGGCATTGCGGTCCACGTCGTCGGCGTGCTGGCCGGCGATGCCGGCCACGCGGCGGGCGCGCTCCAGCAGCGTCGATCCTTGAGCGTTGAGGGCGACGTCCATCAGGCGGCTTCTTTCCCGGCCACCAGCTGGTTGACCGTCTGCTCGATGATGGCGATCGTGGAGAAGGACTTGCGGTTCAAGAGGTTGTCGGGAAACTCGACATCGAACGTGTCTTCGAGCGCCAGCATCAGCTGCACCGAGCCATGCGACGACATGCCGGCTGCATAGAGGTCCGCATCGTCGTCCAGACCGGCTGCCGAGGGCAGGGAGGCATATTGGGCAAGCATCTCACGGATCTGTGTCTTCACGGCGTCACTCCTTTGCAGCGCGGCTCGAGGGCCTGTGGCTCTGATGACGCAGGGATAGCGCTTGCAGGCTAAAAACGGCCTAAGGAATATAGCTAAAGTTTCCTCAAGTGACGCCTGATATGGCGCCGGCTCTGAAATCCGCTCGATTAAGTCCCTGCAAATGCTGTGCTTCGCGTCTACGTAAGCCGCAACGTTCAGGGGTTGTTAACCATAAGCTGTCAATTCTTCGGATCGAGAACCTCGTGCGGGCTGCTGGTCATTGTCCGAATCCCGCCGAGCCGAAACTGAGCGCTGACAAAACAACCTGGCGTGGATATGGAAGCCCTATGGACATCGACGTCTTTCAACTTCCGTCGATCGTGATGCGCCGCATCGGCATCGTCGTCGTGACGGCGCTGATCTTCGGTGGCCTGGGGTTTGCCTTCGTTCTCAGCCAGCCGGCCGTGTTCCGTGCCTCAACCCAGATCCTGCTCGACCCGGAGCGGCTTGCCGCCGTCGGCCAGTCTGCCGGCGATACCGCCGCACCGGCACAGGCGCAGCAGGCGATCGACAGCCAGATCTACGTCATGCAGTCCTTCAGCGTTCTCTCCGAGGCCGCGCGCAAGCTCGCATTGCAGGAGGATCCTTTTTTCCAGGCGAAGGTGGGACTGATCGGCCGGCTTCTCGGCCGGTCGGCACCGGCCCCCGTTTCGGAAGAGGCGGCAGCGGCGGGCGCTGCGGCGACGCTCGCACAGAACCTTATCATCGCCCGTGCCGACCAGTCGCTAGTCTTCACTATCACCGCCCAGCATCCGAACGCGGCGCGCGCCGCCGAGATCGCCAATACCGTCTCGGCGATCTACCTGGAAAAGGCGAACAAGATCGGGTCCGACAAGAGCCTCAAGGCCAGCATGAGCCTTCAGGTCGAGGCCGAAGAGCTGCGCAAGCGGTTGCTCGAAGCCGAAGACAAGGTCGTCAAGTTCCGTACGCAGAACGGCCTGATCAGCACCGGCGAAAAGGGCCTTGTGACCGACCAGCAACTCGAGGCTGTGACGCAGCAGCTCGGCAGTGCCCGCGCAGCCCTTGAGCAGCAGCAGATCAATTACAATCAGGTTCGCACTCTCACGACGGGCGATCTCGCCTCAGGCGCGATCCCCGAAGCGCTGCAGCAGACGTCGGTCACGACGTTGCGCACGCGCTATGCGCAGACGCTCGACCGGCTGGCGGAGTTGCAGACCAGCCTCGGCAGCCGCCATCCGCAGCTCCAAACGGCGCAGGCGCAGGCCGAAAGCATGCGGCGGGCACTGGAGTCGGAGCTGAAGCGCGTTCAGGATTCGGTGCGGAATACCTATGAGCGCAGCAAGGCCAATGTCGCGGCGCTCGAAACGCGCTTCGCCGCGCTTCGCAACGCCAATGGCGACAGCGGCGATGCGCGTACGACCCTTGCGCAACTGCAGAGCGAGGCCGATGCGATCCGCGGCGTCTACACCTCATTCGTCACGCGCTCGGAAGAGTTGAGCCGCCAGTACGATATCGGTTCGGGCAATTCCCGCATCATCTCGGAGGCCCTGCCGCCGACAAAGACGACGCGGGCCTCCGCCCTGCTGGTCGCCATCGCCGGCTTCCTGTTCGGGGCCGCGGCCGGATCGGCCATCGCCGTCGGGCTGGACCTGCTCGACGGGCGCGTGACCTCCGACCGGCAGATCGTCGATACGCTCGGCGTCCCCGTCATCGCCCGCATCGCGGCACGCCGGACGGGTAGCCAGACGCGGGGAACATCGGATGTGCCGGACGATGGCTGGCCTTCCGGGCGTTCGCGGCGCACCGGCGGTCTCGTCGGGCGGATGAAGCGCCGCCTGCCGTTTTCCGGCAAGGCGGCTGCACGGTCGCATGCCGCAGAACGCCAACGCGAGGCCGGCGTCACGCGCTCGGCCTATGTGCTGACCGATGCGGTTGCGGCCCTGCCGGCCCGGATCGTCTTTCTCTCGCCCGGCATGGAAAAGCCGGATGAGACGCTGGTGGGCGACATCGCGCTCGCGTTGGCCGATACGGGTGCGGCCGTCGATATCGCAGCGGCATCCGTGCCTGCCTCGTCTCTGCTGGCCGGCACGCTGAAGCGCATGCAGATGGGCGGTGTCCCGGCTTTCGACAGCGTCAGTTACCGCCGTCTCGATCGCCATGCCATGCCGCGGCAGCGCAGTCGCGCCTCGGGCTCGCTCCTGTCGGCGGCGATCAAGCCGGCACCGGCTGACTTTTCCGTGGTCGATGCCACGGGGGAAGAGAATGCCGCGCGGCTGATGGCCTTCGTGAAGGACAGCGACGCGATCGCCATCGTCATGCGGCCCGGCCGGGTGGGTCGCGCCGACCTCAAGGATCTCGCACAGACGCTCGGCCCCTGGAGAACCAAGCTCGTCGGCGTCGTGATCGTCGAGGCGGCCGCCTGATGAGCGTTCTTCAGGACGTATCCGCGCGATATGCCCTGCCGGTCGGCGGTCTTGCGGCCAAGAATGACGACGCCTGGCGGGGGCTCTACACGCGGCTTGCGGCCTTCAGCGTCATCGGTGGCCTCGTCTTCAACGCGCTTCTCTGCCTCGTCAACACACGTGTCATGCGGGTCTCCGACGGGCATGTGATGATGTCGGAAATGGTGCTGGTCGGCTGCGTCTTCATCGTGGCGCTCGGGCGGCGCACGGCACCCTACATGCTGCTGGCCGTCTACATCTCCTACATGATCTTCCTCTTCACCATGCGCGGCGCGCCCGACCTCAAGGCCGTGCGCGACATCCTCATTCCCATCGGCTTCTATTTCGCCGGCCGGACGCTGCAGGACCTGAAGCTTGCCGACAGGCTGGTCTTTATCTCGGCGGCTATCGTGGTGGCCGTCGGCCTGTTCGAGTACATGGCGCTCGACGTCTACATCTCCTTCTTCAACGTCATCGGCTACTATCTCGCGCGCGGCAGCGTCACCGTCGATCAGCTCTACGGCCAGACCACCGGCCTCTTCATCAGCGGCATGCGGCCGAGCGCGCGCACCATCCTGCCGTTTCTCGGCATGCACCGCGTGTCATCGGTCTTTCTGGAGCCGGTCTCGGTCGGCAATTTCGGGGCGATCGTCTATGGCTGGTGCCTGTTCCGGCCAACCATGCGTCTGCGCTTCGCGACGCTCTTTCTTGCCCTCACGGTGATCGCGCTCGGCGATGCGCGGTTCGGGCTCTACACCTGCATCCTGATGACGCTGCTTCTGCCGGTCTACCGCTTCATGCCGCGTCTTGCATGGTACGTGCTGCCATTCATCATGCTGGCGGTGCTTGCCTATTACGGCATCCAGTCGGGTACGCAGGGCGGGCCGAACGATATCGGCGGGCGGTTCCAGGTGACCGCGCACCTTCTCACCTCGCTCGATCTGCGCGTGGTGTTCGGCGCGCAGACGACGACGCAGTTCACGGCGGATTCGGGGCTTGCCTATACGCTGACGAAGTTCGGCCTGTTCGGCTTCATGGGACTCTGGGGCCTGCTCGTGTTCGCGCCGCTTAACAGCGTGAAGGCCCGGACCTTCCATGGCATGGTCATCGTCTACCTGCTGCTGCTGATGATCATCAGCGACAGCGGCTACTCCATCAAGACCGCGGGATTGCTGTGGTTCCTGTTCGGCACTATTTCGGTGCTCGAGGACGCAGCGCTCGGCCGCAAGCCGCAAGATCCGGGTTCCGCAGCGCCCGCCGGCCGGAACGTCAGCGCGGCTTGACGGCGTCCAGTGCCGGACAGGCGTCTTCCTCGCGGGCGAGCTTGCGCGTCGTCAGGGCTTTCAGCTGCAGTCTGTCGCCCGTTTCGGTCGGCTGGATGTTCAAAGGTTCCTCCGGCGACCACCAGTCACCGGCGGCCCAGTAGGTCCAGCCGATCCAGACGTCGTTGTCCTCCGCCATCACATCGACCATGCGGGCCAGCCCGATCATGCAGTCCGATGTCGCCGATCCGCCGAATTCACCGAGGAAGCCCCGTGTCCCGTTGGCCCGGAACCAGTCGGTCATGGCGCGAAGGGCTGCTGCGGCATCGTCGCCACGCGGGCAATCGTCATTCGTGCCAGAGAAGTCCTTGTCGAGATACTGGTGAACCTCGAAGGCAAGGTTGTTGGCCGTGTCCTTGACGTCGATCATGGTCGAGGCATTGGAGGAACCCTCGATATCCGCCTGCCAGCTATGTGCGCCCGTCCAGGACACGCCGGGCACCAGCACGAGGTTCTTCGCACCCGTCTTGCGGATCGCGGCGATCGCGGCATTGGCGGGCGGGAGCCATGCGGTGGGGGCCATGTCGAAGGGTTCGTTCATCAGTCCGAAGACCACGCCCTTCTGGTTGGCGAAGACCTTGGCAAGGCGTGCCCAGACATCGGCGAGCGCCGCGGCCGGCACGTCCTTCGTGCCGACGATCTTCTCGTTGTAGCGGGCGAAATTGTGGAGGTCGAGAATGACGGTCTGGCCGTGCGCGCGCATGGCCGCGACGCTTTCTTTCAGGCGGGCGAGCTCCTCCCGGTCAAGGGGGCCGTTCAGTCTGCGCTGGATGCGCTCCCAGCGAAAGGGGAGGCGGACGGTGTTAAAGCCCTTGCCGGCGAAGTAGTCGATCGTTTCCTGGGAGGGGTAGGTATATTCCTTGCCGAACACGCCGGGCATGGTGCCGAACTCCGCGCCTGCGAGATTGATGCCGTTGAAGCAGCCGGCCAGTGCCGGCTGGACGCCAGTGGAAAGGCAGGCCGCAAGCGCAAAGAGACGGGCGGCGCGTCCGGCGAGAGAACGTGTCGGTTGCATGGTGTCGGTCCTCATCGGGCAGGGGCGGTCGTGTCAAACGACATAGCGGGACGCGACAAGGAGGCAAGGCCAAGCACCGAGCGGTAGACGTCGCAGTAGCGGTCGGCCACGGCACTCCAGCCATAGGCCTGGGCCGCGGACATCAGATCGGCCCGGAGTGCGGGTCCTTGTGCCTTGAGGCGCGCATAGGCGGCTTCCACAGTATCGACCGTTGCGGCGATGTCGGTAAAATCACAGAGAGACAACTCCGGATGGCGACCCGCGAGATCGGTGAAGGCGGCGTTGGCGTTGAGCACCGGAAGCAGGCCTGCGCTCATCGCCTCGACGGCCACGAGGCCGAAGCCTTCATAGTCGGATGCCGAGACGAACAGGGATGCTTCGGAGAGGCGATGGCGGATTTCGGGATTGGTCAGTCCCCTGTGGACGGTCACGGCCGTCTCGACCCCCTGTCTGCGGGCCTCGGCCTGCAGCATGTCCACCGTGAGGTCGGAGGGAACGCCGATGATGTCGAGGCTCCAGTCCGGGTGGCTGGCCTTGAGTGCTGCGGTCAGCTCGATCAGCAAGGGCAGCCGCTTGTTGGAAGAGAAGCGGCCGATGGTAACGAGCCGGCGTGCCGGTACGCGGGCGGCAGCGTCCTCGAATTTGCGGATATCGACGCCGTTCTCGATCAGGCGAACGCGGTCGCCGGCGATCGGCTGGAAGGTGCGCACATCCGCCTCGCTGCAGCCGATAATGTTGGCGTAACCTTGGGCGGACACGCGCGTAACGCTGTTGAACCAGGTCTTCTTCAGGGCCGAAAAGGCCTTGGTGTGGAAGAAGCCGCCATGGGTCGTCGCGACCATCGGACGACGGTGAAGGAGACGTCCCCAGGACAGGGCATCGAAGAAGAAGTCAATGGCGTGGACATGGACGAGATCGGCTTGCCGCAGATGCCGGAAGACGGCTGGGGCGATGGGATAGCGGGTCGAGCCGCGCCAGGGAATGCGGACGATCTCAATGCCGTCGATGACCTCCTCGACGGGCAGGCGTCCCCGTTCCGGCTCGGAGAACAGGCTATCGCAGGTGACGACGCGCACGCGAAAGCCCCGCTCGGGCAGCGAATGGCAGAGATTGGCCACCACGTCTTCCAGCCCGCCGCGGTTGGGCAGGAACTGCCGCACGACCTGAACGATCAGTGGTTTGCGAACCTCGGGGATCATGTCGTTCCGCTCCTGCATCGCCACCGTCAGGCTCCCGGGTTCTCGACCGTCTGCGGCGCTGTGACCGCGGGCGGAAAGGTGCGTCCGACAGTCGACGGGTTCGTAACGGGGGCCGCTTCACCCCGTGATGTCCGGCGCTTCCATGTGCTGATTGCGACCGACAGGGTTTCATCGAAGATTGCCCGCTCCTGAAGGCGCAGAAGCACGATGGCGATGAGCATGCTGACGCAGGCGGCCCCGAAGAGAGCGACGGTCGAGCCCGCAAGGAAAAACTGGAGCACACCTGCCGCCACGACGAGAACCGCGGAGGGGATCAGCTCGCGAAAAATGCGCCGGGGCATCTGCGAGAAGAGAATGAGCAGGCTGCAATCGAGATAGCCGCGGCAGAGAAACGCGATGGCGGCGCCGAGAATACCGAACTGGTACGTCAGGACCAGCAGCAGGAGGACATAGGGCACCATCTGCGCCACATGGATTTTCGCCGTCATGTCGGGGCGGCCTTGCCCCTGTAAAAGGGTGTAGGGGGCGAAGGTCAGGGCATTCGGCCAGCTGCCCATGAGCAGGACGACGGCGACGGTGCCGGCAATCGCCGTGAAAGGCGGTCCCATCCACAGGTCGAGGAACGGCCGCATGAGGAAGATCCCGGACGCGCAAAGCCCGGCATAGAGAATGCCGCTCACCATCATCGCGCGCTCGGAAATGGCGATGGCTTCCGCGCGCGGAAGGCTCGACAGGCGGGGAAACAGCGTGCGCGCGAGCGAGCTGGTGAAGACCTGGCTGCGCATCACGAGGTTCATCGGCACGGAATAGTAGGTGACGGCACTGACACCGAGCGTCTTGCCGATGACGATCTGGTCGAGCGTGTTGAGAACCGGCAGGATGATCGAGGACAGCGTGATCCAGCCGCCGTAATTCATCAGGGAGCGGACCTTGGCGAACCGGAACCGGTCGAAGCGGAAGCCCTGCTCCGTATAGAGCGCGATCAGCGTCGCCAAGACGACGGAGGCCGCGCGGGAGAGGGCTGCGGCGGGAATGATGACCGAGAGATCGGGCGAGATGAAGATGGCGCAGAGAACGGGCACGATCTGCCCGACGATCATGCCGCCGATCTGCAGCGCGTTGGCGAGCAGGAAGCGCTCCCGCGATTCGAGGATGCCGATGGAGAAGCCGGAAATCAGGGCGAGCGGCAGCAGGCAGGCGATGAACGGCAGAGCCGTCGCGATTTCGGCTTCGAGTTCCGGCGGCACGGTGAAGACGGTGAGCAGGAGAAAATTGCCCGCGAAATAGAGAAGTATGGCACCGAGGCTCGCCAGCGCCATATTGAGAATGAAGGAGGTCGCGACGATCTCGGAGCGTTCCTGCTTTGCCGAGAATGGCAGGCGCGACAGGGCATTCGTCGATGCGCGCGACAGGCCGAGGTCGAGGAAGCCGAGATAGCCGAGCAGGACCCAGACGATCGACATGACGCCGTAGCGGGCATCGCCGATATGGCGCACGAGAATGGGTACCGTCACAAGCGCGATCACGATCGGTGCGATCGCTCCTGCAACGTTGATGGCGAAATTCACCGATAATTGCCGTTTGGGCTTTTCCGTGGACATAGGGTCTTCCCGGGTCATTACCGTCACCGAACAGGACAGAGCGCCGCTTCCGTACGCGGATCGTCGTTCAGAAGGCAGATGTAGCGGGCAAAGACTAATGGATGCTGCAGAGATCCGCGCATGTGCTCGGAAGGGTAACTGGGATGTTAACAGGGTTCGGACGATGCATCTGCGCCGGGGGGAAAGCCGGTTGGCTGAAAATTCATGGCGACGACGCGGGAGTGACCGGATGGCCGGTTCCTGCTAGCGGATGTCGCGAAGCGGATGGACGGAGGGTTCGCAAGCGCGCTAGCTTGCGGCCTGCCGGACGATTGCGTCCGCGGCGATCTGCGAAGGCGAGAGACAAACCCCATGAAGAGCTATGTGCTGACCGTCAGCTGCAAATCCACTCGCGGCATCGTGGCTGCCATTTCCGGCTATCTGACCACGCAAGGCTGCAATATCGTTGACAGTTCGCAGTTTGACGATCTTCAGACCGGCCTGTTCTTCATGCGTGTCAGTTTCATTTCCGAGGAAGGCGTCACTGAGGCCGCAATCCAGGACGGGTTCGTGGCCATCGCCGAGACCTTCGCCATGACGTGGCAGATCCACGACTCTGCAAAGCGCATGAAGGTGCTTCTGATGGTGTCGCGTTTCGGACATTGTCTCAACGATCTTCTCTACCGCTGGAAGATCGGCGCGCTGCCGGTCGAGATCGTCGGCGTGGTGTCCAACCACTTCGAGTATCAGAAGGTGGTCGTCAACCACGACATCCCTTTCCATCACATCAAAGTGACGAAGGAAAACAAGATCGAGGCCGAGGCGCGGCTGATGGAGATCGTCGAACAGTCGAATGCCGAACTGATCGTGCTGGCCCGCTACATGCAGGTTCTCTCGGATGCCGTCTGCAAGAAGATGTCGGGCCGCATCATCAACATCCATCATTCGTTCCTGCCGAGCTTCAAGGGCGCAAACCCATACAAGCAGGCCTATGAGCGCGGCGTGAAACTCATCGGCGCGACGGCTCACTATGTCACCGAGGATCTCGATGAGGGTCCGATCATCGAGCAGGACATCGCCCGCATCACCCATGCGCAGTCGCCCGACGATTATGTCTCCATCGGACGCGACGTGGAGAGCCAGGTTCTTGCCCGCGCCGTGCATGCCCATATCCACCACCGCGTCTTCATGAACGGCAACCGCACCATCGTGTTTCCGGCAAGTCCGGGTTCCTACGCGTCCGAGCGGATGGGCTGAGGTTTTCCGCTCGCGATGGCGGTTGACAGGCGCGGCCGCTTCACGTTCCCATGCGGCCGCGGAGGGCGTGACCTCCGTTCCCGTTCCCGCCTGCTACGCCGGATGACGCCATGGTCCAGACATCGCCGCCACGGCTGGTTATCCGGCTCGATCTGTCCGGCCCTTCCGGACTGGAGCGGCTGGGGCGCGGCAAGATCGCGCTGCTCGAACATATCCGCGAAACCGGTTCGATCTCCGCTGCGGGTCGTGCCATGAACATGAGCTATCGCCGCGCCTGGCTGCTGGTCAGCGCCCTCAACGCGATGTTCGAAGAGGATTCGGTCATCTCGCAGCGCGGCGGCAAGCAGGGCGGCGGCGCGCTGGTGACACCGTTCGGCGAAGCGCTGATCGCACGGTTTCGGGCCATGGAGGAAAAGGCGCTCGCGGCTATGGCGGAGGATATCGCCTGGCTCGAGGCGCATCGCGCCTCGTCTTGAGGCATGTCGTTTTCCAGACGCCGCTCCACACTTTCAGGCGACACGCTTTCAAGGATCCAGCGCCACCGTCTTGATCACGGCATGGACCGCCATTCCGGCCGAAAGGCCCAGCATGTCGGCGGAGACGCTGGTGATGCGCGCGGTCAGCCGGGTGCCGGCGCAATCGAGCGCGACATCGACCTGATCGTGACCGGCCGGCTCCATGCCGGTAACGACCCCTTCGATGATGTTCAGCGCGCTCAGACCGTCGGGCTTGCGGGTGGCGAGCATGACGTCGCGGGCGGCGATCCGCAGGCGCAGGTGCTTCCCCGGTCTTCGCTCGGTGCCGGCCAGCCAGAGCGTCAGGCTGCCGGCGGCGACCTTGACGATCCGGGGATCGGGTTGGTGTTGCGCAACCGTTGCCTCGATCACCGTTCCCGCCTCGCGGCGGCTGATCGCCCCGCTCGATCCGGGCAGGCTGAGCATCTGCGACGCGGTGCCGCTGGCCGTCAGCCGGCCGTTCTCGATCATCAGCACGCGGTCGGCAAGCTGCGTCACCTCCGTGACGGAATGGCTGACATAGAGAACGGGAATGTCCGTCTCGTCGCGCAGGCGCTGGAGATAGGGCAGGATCTCGGCCTTGCGCGCCTCATCGAGAGCGGCGAGCGGCTCGTCCATCAGGAGCAGGCGCGGGCGTGCCAGAAGCGCCCGACCGATTGCCACGCGCTGCTTTTCGCCGCCGGAGAGATTGGTCGTGGGGCGAGCGAGGAGCGGTGCGATGCCGAGGAGTTCCACGATGCGCGCAATGTCCCGTTCTCGCTCTTCGCGCGTGTCAGGCGCCTTGGAAAACCAGCGGCCATAGAGCAGGTTCTGCCGCACGCTGAGGTGCGGAAACAGGCGTCCCTCCTGAAAGACCGTCGCAAAGCGCCGGCGGTGCGGCGGGATGACGGTCCGGCTTGCGGTGTCGAGGATCGTCTCGCCGTCGAGCCGCACGTGGCCGTCGTCCGGGCGGATCAGGCCGGCAAGGATGCGGATGAGCGAGGTCTTGCCGGAGCCCGAGCGGCCGAACAGGGCGGTGATGCCGCCCTCGGCCGTAAAGGCGATGTCGAGCGAAAAGGCGTCGAGCCGGTGGCGTACGGAGACATCGAGCGTCATGTGCTGGACACCCTGCGCGCGGCGGCAGTGGCCAGCCACTCCGACAGCAGCAGCGCCGCCATGGAGATGACGACCGAGACGAGCGTCAGGCGGAGTGCGCCACTATCGCCGCCCGGCACCTGCGTGAAGGTGTAGATGGCGGCCGACAGCGTCTGCGTCTCGCCGGGAATGTTGGAGACGAAGGTGATGGTGGCGCCGAACTCGCCCATGGCCTTGGCAAAGGAGAGAATCATGCCGGCAATGATGCCGGGGAGGATCAGCGGCAGCGTGATGGTGGCAAAGACCCAGGCGGGGGACGCCCCGAGCGTGGCGGCCGCCTGTTCCAGACGTCCGTCCACCGCCTCGATCGACAGGCGGATGCTGCGCACCATCAGGGGAAAGCCCATGATGGCGCAGGCAAGGGCCGCTCCGGTCCAGCGGAAGGAAAAGACGAGGCCCGTATAGGTTTCGAGGAAGGCACCGACAGGACCGCGCCGGCCGAACAGAATGAGCAGCAGGAAACCGGTAACGACGGGCGGCAGGATCAGTGGCAGATGGACGATCCCGTTCAAGAGGGAGCGCCCCCAGAACCGGCCGCGTGCGAGCGCCATCGCAGCCAGAAGCGCCAAAGGCAGGCTCGACAGCATGGCCACGGTCGAAACCTTCAGGCTCAACCGGATCGCCGTCCATTCCGCATCGCTGAGCGCCAGCCAGTCCACAGTCGCCATGTCCTTCGCGCCGCCATTGGCCCGACTCGAAGGCCGGATGGAAGCCTTTCCCTATTTGTCGAGAACGGTAAAGCCCTGTGCCTCGAAGAGCGGCCTTGCGGCGGGCGAGCGGACGAAGTCGAGATAGGCGGCGGCGTCCGGATGGGTGCTTTCCGACAGGATGGCGACCGGATAGACGATCGGCGGGTGTGAGATCTCGGGGAAGGTGGCGACGATCTTGACAGACGGATCGGCAGCGGCGTCCGTTTCGTAGACGATGCCGAGCGGCGCCTCGCCCCTTGCGACGAGGAGGAGGGCGGCGCGGACGTTCTCCGCACCCGCGACATCCTTTTCGACCGACGACCAGACGCCGAGACTTTCGAGCGCCGCCTTGCCGTATTTGCCGGCCGGCACCGCTTCCACAGCCCCCATCGCGAGTTTGCCGCCGGCTAGCCGCGCCTTCAGGTCGAAGCCCTGCCGGATCTCCACCGGCCTCGCGTCCGCGGCAGGCGCGACGAGAACGAGACGGTTGCCGAGAAGCGTCGAGCGGCTGTCCTCGCGGATCAGCTTTTTCCCGGCGATGTCATCCATCCAGGCGAGATCGGCGGAGATGAAGATATCGGCCGGCGCGCCCGCCTCGATCTGCTTGGCCAGGGCCGAGCTTGCGGCATAGGAGGTGGTGACCGCATGCCCGCTCTGCCGCTGCCAGGCGTCGTTCACGGCATCGAGCGCGTTTTTCAGGCTCGCAGCGGCAAAGACCGTCACGTTATCCGCAGCGATGGCCGGGGCCGCCAACGTCGCCTGTGTCGCAAGCGACGCCAAGGCAACCATGGCAATCGCCAGCGCGGCTCGTGTTTTCGTCTTCAGTGTCTGGATGGCTGGCAGCATCGTGTCTCCGGCGCTTCGAGATATCATGCGGAATATAACGCATGCCCGTTCATTGGCCAGCGATATGTTTGTGGAAATACATTGCGACACAGGCCCTTGCGATGATCGCGCGATGATCTATCGTTTGCTGCGCGAGACACCGCTGAAAACAGGCATGGGACGGGCAGGATGGACGGAACGGTCAGGCTGGAGGAGAGCTGGAAACAGGCGCTTTCCAAGGAGTTCGACAGCGCCTACATGGGCACGCTCAAAAGCTTTCTTCAGACGGAGAAGCAGGCGGGAAAGCAGATTTTCCCCAAGGGATCGGAATATTTCCGGGCGCTGGACCTGACGCCGCTCGACAAGGTCAGCGTCGTCATCCTCGGGCAGGACCCCTATCACGGCGAGGGACAGGCGCATGGATTGTCCTTCAGCGTGCGGCCCGGCGTCCGCATTCCGCCATCGCTGGTCAATATCTACAAGGAACTCCAGAACGATCTCGGTATACCGCCGGCACGCCATGGTTTTCTCGAACATTGGGCGGAGCAGGGCGTCTTGCTTCTCAACAGCGTGCTGACGGTGGAGCGGGCGCTGGCGGCATCCCACCAGAAGCGGGGTTGGGAGACGTTTACAGACGCCATCATCCGCGCCGTCAACGACCAGCAGCAGTCGGTGGTCTTTATCCTCTGGGGTTCCTACGCGCAGAAGAAGGCGGCATTCGTCGATCAGAGCCGGCACCTCGTGCTGCGCTCGGCGCATCCGTCACCGCTGTCGGCGCATAACGGTTTCTTCGGCACGGCCCCGTTTTCCAAGGCGAATGCTTTTCTGGAAGCCAATGGCCGTCCGCCGATCGACTGGGCGCTGCCACCGCTCTGAAAGACGGTCTTATGCGCGCGGGTGGGTTCCCGCGGCGCCGGCCCGGCGGGCAACGACGCTCTCTCGCCAGACGGTGAAGATGCCGGCGGCAACGACGATGACAGCACCGACGATCATGTTGACGCTGAGCACCTCGCCGAAGACGGAGACGCCGATGATGCTGGCAAAGACCAGCTGGAGATAGGTCAACGGCTGCACCTCCGACGCGTCGAGATATGCATAGGCCTTGATGAGGAAGAAGTGGCTCGACGTGCCGGTGACGCAGAGAAGCCCCATCCACAGCCAGTCGACCGGTGCAAACCATGTCCAGTAGAACGGTCCGATCAGCGTGATCGCTACGGCACCGGCTGCACCCGTGTAGAAAAAGCTTGTCATGGCCGTATCCTCGCGGCTGACGAGACGGGTGGTGACGACGTAGAAGGCGAAGATCAGCGCGGAGGAGACGGGAACGATGAGCAGGGAGGCGGATTCGTCGCCGGTCGGGTCCAGGATGACGATGACGCCGATGAGGCCGACGAAGATCGCTGTCCATCGCCGCCAGCCGACGCGCTCGCCCAGAATGACGATCGAGAGGAGGGCGACGAAGATCGGCCCGACGGAAAAGATCGCCTGCGAATGGGCAAGCCCGACGCTGGCGAAGGAGGCGATGACCAGCACGATCTGGCTGACCAGCAGCAGTCCCCGCACGATCTGCAGGACGGGATGCTTCGTGCTCACTGCCGCCTTCAGCCCGCCGCTCGACCGGGCTGCGAGGATCAGAACGAAGGCCGCGAACGCCCAGTAGCGGATCATGGTGATAAAGACGGGGGGATAAAGCCCGCCCATGTGCTTGGAGGTCGCATCCTGCAAGGTGAAGATCAGGATCGCCATGAGGACGAAGAGATAGCCTTTGCGTTTGGATGTCATCCGTCGTCTTGCCGTGCTCGCCTCGACGGCCGTGTGGACGCGCTCAGGTCTTCTTTGGGACATGCCCAGGTCGGGCACGCTTGTCTCTACTGTATAATTTCCTGAACCGGTATCGGTTTCAGGATGAAATGATCCGGCACGTGTAAATGCTTGAGTGAAGCGGCATGCCGCGTGCTCGGCAGCCCTCCCCGAGGCGGGAGCGCCTGTTCGTCCTCTCAGTCTTCCCGGAAAGTCCGCTGCATCTGTTCGGTCAGCGGCTTGGCGAGATAGGAGATGACGGTGCGGTCGGCGATCTTGATATAGGTTTCCGCCGGCATGCCGGGATAGAGCGTGAGGCCCTTCAGAGCGGTGAGGCTCTCCGGCTTCGGGCGGATGCGCAGGGGGTAATAGCTTGCGCCCGTGCGCTGGTCGGTCACCTGATCCGGGGCGATATTGGCGACCTCGCCTTGGACAACGGGTGTGGTGCGCTGGTTGAAGGCGCTGAAGCGGATCTCGACCGGCTGGCCAAGCGTGATCTGGTCGATATCGCTGGTGGCGATGCGGGCTTCGACCGTCAGCGTGTCGGCGGCGGGAACGACGAGCATCAGCACTTCGCCGGCATTGACGACGCCATCGACCGTGTGGATGGCAAGCTGGGAGACGCGGCCCGATAAGGGCGAGCGGATGTCCAGCCGCTTCAGCTGGTCGAGGGCGGCGACGCCGCGATCCTCGTATTCCGCGATGCGCGCCTCGACATCGGTCAGGTCCTTGGCGTTCTCGGTCCGGCGATCTTCGTCCAGCTGCAGGATCTGCAAGTCGATCTCGCTCGATTTGCCGGCGGCCTGCGCGCGGGCGGCGATACGGGCGCCGCGGTCGCCTTCCAGTTGGGCGCGGTCGCGCTTGAGGGCGGTCACGCGCTGCATGGAGACGAGGCCCTGGGCGTAGAGCTTGTCGACGCCTTCCAGCTCCTGGCTGATGAGCGTCAGGCTGTCGGCGATGGCGTTGAGCTGAACCGTCTGTCCCTCGATTTCGTCCTTCAGCTGTGCCTTGCGGGAGGCGAGCTGGTTCTTCATGCCGACCAGCGCGCTCTTCCGGCTGTCGAACAGGCGCCGCTCGCTGTCCTCGAAGCCGGTGGACACCATGTCCGTCGGCACGACCTGCGCGAGCTTCGGCACGGTGAATGTCTTTTCTCCCGCCTGCTCGGCGAGGATCCGGGCGCGGCGGGCATAGAGCTGGGCGAGCGTGTTCTGGACGATCGACAGGTTGGCGCGCACGGTGGTGCCATCCAGCCGCACGAGCACCTGCCCGGCCTCGACGGTCTCGCCCTCGCGCACGTTCAGTTCGCCGACGATGCCGCCGGTCAGATGCTGGATCTTCTTGACGTTGTTTTCGACGACGACGGTGCCGGAGGCGACGATGGCGCTGGAAAGCTCGGTCGTACCGGCCCATCCGCCAATGCCGCCGACGAGCACCACCGCCATGACGCCGACGGCGGTAATGTGACGGGAGAGGGAGCGGCGTGACTGGGTCGGGCGCAACGGCGTCTCAGGAGGGTTGGCAGACGGTTCGCGCGTGCTCATGATGCGGTTTCCTGTCCATTGCCGACGGCTTTCAGCGCGGGCGGCTGCGCCTGAAGCTTTGTCTGGAAATTCGGCTGGAACGCCTGTGCGGTGGCCGGGCGCGGCGGCTCCCGGCGCAGGATCTGCGCCAGAACATCGTCCTTCGGTCCGAACGCCTGCATGCGGCCCTCGTTCATCATCAGCACGAGATCGACGCTGGCGAGCGCGCTCGGGCGGTGAGCGACGACGATGACGATGCCGCCACGGGCGCGCACGCCGAGGATCGCTTCGCTCAGCGCCTGTTCGCCTTCCGCGTCGAGGTTGGAATTTGGCTCGTCGAGAACGACGAGGAAGGGCTCGCCATAGAGTGCGCGGGCAAGGGCGACGCGCTGGCGCTGGCCGGCCGAAAGGGACGAGCCGCCATCACCGATCTCGGTCTCAAAGCCGTTCGGCAGTTTGAGGATGAGGTCGTTGACGCGGGCAGCCTTGGCAGCCTCGACGATCGCGCCGGGTGCTGCGTCTTCCTCGAAGCGCGCGATGTTCTGCGCCACCGTGCCGGAGAACAGTTCGACGTCCTGGGGCAGATAGCCGATATGCTTGCCCAGACGGTCACTATCCCACTGGTCGAGTGCCGCACCGTCGAGGCGCACGGCGCCGCGCAGGGTTGGCCAGATGCCGATGAGCGCGCGGGCGAGCGAGGACTTGCCCGAGGCGCTCGGCCCGATGATGCCGAGCGCGCTGCCGCTTTTCAGGGTGAAGGTGACCTCCGCGAAGGTCAGGCGCTGGACGCCGGGCGGTCCGCCGGCGATGCCTTCGGCCGTCAGCTTTTCGCGCGGCACCGGCAGTTCCAGCGGCGCATCGCGCTCGGGAAGCGCGGTGAGGAGGTCGCCCAGACGTTTCCAGCTCTGTCGTGCGGCGACGAAGGAGCGCCAGTTGCCGATTGCCAGTTCCACCGGCGCAAGCGCCCGGGCGGTCAGGATGGAGCCCGCGATGATGATGCCGGGCGAGGCCAGCCCCTCGATGACGAGCACCGCGCCGGTGGCCAGAACCGCCGACTGGAGGATCATGCGGGAGACCTTGGACAGCGCGCCATAGCCGTTCGAGACATCCGAATTGACGAGGTTATGGTGCCGATAGGCGTCGTTGCGTTCGCTCCAGAGCATCGACATGCGGCCCAGCATGCCCATGGACTGCATGACCTCGGCGTTGCGCTGCGATGCCTGGGCAAAGGCATTGCGCAGGTTTCCGGTCTCCGCTGCCTTCTTGGAGGGACCCTGCGTTCCCCGGTTGGTGAGGAAGGTGAGGGCGATGAGGATCAGGGAACCGACGACGGAGACGATGCCGATAACAGGGTGGAACAGGAAGCAGATGCCGATGTAGAAGGGCAGCCAGGGCAGGTCGAAGAAGGCGGCGGGTCCCGCGCCCGACAGGAAGGCGCGCACCTGATCGAAGTCGCGCAACGGCTGCAAGCCATCGCCGGCCGTGCGCATCTTCAGCGGCTGGCGGACGACGGTGCGGTAGATCCGCCCGGTCATCGCCTCGTCGAGTGCGCCAGCGATGCGCACGAGCATGCGGCCGCGGATCCACTCGAACGCGCCCTGGAAGGCGTAGAGCATGAGCGCGAGAATGCAGAGCGCAATGAGGGTGGGGATGCTCCGGCTCGGAAGGACGCGGTCATAGACCTCGAGCATGAAGAACGAGCCGGTGAGGTAGAGCACGTTGACGAGGGCGCTGGCGACGCCGACGCCAATGAAGGCGCCCTTGCAATCCCGCAAAGCCTGCGCCGGCTCGGCGCCTGAATGTCTGGTCTTTGTCATGGTAACCCCGAGTGCCCCGCCGTCGCCTGCCATCTCGAAGGTCGAGCCACCGGTTCCGGTCGATCCCGCCCTTGCAGATGGGGCACATTAGAGATGATGATGTCAATTTTTCATCACCGAACACGGATTCTCGATTTTATTTTAGCATTTCCCGTTTCTTGGCGCCAGGAGCTATAGAACGGGCCTCTGCCGCAGGCCCTGCGGCGAAATGAACGTGCTCTGCGTGAACGTGCCTGGAGGAGAAGCCATGCGACGGATTCTGGTGATCGGCATCGGTACGGGTCATCCCGACCATCTGACCCTCGAAGCCATCAAGGCGATCGGCGATGCAAATGTAATCTTCGTGCCGACGAAGGGCGAAGACAAGGCTGAGCTGGCCGATGTCCGCCGCAGCATGATCGCCCGGCATGGCGCGGCCGAGGCAAAGCTCGTGGATTTCGCCGTGCCGCGCCGACAGACGGACGGCATCGGCTATCGGCAGGGCGTCGATCTCTGGCATGCCGAGATCGCCGACATTCACGAACGGCTGTTTCTCGACCATCTGGCGGACGGGGAGACGGGCGCGTTCCTCGTCTGGGGCGATCCCATGCTCTACGACAGCACGATTCGCATTCTGGAGCGGGTGCGCGACGGCGGGCGTGTCGCGTTCGAGATGTCCGTGCTGCCGGGCATCACGAGCATGCAGCTGCTTGCCGCCCGCCACCGTATCCCCATCAACGGCATCGGGCAGCCGGTGACGATCACGCCCGGCCGCCGCCTGTCCGGCATCTTCCCGCAGACGGCGCAGTCGGTTGTGGTGATGCTCGATGGTGAAGAGGCGTTTTTGGCGGTCGAGGACCCCGAGACCGAGATCTTCTGGGGCGCCTATCTCGGCCTGCCGCAGGAGATCACGATTGCCGGGCGTCTTGGCGCGGTGCGCGATGCGATCGTTGCCGCGCGGGCGCAGGCGCGGGCGCGGCATGGCTGGATCATGGACATCTATCTCCTGCGCACGCCTGCGACATCGCCGGCCGTATAGACGATGTGCGTGTGACCCGGGATTTGCACCCTCGTGACCGCATGCTGTATGACGGCGGATCGAAAGGCGCTGACATGACGATGGCCGGGACTGCAATGCGCGGGGATGCGGAGACGACGAGGGCGACGGGTTCGCCGCCGGCGTTGCGCCGTGGCGCCTGCCCGACGCTGGCCGCCCCCATGCAGACCGGCGACGGACTGCTGGCGCGGCTGCGGCCGGCCTCCGGCTTCTTCACGGCGGCTGCGTTTCTGGACCTTCTGGATGCGGCTGAGGCGTTCGGCTCGGGCAGGCTCGATATTACCGCGCGGGGCAACCTGCAGATCCGGGGATTGCGGGCGGAAAGCGTTGCGCCCCTGTCGGCCGCCGTTGCCCGTGCGGGCATCGTCCCCTGCGAGGGCATTGCCGTGGAAGTGCCGCCGCTTGCAGGGCTGGACCCGTCCGAATGGGCCGATCCGCGCCCGCTTGCGCGAAAGCTTGCCGAACGAATCGCCGACAGCGGCCTTGACCTTGCGCCAAAGCTGGCCGTCATCGTCGATGGCGGGGGGAGGCTGCATCTCGATGGTGTCGCGGCCGATATCAAGCTCGTGGCGGGAGCGGCCGATCCCAGGCCCGTTTGGCATCTGCTGGTGGCAGGGAGGCCGACAGGCGTTTCGGGCTCGGTAGACGCGATGATCGAAGCGGCGATGTCGGTGGTCGCGGATATCGCCGCCTATGGTTCCGCTGCACGGGCGCGCGATCTTCCAGCCGAGCCTCTGCCTCCCGGCTCTTCATCGCTGGCACTGAGGGAGGCGGCGATGTCCCCCGTTGGCCGGTTCGACCTTGGTGCGTCGGTCGTGCTCGGTGTCGCACCTGCGTTCGGGCAGATGGCAGCCCATATCGTCCGGCCGTTGATCCTTGCCGCCGTGGCGGAGGGCGTATCCGCGGTGCGGCTCGCGCCCGGTCGCGCAATTTTGCTCGTCGGTCCTGCCGGTTGGAACACCTCGGTGCTTGTTTCTCTCGCCGCATCGCTCGGCTTCGTCGTCCATGCAGGTGATCCCGCTTTGCGCATCGATGCCTGTGCCGGTCAGGCCGGCTGTGCCTCGGGGCGCATCGATACGCATGCTGTGGCGAGCCATCTGATCGCTCACGCGCCGGCGCTGATGGACGGGTCGCTCGACCTGCATGTCTCCGGCTGCGCCAAGGGCTGCGCACGCCCGCGCGTCGCGGATCTCACGCTGGTCGCCATGTCCTGCGACGGTCGGCCGGGGCTCAGCATCGTTCTCGGTGGACGTGCAGGAGACTCTCCTGTCGCGACAAAGCGGCTGGAAGACGGCCCTTCCGCTATCACGGCGCTTGGCCAACGTGTCGCGGAGACGGTAGAGAAGGGCGAATCGGCTGCCGCCTGCCTTCAACGGCTGGGGCCGGCGCGGATCGCCGCCGCGTTTTCAGCGGCACGCTTCAACGGGATTGACCATGCCGGCTTATGACTACATCCGTGATGGCGACGCCATCTACGAACGCTCCTTCGCCATCATCCGGGCGGAAACCGACCTCTCGCGGTTCTCGCCGGAGGAGGCAGACGTTGCCGTGCGCATGGTTCATGCCTGCGGGCTGGTGGAAGCCGCCCGCGACTTCGTCTTTTCGCCCGGTTTCGTCACGGCGGCACGCTCGGCACTCTCCGGCGGTGCGCCGATCCTCTGCGATGCCTTCATGGTGGTGAACGGGGTGACACGCGCGCGGCTGACGGCGGGAAACGACGTGATCTGCACCCTGCGCGAGCCGGAAACGCCAGCACTGGCCCGCGAGATCGGCAATACCCGGTCTGCCGCCGCATTGCGGCTGTGGGGCGAGCGAATGGGCGGCGCTGTGGTTGCCATAGGGAACGCACCAACAGCCCTCTTCTACCTCCTTGAAATGCTGCGCGACGGCGCACCGAAGCCGGCGGCGATTCTCGGTATGCCGGT
This sequence comes from Rhizobium sp. 9140, assembly GCF_900067135.1. Classification (NCBI taxonomy): domain Bacteria; kingdom Pseudomonadati; phylum Pseudomonadota; class Alphaproteobacteria; order Hyphomicrobiales; family Rhizobiaceae; genus Rhizobium; species Rhizobium sp. 9140. The sequence continues at coordinate 274,749 of NZ_FJUR01000001.1, read as the reverse complement.
GGGATTCGTCGGCGCGGCGGAATCCAAGGATGCCCTTGCCGAACATTCCTACGGCGTGCCCTTCGCCATCGTCCGCGGCCGGCTGGGTGGCAGCGCGATCACGGCCGCTGCCATCAACGCGCTCGCGAGGCCGGGCCTGTGAGAGCAACGGTGACCGGAGATTTGGAGACAGTGGACCTAAGCGTGGGCGGCGCAGCGCTTTCGGGCGTGACGGCCGGGCGGTTGATCGGCGTCGGCACCGGGCCGGGCGATCCGGAACTGCTGACGCTGAAGGCGGTGCGGGCGCTCGCCGAGGCCGATGTGCTTGCCTACTTCGCAAAGGCCGGCCGGCGCGGCAACGGACGAACCATCCTCGATGGGCTCGGCAAGGCGGACGGCATTGCCAGCCTTTTTGCGCCGGGGCAGATGGAGGGCATCCTGAAGCCCGGGCGCATCGAACTGCCGCTCTATTATCCCGTGACCGTCGAGATCGACAAAGAACACGACGACTACAAGGGCCAGATCACCGGTTTCTACGATGCTTCCGCTGCCAGCGTTGCCGCGCATCTGGATGCCGGGCGGACGGTCGCGATCCTCAGTGAGGGCGATCCGATGTTCTACGGCTCCTACATGCACCTGCATGTGCGGCTGGCGGGTCGCTACGCCGCCGAGGTCGTGCCGGGGGTAACGGCGATGTCGGGCTGCTGGTCGCTCGCCGGCCTGCCGATCGTTCAGGGCGACGATGTGCTGTCCGTTCTGCCTGGCACCATGGACGAGGCCGAGCTTTGCCGCCGGCTCGCCGATACGCAGGCGGCGGTGATTATGAAGGTCGGACGCAATCTGCCGAAAATCCGCCGCGCGCTTGCCGCTTCCGGAAAGCTCGACAACGCCGTCTATGTCGAGCGCGGCACGATGGCGAATGCCGCGATGATCCCGCTCGCCGACAAGCTGACCGACGAGGCGCCATACTTCTCGCTGGTGCTCGTACCCGGCTGGAGCGGCCGGATTGTGGGCGGCGCGCTGTGAGCGGCCGCCTGACCATTGTCGGCACCGGGCCGGGGGATCCGCGCCAGACGACACCCGAGGCGCTGGAGGCGATCGATGCCGCCAGCCATTTCTTCGGCTACGGACCCTATCTCGACCGCCTGTCGCTGCGCCCCGATCAGGTGCGTGTCGCCTCTGACAATCGCGAGGAACTCGATCGCGCCAAAGCGGCGCTGACGCATGCCGCAGAGGGTGCAGACGTCTGCGTCGTCTCCGGCGGAGATCCGGGCGTGTTTGCGATGGCGGCTGCCGTCTGCGAGGCGATCGACCACGGGCCGGCCGTCTGGCGCGATATCGACCTTCGCGTGACGCCCGGCGTGACGGCCATGCTGGCGGTTGCAGCGCGGATCGGCGCGCCGCTCGGACACGACTTCTGCGCCATTTCCCTTTCGGACAATCTGAAACCGTGGGAAATCATCACCCGGCGGCTGGCGCTTGTCGCGGAAGCCGGGCTCGTCATCGCGCTCTACAATCCCATCAGCAAGGCGCGGCCATGGCAGCTCGGTGCCGCCTTCGACGTGTTGCGGCCGATCCTGCCGGCGCAGACGCCCGTGATCTTCGGCCGCGCAGCCGGCCGGCCCGACGAGCGCATGCGCGTGATGCCGCTTGCCGAGGCCGATGCCGGTATGGCCGACATGGCGACCTGCGTCATCATCGGCTCGCCGGAGACCCGCGTTATCGCCCGGCCCGGGCGTGGCGATCTGGTCTATACGCCGCGTTTCCTGCCCGGAGCGAGCACGTGATCGATGCGCGCCAGCGCCTCCGGCACCGTGCCGACCGTGGGCAGGCCAGCCTCGGACGAACGCTCGACGAGGATGACCGGGATCTTCAGCGCCCTTGCGGCCGCGATCTTGCCGTAGGTGGCATCGCCGCCGCTGTTCTTGGCGACGATACGGTCGATGCGATGCGTGACCAGCAGGGCGTGCTCTTCGGCCTCGTCGAACGGGCCTGTCGCGAGGATGTAACGCACATCCGGCAGGGTGAGCGGCGGGATGACGGGATCGACGCTGCGCACGAGATAGGCATGATGGGGCGCTTCCTCGAACAGCGCCGCTTCCTGCCGGCCGATGGCCAGGAGAACACGGCGCGGCGTATCGCCCAGCGCCGCGACGGCTTCGCGCATGGTCCCGACGCAGGTCCAGAGGTCGCCCGGCTGGCGCTCCCACGGCGGACGGCGAAGGGCGAAGGCGGGAATGCCGGTTTCCAAGGCCGCCTTGGCGGCATTGTCGGAAATGCGGGTCGCGAAGGGGTGCGTGGCATCGATGAGAAGATCGAAGCCTTCGGCCCTCAGCGCCCGTGCAAGGCCCGCAGCGCCGCCAAAGCCGCCGATGCGGGTGGGAACGGGCTGTGCCATCGGCGCGCGGGTGCGGCCGGCCAGCGAGAGAACCACGCGATGCGTGGTTTTTGCCAGGGCAGCGGCCAGCGCGCGGGCTTCCGTCGTGCCGCCGAGAATAAGGATATGATGGCCCATGTGTGACGTCGAAAACGCTTCCCTGACAACGCAACCCTGGCTGACCATCGTCGGCCTGGGAGAAGACGGTCTAGCGGGTCTCGGCGAGGAGGCCAAGCAGGCGATCTCCAAAGCACGCCTCGTCTTCGGCGGCGCACGGCATCTGGCCCTTGCCGCGCCGCTGATCACGGGGGAAAGCTGCCCCTGGTCGAGCCCGTTCGAGACGGCCATAGACGTGGTGGTGGCGATGGCCGGCATGCCGGTCGTGGTGCTCGCCTCGGGCGATCCGTTCTTCTTCGGCGTCGGGGTCACCCTGTCGCGTCGTATCGACCCGACCCAGATGCGCGTCCTGCCTGCTCCCTCGGCTTTCAGCCTTGCGGCGGCACGGCTCGGATGGGCGCTGCAGGATGTCGTCTGCCTGTCGCTGCACGGCCGGCCGCTCGACCTTCTCCGCCCGCATCTGCATGGGGGAGCCCGTATTCTCGCGCTGACCTCGGATGGTGACGGGCCGGCGGCCATTGCCGCCCTGTTGCGCGATACCGGCTTCAGCGCCTCCGCCTTTACCGTGCTCGAAGCCATGAGCGGGCCGCAGGAGCGGATCAGCCTTCATACAGCGGGCGGGTTCGATCTTGTGGATTGCCATTCGCTCAATGTCTGCGCCATCGAGGTTGTCGCCGGTGCGGACGCGCGGGTTCTTGGTCTTTCGCCCGGGCTTGCCGACGACCTGTTCGAGCATGACGGGCAGATCACCAAGCGGGAGGTTCGGGCGCTGACGATTTCGGCCCTTTCCCCGAGACGTGGAGAATGCCTGTGGGATATCGGCGCGGGGGCCGGGTCCATCGCGATCGAATGGATGCTGGCCGATCCCTCGTTGCGCGCCGTCGCCATCGAGGCGCATCTGGAGCGCGCAGCACGGATCGGCCGCAATGCCCGCGCCTTCGGCGTGCCGGACCTGCGTATCGTCGAGGGGACAGCTCCGCGGGCGCTGGTGGACCTTGCCGGGGAGTGCCGACCCGATGCGATTTTCGTCGGTGGCGGCGGCAGCGAGGCTGGCGTTATGGATGCGGCGCTCGACGCATTGCGGCCCGGCGGGCGGCTGGTCGCGAATGCAGTGACGACGGAGATGGAGGCCGTGCTGCTCGCCGCTCACGCCGCCCATGGCGGAAGCTTGACGCGGATCGACATTGCCCGCGCGTCGCCTGTCGGCGCAATGACCGGCTGGCGACCTGCCATGCCGGTAACCCAATGGGTCTGGATCAAGCCCGCGCCGACCGGGTCGGACGATGTTTCGGAAGACGACATGGGTATTGATGTAGGGAAAACGCAGGGAGAGCCGGCATGACCGTTCATTTTATCGGTGCCGGTCCGGGCGCTGCCGACCTCATCACCGTTCGCGGGCGCGATCTGATCGCGGCCTCTCCTGTGTGCCTGTTTGCCGGCTCCATCGTGTCGCGCGACCTGCTTGCCTATTGCCGACCGGGCGCCCGTATCGTGGATACCGCGCCCTTATCGCTGGACGAGATCGAGGCGGAATATGTGCGGGCGGAGGCTGCGGGGGAAGATGTCGCGCGGCTGCATTCCGGCGATCTCTCCGTCTGGAGCGCCGTGGCGGAGCAGGTGCGGCGGCTGGAGGCACAGGGTATCGCCTATACGATGACGCCCGGGGTCCCGGCTTTTGCGGCGGCGGCAGCGGCGCTCGGGCGTGAACTGACCTTGCCGGCGCTCGCGCAGAGCCTCGTGCTCACGCGCGTTTCCGGCCGTGCCTCGCCGATGCCGAATGCGGAAACGCTGGCGAATTTCGGTGCGACGGGCGCGACGCTCGCCATTCACCTTGCCATTCATGCGCTGCCGCAGATCGTCGCCGAACTCACCCCGCTCTATGGCGCCGACTGCCCCGTCGCCATCGTCGTCAAGGCATCGTGGCCGGACGAGCGGGTGGTCAGCGGCACGCTTGCGGATATCGAGGCGCGGGTGGCGGAAAGCCCGATCGAGCGGACGGCGTTGATCTTCGTCGGGCGAACCCTGACGGCGGATGGCTTTCGCGAGAGTGCGCTTTACGATGCGGGCTATCAGCGCCGCTTTCGCGGACGTGAGGGACTTTAGATATCGATGCCCGGATCGGCTTTCGCGGTTTCGGTCTTGCGCGGGACGTCCGTGCTCTTTTCCGCGCGATCGCGATAAAGCGCGGACTGGCCAAGCAGCATTAGCGTGACCGGTGTCGTGATGACCATGAAGATCACGATGAGAACTTCATGCACGATCCAGCGGTTTTGCAGGACGGCGAAGGTGAGCATCGAGGACATGGCGATCAGGAGAACGCCGCCGCTGGTGCAGAGCGTCGGCGCGTGCAGGCGCTCATAGAAGCTTCGGAAACGGACGAGGCCGATGGCGCCGGCGAGCGTGATGCCGGAGCCCGACAGGAGCAGCAGGCAGACCGGGATGGCGGCCCAGACCGGCAGATCGACCAGAAACGTCATTCGATCACCTCGCCGCGCATCAGGAACTTGGCAAAGGCGATGCTGGAGACGAAGCCGAGCAGCGCAATCGTCAGTGCAGCTTCGAAGTAGAGCACGTTGGATGTGCGTATACCGAACGTCAGCAGCAGCAGCATGCCGGTGATATAGACCGTGTCGAGCCCGAGAATGCGATCCTGTGCGCGCGGCCCCTTGGCGACGCGGTAGAGCGCGCAGATCATCGCAAGGCCGATCATGATCTGCGAGATCAACACCGACCAGATGATGAGAAGTTCCGTCATTCGAAGATCTCCTTGAGAAGCCGCTCGTACCTGTTGGTGACGATGGATTGCCAGTCCTTTCCATCGGCCGTGTCGAGCACATGAATGAGGAGCATACGGGTTTGCCGGTCATATTCGAGCCAAGCGGTGCCGGGCGTGGTCGTGAGGATACAGGCGAGCAGCGCGATGGCGTTGTCGTCCTTCAGCGTCAGTTCCACCATGACGAAGGCGGACTGGACGGGTGGCTTGCGACGCGACAGGACCGCGCCGAGAACGGCGACGTTGGATTGCGTGATATCCTTGATCACGGACCCCGTCAGTCGCAGCGCGGCGCCCGGACGGCGCACGCTCGATTTTCTCGGCTCCAGATTGACCATGGCCCAGGAGAGGGACACGGCCAGAATGGCGCCCAGCAGGATCTGTCCCGGCGACACCGACTGGTTGACGAGCAGCCAGAAGCCGAGAAGCAGGAGCGACAGAAGCGGATAGGGGAACCAGTAGCGCATCACGACCCCCCATGGGAAACGACCGGTACCGCATCGCGCACGCTGCCGATGTAGACCTGCGGCTGGGACAGGACCGTTGCCGTATCCTGGAGATAGCGCAGCGCATGGCCGGACTGCAGCGTCAGGAAGCCGCAGGCGGCAAGAAGCACCAGCACCGGCGTGATCTCGATCAGCCGGACGCGGGGCACGGTGCCCTCGATCGAGTTCCAGAAGGTGCGGATGCCCACGCGGTTGAGCGCGATCAGCGCGGCAAGACCGGAGAGGATGAGGAGGGCCACGAAGGTCCACTGAGCGCCCGTGACGGGCGCTGTTTCGCCGAGGCTCGCAAACAATCCGTGAAGGATCGCGAACTTGGCGACGAAGCCCGACAGAGGCGGCAGGCCGGCCATCAGCATGGTGCAGGCGACGAAGCAGATGCCGAGCACGGCCATGGTGCCGGGTACGGCCGCGCCGACTTCCTTCGCGGTCTCGTCGTCGTCGCCCTCGCCATAGGCTTCCATGGTCACCGCGAGAACGTCGGCGCCTGCGTCTCTGGCGCGCTCCACGAGGTCGATGAGCAGGAAGAAGGCGCAGATGCCGAGCGTGGACGAGATCAGGTAGAACAGCGTGCCGGGAATGACGCCGGTGATGCCGAGGCCGACGGCGGCCATCAGCGAGCCGGACGAGATCAGCACGTAATAGCTTGCAAGCCGCCCCATCGCCTGCGACGCCATGACGCCGATCGTGCCGAAGGTGACGGTGAGGAGGCCGCCATAGAGGAGAACGCCCTGTCCGAAGCCGGCGGAGATACCGGCCTCGCTGCCAAAGAGAAGAAGCGACAGGCGGAGCAGGATATAGACGCCGACCTTGGTGAGGATGGCGAACATCGCCGCCACCGGCGGTGTTGCCGCGGAATAGGCCTGCGGCAGCCAGAAGCCGAGCGGCCACATGCCGGCCTTGACCAGAAAGGCGACGCCCAGAACGGCAGCGCCAGCCTCCATCAGCATGCGGTTCTCGGCACTCAGATCGGCAATGCGCAAAGCCAGATCGGCCATGTTGAGCGTGCCGGAGGCTCCGTAGATCAGGCTGACGCCGATGAGGAAGAGCGATGACGCGGCGAGATTGATGGCAATGTAATGCAGGCCGGCTTTCACGCGCACGGGGCCGGACCCGTGCAGCATGAGGCCGTAGGACGCGGCCAGCATGATCTCGAAGAAGACGAACAGGTTGAACAGGTCGCCCGTCAGAAACGCGCCGTTAACCCCGACCAGCATGAACTGGAACAGCGTGTGGAAGTGGGGGCCGGCCTTGTGCCAGCGGGCCATGGAGAACATCTGGGCGCAAAGCGCCATCAGCGTCGTCAGCGTGATCATCATCGCCGAAAGGCGATCGACGACGAGCACGATGCCGTAGGGGGCTGCCCAGTTGCCGAGCTGGTAGACGAGGGAGCCATTGTCCTGCGCCGTGGCAGAGGCGATCATCAGGGCGGTGCCCGTGAGCAGCAGGACGAGCGACGCTCCGAAGCTCAACGCACCCTTCAGCGCTCTCTGGCGCTCGTCGATCGGGATGAGAACCGCTGCGGTGACGAAGGGCAGAAGGATCGGCAGGATGATCAGGTGTCCGAGCCAGCTCATCGCTCTTCCCTCCCGTCCACATGGTCGTTGCCGGTAAAGCCGCGCGAGGCGAGCAGCACCACAAGGAACAGGGCCGTCATGGCGAAGCCGATGACGATGGCGGTGAGCACCAGCGCTTGCGGCAGCGGATCGGTATGGGTGAGGAAGCCGCCGGCAACGCCCTTTTCGAGCACCGGCGGCGCGTTGAGCCGCAGGCGTCCCATGCCGAAGATGAAGAGATTGACCGCATAGGACAGAAGCGCCAGCCCGACGACGACCTGATAGGTGCGCGGACGGAAGAGGAGCCAGATGCCCGAGCCCGCGAAGACGCCGATGCCGGCGGACAGAACGAGTTCCATCAGGTCTTCTCCTTTCTGGACAGTTTGACGCTGCGCATATGGGCGCGCGGCGAGCGGACGGACTGGTGGGCAAGCGCAATCAGGATCAGCACGGTGGCGCCGGTGACGAGCGAGAACACGCCGAGGTCGAACAGGATGGCGCTCGCGAGCGGCATTTCCCCGATCAGCGGCAGGTCGGCATAGCGCGAATGCGTGGTGAGGAAAGGATATCCAAACATCCACGACCCCAGCCCCGTGGCGGTGGAGACCAGAAGGCCGACACTGATCCAGCGCAGCGGATGGATGCGCAGGCGTTCCTCCACCCAGCGCGTGCCGCTGCTCATATATTGCAGGATGAAGGCGATGGAGAGCGCGATACCCGCTGCAAAGCCGCCGCCCGGTAGATCGTGACCGCGAAAGAACAGGAAGGCCGCGAACATGCCGATGACGGGGAAGAGCCAGCGCATGATGACCGAGGGGATGTGCAGATATTCGGCGACGCTCTCCCCGGTCTCCCGCTCGGGGTGGCGTGCATCGAACGCATTCTGGACGCGCTGCTGCTCCGGACGCTCGAGGCTCTCGGCCGCCGGGCGAAAGCGCAGCAGCAGCGAGAATACGGTGAGCGCGACGATGGCGAGAACCGCGATTTCACCGAACGTATCGAACCCGCGGAAATCGACGAGGATCACGTTGACGACATTGGTGCCGCCGCCTTCGGAATAGGCGCGCTCGAGAAAATAGCTGGAGATCGTCTCCGGCATCGGCCGCGTCATGACCGTGTAGGAGATCAGCATCAGCCCGACCCCGGCGGTGACCGCAACCACGAGATCGCGAAGGCGGCGCATGCGCACGCCGACGGACATGGCCTCGGCATCGGCTTTCTCGAAACGCTTTGGCAGCCAGCGCAGGCCGAGGAGAATGAGAACCGTCGTGACGATTTCGACCAGAAGCTGGGTGACGGCGAGATCCGGTGCCGACAGCCAGACGAAGGTGATGCAGGTAACGAGGCCCGCGCCGCCGAGAAGAACGAGGGCCGCGAGACGATGGAACTTCGCCTGGTAGGCCGCGCCGATGGCGCAGGCCATGCCGATCAGCCAGAGAATGGCGAAGACCGGATCGATGCCGCGGAAAGCGAAATCGGCAGGCTGGAACCGCCCCCACAGGAGGGGCGTCGCCGTCGCCATGATCGCTGCGAAAACGAGGATGCGCATCTGCGGCTGAAGACGCCGCGTGCCCGCCTTCATTTCCACCATGCGCGCCCATTTCCAGGAGATGGTCACGAGGATGCGCTCGAAGATGCGCTGGCCCTGAAGCCTGCGGAAGTAGGGCGGACCCTCGACGCTGGTGGCGAGATAGGGCCGCATGACCACGTAGAGCAGGATGCCGGCCACGAGCGCAAAGAGGCTCATGAAGAAGGGCAGGTTCCAGCCATGCCAGACGGCGAGACTATAGACCGGTGTCGCATCGCGCAGCACGGAGACCACGGCGGTGTGGAGCAATGGCCCGATGGTCAGGCTCGGCACGATGCCGATCACGAGGCAGGCGAGCACGAGAAAGCCGATGGGCGCGATCATCCAATGCGGCGGCTCGTGCGGCTCGCTCGGCAGGTCGTGCGGCTTGGGGCCGAAGAAGACGGTATAGATGAAGCGCAGCGAATAGGTGACGGCAAAGAGGCTGGCCAGCGTCGCCACATAGGGCGTCAGCGTGTCGAGCAGGTTCACCCGGTGCGTCTCGATGGCTTCCGCAAAGAACATTTCCTTGGAGAGAAAGCCGTTGAGCAGCGGCACGCCGGCCATGGAGGCACTCGCCACCATGGCGAGCGTGGCGGTTATCGGCATGTATTTGAAGAGCCCGCTCAGGCGCCGCATGTCCCGCGTTCCGGTCTCGTGGTCGATGATGCCGGCGGCCATGAAGAGCGATGCCTTGAAGGTCGCGTGGTTCACGGTGTGGAAGATCGCGGCGACGGCGGCCAGCGGACTGCCGAGGCTGAGGAGAACGGTGATGAGGCCGAGATGGCTGATGGTGGAATAGGCAAGCAGGCCCTTGAGGTCCTGCTGGAAGATGGCGAAGTAGGCGCTCAGCAGCAGCGTCGACAGACCGGCAAGGCCGACGAGCCAGAACCAGGCATCCGTGCCCGCCATGACCGGCCAGAACCGGGTGAGGAGGAAGACGCCGGCCTTCACCAGCGTTGCCGAGTGGAGGAAGGCCGAGACGGGGGTGGGAGCCGCCATCGCCTGCGGCAACCAGAAGTGGAACGGGAACTGCGCGCTCTTGGTCAGCGCACCCACGAGCACCAGCACGAGGATCGGCACATAGAGCGGATGGTTGCGGATCGTATCGCCGGAGGCCAGCACCACGTCGAGATCGTAACTGCCGACGACATGACCGACGAGCAGCAGGCCGACGAACAGGCAGAGCCCGCCGGTTCCCGTGACGGTCAGCGCCATGCGGGCGCCATCGCGTGCATTGGCATTGTGATACCAGTAGCCGATCAGCAGGAAGGAGGTGATGCTGGTCAGTTCCCAGAAGATCGACAGGAGAATGAGATTGCCGGAAAGCACGAGGCCGAGCATGGCGCCCATGAAGGCGAGGAACATGGAGAAGAAGCGCGGAACCGGATCTTCCGCCGACATGTAGTAGCGTGCATAGACCACGACGAGCAGCGCGATCGCGCTGATCAGGGCGGAGAACAGCCAGGAAAAGCCATCCATGCGCAGCGTGAAGTTCAGGCCGAACTGCGGGATCCAGGCAATGTCGGTGCGCAGCACGCGGCCTTCGATGACGAAGACGTAGAGGGACGTGGTGATCGCGAGACACAGGAAGGCGATAGAGCCCGAAAGCCAGGCGGCCATCGTGCTGCGGTCGCTCGGCAGGCTTATGGCGATGAGGCTTCCCACGAATGGCGTCAGCACGAGCAAGAGCAACAGGGTTTGCGCGATCTCTATGGTCATTTCCCCAGTTTGGTCGTTACCATGGCAGGTTCCTCGTGCCGGCCTCTGCGCAGGTCAGGGCGGACGAAGGCTTCGGGGCCGAGTGGCGAAGGGTCGGCGCGAGCGAACGCCGCGCGACACGCCGGAAATTTATGCCGGTATTCCGCCGCGATGCCAACCCGCGAAAGGGGCAAATAGACACCCCTCGTCGTTTTTCCAGTTTGTCTTATAAACATCATGGGACATTTTCGACAGGCGATGTCTCTGCGTAACGTTTCGAGCCCGAGAGCCAAGAAAACATTGCGTTACCCGTTTGTGAAGTGCGGGAGGGCGCCGGACGAACAGGGCGGCAGGCTCTCTGAAGACACGACCCGTAAACGCAAAACGCACCGGAGACGGTATCTCCGGTGCGTTTGATGCCTGTCTTGCGTCTACCGCTTATTTCGTCGCGACTTCGATGCCCGAGCCGCCGCCGAGGGCGACGTTGAGGGCGACATAGTTTGCGGCGAGGCTGCGGATGGCGGCTGCGAGCTGGATGCGGCTGTCGGACAGCGTGCGCTCCGCGTCGAGCACGTCGAGCAGCGAGGTCGCGCCGCCGCGATAGCTTTCGCGGGCAAGGCCGAGAGCCTGTTCCGAGGAGGCAACAACCCGGCGCAGGGCGGACACCGTCTCGTAGTTCTTGCGCAGCGCGATCATCGCATTCTCGACTTCCTCGATGCCGTTGAGGACGGTCTGCTTCCAGACGAGATACTGCTCCTGTGCGACGGAGCGTTGCGCTTCGACATTGGCACGCAGGCGGCCGCCGTTGAAGATCGGCACGTCGAGCGTCGGGCCGAAGGACCAGCTTGTCAGGTTGCCGGTAACGGCATTTCCGAATGTGCGGCCGGCATTGATCGAGCCGCTGAGCGACAGGCTCGGATAGAGCTGCGCCTCTGCCACGCCGATATTGGCCGTCGCGGCGGCCAGCTGCCGCTCGGCAACGCGGATGTCGGGACGGTTGCGCACGAGATCGGCGGGAACGCCGACCTTGGTGTTGAACTTCGGCCACGGCTGCGCCTTGCCGCGTGTCAGTTCGGCCGTGATCGAGGTGGCGGGAAGGCCAAGCAGCGTTGCGATGTGGTTGGCCGCCTGATGGAAGCCTGTCTCATAGGCCGGAAGTTCGGCGAGCGTCGAGTTCACGAGACCTTCGGCCTGCACGACGTCGAGGCTGGAAGCGGCGCCGGCGCTGCGGATGTCGTTGGTCAGCTTCAGGGTTTCGCGGCGCGACGACAGGCTCAGCCTGGCAAGGGCCAGAGCTTCCTGATTGTAGCGGGCGTCGATGTAGGACGTCACGAGATCCGATAGATAAGCGAGACGGGCGACGTTGATGTTGTTGTAGGCGGCATCGAGCGACGCGTTGGCGCTTTCGCGGGCGCGGCGATACTGGCCGAAGAGATCGAGCAGCCAGGAGGCGCCAAGGCCGCTATCGAGCGACTTGGTCTCGGTGTGGCTAACGCCGGAGGTCTTCTGAAGGTACGAGCCGTCGGAGCCCTGCACGTTGCCGGAACCGCTGCCATTCAGCGCGGGAAGGCCATCGGCGCCGGCGATCACGACGTTTGCCCGCGCCTGGACGATGCGCTCTATCGACTGCTGGACGCTCAAGTTCTGGTTCATGCCCTGGGTCACGAGAGCGTCAAGCTTCTTGTCGTGGAAACTCTGCCACCAGGGGTTCAGGGTGACGTTGGCTGCGGGGGCATCGGCCTTGGAAAATTTGGCTGGCAGGTTATCGGCCGGCGTCTGGTAATCCGGACCCACGACACAGCCGGACAGCAGGAGCATGCTCATGGGAAGGAGCGCTTGAGCAATCTTCATAAGGGTCCCCATCCGGCAAACGATGCGCCGGTAACGAATGATTCACAATTGGTCTTTAGCATGTTCACCATCCGAAGCGAGGAAACAATCCAAAAGCTGAGGGCCTCCGCATTATTGTCTGAAAGTGTTCCCCGCATGCCACGCTTCGCGAGCGTCATGTGGTGCTTGACGTATGGGTGAAGGTGGCAGTCTTGTCCCTAAATCATTGGGATCAAAAGCGATTTTTGGCATGTCTCAATCCATGCCACCCACACGGATTGTGTTTTCCTTATTCGCTTTTCGGCCATCTGCCGGGCGATCGAAGCGCCGCATTTCGTGTTTTCCGGCCTCAGAGCTGGCTTAACGAGGACTTCCGGCGTCCTTTCCATTGGACAGGGCTGACGTGGCATCGCACCGCCGCCGCGATATGGACGACGAACGGTCGAGACGGAGGCGTGAGGGAGAATCACTATCTGTCGACCGACTGGAACAGCCATGCCGCGAAAATGTGCGATCGCCCGGAACAAACAGGCTTGCTGTTTCGCACATTCGAGCCGGTTGCAAAATCATCTTGAAACCAGATTACGCGTCCGTCACCGGAGCGCCCGCGTCGATCATCGATACCAGCGTCTCCAGCCTGTCGGCGTCGCGCGGCAGCTTGTCGGTGCGCAGGCGCGAGATGCGGGGGAAGCGCATGGCGACACCCGACTTATGACGGGAGGAGAAGGCGATGCCTTCGAACGCCACCTCCACCACGAAGCCCTGGTCGGGTTCCGCACGAACCGAGCGTACCGGGCCGAAGCGTTCGACCGTGTTGTTGCGGACGTAACGGTCGAGCACTTCAAGCTCGGCGTCGGTAAAGCCGAAATAGGCCTTGCCGACGGGCACGAGAATGTCGCCCTTACCGGCGTCGTCCATCGTCCAGACGCCGAATGTAAAGTCGGAATAATAGCTCGACCGTTTGCCATGGCCGCGCTGGGCATACATCAGCACGGCATCGATATTGTAGGGCTCGCGCTTCCACTTGAACCACGGCCCCTTCATCCGCCCGGGCGTATAGGGCGAATCGCGGCGTTTCAGCATGATCCCCTCGATGACAGGATCGGGCGGTGCGGTCCGCAGCCGGTCCAACTCTTCCCAGGATGAGAAGGGCACCAGTGGCGAGAGGTCGAAATGCAGCGGCGGCGTCGTGGCGATCAGCTTGTCCAGCGCTTCGCGCCTGACGTCGAAGGGCTCCGGGCGCATGTCGCGCGGGCCATCGAACAGGAGATCGTAGCCGCGCAGGAAGGCCGGGTATTCCTCGATGGTCTTGCGCGTCACCGTCTTCCGGTTCAGACGCTGTTGCAGGTCGGAGAAGCTTCGCGTCGCCTGGTTGGAGCGCAGCGTTCCCCCCACCAGAAGCTCGCCGTCGATGACGCCCTCGAAATCGACGGCTTCGAGGATGTCGGGGAAGGCGCCGGAGATATCGTCGCCGCTGCGGGAATAAAGCCGGCGCGTGCCCGAGAGGTTGGCGAGCTGCACCCGAATGCCGTCCCATTTCCACTCGGCCACGAAGTCGGCCGGGTCGAGATTGTCAAGGTCCTTGTCGCCGACCGGGGTTGCCAGCATGACCGAGTGGAAGACGGCGGGCATGGTGAGCTCGGGGCGGCCGGAATGTCCGTCGAGCCAGGCGAACAGTTCGACGTAAGGCGGCAACAGGCCGTGCCACAGCGTTTCGATCTCGCCGACATCGACGGCGCCCATCTCGCCCAGCGCCTGCTTGACGAGCCGGGACGAGACGCCGATGCGCATGGAGCCGGTGATGAGCTTGAGAAAGGCGAAGCGGCTGGAGCCGTCGAGGCGGTCGAGCAGGTTGCGCACAAGGTCGCGCACATTCGCGCGCCCGACGGACTGGAGCTGCGCGACGATCGACCCGAGCGAGAGATCGCCGACATCGGCCTCGTCAGGTTCCGTGCCTTCCCAGACGAGCGAGATGGTCTCGGCGAGATCGCCGACATAGTCGTAGGAATACTGGAAGAGGACCGGGTCCATCCGTTCCAGCATCAGCTGGCGCAGCACGTTCGGCTTGACGGTCGAGAGTGTAAGCGTGCCGGCCAGCGCGGCCAGTGCGTAACCCCGGTCCGGGTCGGGTGCCGTGCGAAAATAGTCGGTCAGAAGCCGGATCTTCGCATTGCGCGACGGAGTGAGGACGAGGCGGTCCAGAAGCTCGGCAAAATCCCGCATCATTCGCCCTCGTCGTCATAGCCGACCAGATGCAGCGGGCGGGCCTTGATGCCCTCCAGCTCGCACCAGCGGACGAGCGCTTCCTCGCGCCCATGGGTGACCCACACCTGTCCCGGCCGGATCTCGCGGATGGTGTCGGTCAGTTCCGCCCAGTCGCAGTGGTCGGAAATGATGATCGGCAGTTCGACGCCGCGCTGCTTTGCCCTCTGGCGCACCAGCATCCAGCCGGAGGCGAAGATCGGGATCGGATCGGGAAAGCGGCGCGCCCATTTATCGGCAAAGGCCGAGGGCGGGCCGATGACGACAGTGCCTGCAAAGGCCGGCTTCTCCTTCGCCGTGACGGTTGCCGGGCGCAGGTCGCCGAGCGCGATACCCTTGGAGAGGTAATAGTCGCAGAGCTTGACGAGCGCGCCGTGAATATAGATCGGCTCATGATAGCCGGCCTCGCGCAGGAGCATGATGACCCGCTGGGCCTTGCCAAGCGCGTAGGCGCCGACGAGATGCGCGCGCTCGGGAAACTGGCGCAGCGAGGTGAGGAGCTTTCCGACCTCGTCCGCATCCGGCGGATGATGGAACACGGGCAGGCCGAACGTTGCTTCGGTGATGAAGACATCGCAGGCCACGGGCTCGAAGGGCAGGCACGTAGGATCGCGGCGACGCTTGTAGTCGCCGGAGACGACGATCTTCGTGCCGCCGCAGCTGACCGCGATCTGCGCGGAACCGAGAACATGGCCGGCCGGATGGAAGCTGACGGTCACATCGCCGATCGTCATGGTTTCGCCGAGCACCGCCTCCTGCGACCGGCGGCAGAAATCGGCGCCGTAGCGGATCGCCATGATCTCCAGCGTCTCCCGCGTCGCCAGCACCTCGCCATGGCCGGAGCGGGCGTGGTCAGCATGGCCGTGGGTGATCAGCGCCTTGTCGACCGGATGCACCGGATCGATGTAAAAGCCGCCCGCTTCGCAGAACAGGCCCTTGGGCGTCGGATAAAGCAGCGTTTCCGGTCTCATGAGGATCTAGATAGCCGGACCGCGGCCGGCCGCCAGAGAGGCGGCCGGGATTCTTTGCGCGGGAAGCTTACGCGCGCGACAGCGTTTCGGTGATCAGCGCGATCACGGCCTCCGCGTCGATATCCGTGCAGACGGTCTGGCTCGGCAGGCCGTCCCACGAGCTTGGCGGGAAGGTGCGGCCATCGGCCTTCTGGATGGTCTGGCCATCGGCGATGCCGCCGCAGACGACGCGGATCGCGCCGGTCCGCGTGGTGAAAAGCTCGGGCGCGACGATATAGACGCAGGCGCAGCTGTCGTGCACGACCATGCCGTCTTCCACGATGTGGCCGTAGAAATCGATGTAGAAATCGGAAATATTGGCCAGAAGCTTTGCGCGCGGGCCGGAGGCTGCGGCGATGGCGGCAAGGGCTTTCCGCGTCATCACCGTCTTCATCGTCACGTCGAGTCCGACCACCGTCACGGGCCATGCGGCACCCATCACGATGTCGGCCGCCTCGGGATCGCCATGGATATTGGCTTCGGCGGCGGGCGTGATGTTGCCGGCGACGTCGAAGGCGCCGCCCATGATGACCACGGCCTTGACCAGCGAGACGATCTCCGGATCGTCCGCAAGTGCCCGGGCAAGATTGGTCATGCGGCCGACGGCGACCAGCGTGACCTCGCCGGGATGGGCGCGCACCGTGTCGATGATGAAGCGATGGGCGGGACGCGCATCGGGCGCGCCATCGACGGTGTCGGGAACCCCGATATTGCCGAGCCCGTCATGGCCATGGATCATGACGGGCCAGCCGGCATGGGCGCGGGCGGGGTCGATCGTCTCCGCCACGCCTTTGGCGACCGGTGCCGGAATGTCCCAGGTCTTCTTGAGGAAGAGAGCGTTGCGGGTCGTCGTCTCTATGGAGGCGTTGCCGAAGATGGTCGTGATACCCAGAAGGTCGATGTCAGGGTGCTGATGCAGGAAGAGCAACGCCATGGCGTCGTCTACGCCGGGGTCGGTGTCGAAAATGACTTTGTGCATGATGCCCCCTCAGGCCTTGGTGCCGCGCTGGAAGCGGCGGATGCTGAATGGCGCGAGCGCCGGTTGCTCGCCCGTGTCGAACAGGTCTGCGACGAGCCGGCCTGTGGTGGCCGAGAGCGTGAGGCCGAGATGTCCATGGCCGAAGGCCAGCGCGATGCGCGGATCGTCAGGGCTGAGGCTGATGACCGGCAGGCTGTCGGGCGTCGAGGGCCGCCGGCCCATCCACTCCTTGCCGCCCGTCTCGGGCAGGGCGGGAACATAGCGACGCATCTTGGTGCGCATAGCCTTTGCGCGGGCGAAATTTGCGGGTGCGTCCGGCCTCGCCAGTTCCACGGCGCCGCCGACCCGCAACGCATTGTCGAACGGTGTGGCGCAGAAGCCGTGCTCGGAGAAGAAGATCGGCATTGGCAGGGTCACCTGCGGATCGGCGAATGTCGTGTTGTAGCCGCGCTCGGTTTCCAGAGAGACGCGAAGGCCAAGTCCGCGCACGAGATCGCGCGACCAGACGCCGGCGGCAATGACGACCTTGTCGAAGATGTGGGGCGCGCCAGCCGATGTGGTGAGCGTGATGCCATCTGCGCCCGGGCGCACTGCGGAAATGCCCGCATCGATCATCGTTGCGCGTGTGCGCAGGTGCGCCTGCAGCGCGCGCAGGAAGGTTTCCGGGTGGCGGAACGTGTGGTAGCCGGCCGAGAAGATGCCGCCGGCCAGCGAACCCTCGAGGGCCGGAATGCGCGCGCGGACCTCGGCGGGGCTCAGGCGTTCCACCGAAAAGCCGAGCAGCTTTGCCGTTTCGCTGTCATGGCGGAAGGCGGCATCGAGAGACGTGGGCGCGTCGAAGATCGTCATGGCGCCGGTGTGCTGCACGGGATCGACAAGGGACGCCATGTCGGCGAGGGACCGGTGGTCTTCGAGCACTGTGCGCATCAGGCCGAGAAGCGCTGTGCGGGTGCGGGCGGCCTGTGCCGGGCGGGCCGAGCGCAGGAAGGCGAGCAGCCAGGGCGTGAGGGCCGGCAGATCGCTCCAGCGCAGGGTCAGCGGTCCCAGCGGATCGGCAAGCCAGCGCGGGGCGGACATCAGCATATCCGGCCGGGCGATGGGGTCGATCTCCGGGATCGCCATGATACCGGCATTGCCGACGGAGGCGGGAAGCCCTGTCGCGTCCTGCTCGAACAGCGTGACGTCATGACCGCGCGCGATCAGGTGGATCGCCGTCGCGCAACCGATGATGCCGCCGCCCACTATGCCGATCCGTGCCATGCCGTGCTGTCCGATGCTCTGAGAAACCGTTGCTCAAGGTCATGCTCTATCCGGGCATCGGCAATCAAGAGCAAACACAAGGCCGGTAAGGTTTTCGTCCAGAGTGGCTCGCTCTGGCGTCGCGCCGATTAAAGCTTCCTCAACCCTGTTCGTTTACGGTCCAGCCGTGATGTCTGCCGCTGGCAGGCCATTTGGAGCGTGTGATCGGGCATGATGGAGCGGCTGAGGTGAAAGGTATTTCCCTGAAAGGCCGGCTGTCGAAGAAGCTTCTTCTCGGCTGTGCCGCCGTCTTGGTTCTCGCGGGTGGAGCGGGCGGCTATGTGCTGCTGAGCGGCGCTCTCGCGCATGAAGAAGAGGCCAAGGCCGAGGCGTCTCAGCCCTCCGGCGTCGCCTGCACCTCTGCGGATCTCATCAAGCTCAATCGCGGCGGCCAGCGCTGGCTGCGCAAATATGTCCGCACGGATAATGTCGATGGCATCGCGCGGGTGCGCACCGCGCTTCGTATTGCCGGCGTTCTGGCGCAATCGGAAAAGGCCGACCTCTATCAGGTCGTCGTGCTCGACCGGGCGGGGCCGGAGGGACGGGCGAACCTGCGCGGTGCCGCGATTGGCGCCGAGGTGCTGTTTGCGCCCGACCCGACGAAACTGCCGGATATGGAGCAGCCCTTCATTGCCCGCTACGCCGATGGCAAGGCCAACGCCGTCGGCCTGTTCTATGGCGAGCGCAAGGCGCTCTCTCCCGAAGATATCCGCACCACGCTGACGGCGATGACCGATCGCGCCGATTGCGAGACCCTCGTTGCCGACGCCGGCGCGACGGGTGAAGAACATGGAGCGCCTGCCGAGCATGGCGAAAGCGCTCCCGAAGGCCATGGCGCGCCTGCGGAGGGGCATGGCGAGGCTGCGGAAGGCCACGGCGAAGCCGGGGCAGAGCATGGAGCGCCTTCCGAAACACACGATGCGCCGGCAGCCGCGGGCGAAGCGGGCCACGGTGCTCCGCCGAGCGAACATGCCGAAGGCAGCGCCGGTGGCGAGCAGGATGCTGCGGCGAAGGACGGATGGTTCTCGACCGTGACGGCGTGGATTCCCGGCATGGGCGGCAAGGCTACGCATGGGGAAGCGCCGGAGGGTGTGGAGCCGGCTGGAGACGGCATGCTGTCCACCGTCATGCGGCTGATCCCGGGAATGGGCGGCGACAAGGCGGAAGCGCCAGTGGCGAACGCCGATCATGCGCCGGAGACGCCCGAGCACGGCGCACCCGAACAGGCCGTGACGGTTCCCGAAAGCGGTCACGAGAAGGATGCGGCGGAAGCCGAGGGGCATGGAGTTGTTGCAGGCAATGCAGCCCATGCACCGGAGACGCCGGAACACGGCGTGCCTGAACAGGCGGCAACGGCACCCGAGGCCGGTCACGAGCAGGATATGACGAAGGGCGAGGGGCATGGGCAGAGCGCGGATGACGCTGCGCATGAACCTGTCGCTGCAGAGGCGAAGCACGAGGCGGCGGTGCCGCATGGCGTAACGCCCGAGGAGACCGGCGCCACGCATTGATGGCGCCGATCCTTTGAAAAATTTCAGTCTGCCTTGCGGCGTGCCGGGAAGAGGATGACGTCGCGGATCGACGGGGCGTTGGTCAGGAGCATCACGAGGCGATCGACGCCGATGCCGAGGCCGCCGGCGGGCGGCATGCCTTGGTCGATCGCATCGAGGAAATCGTCGTCCAGCTGCTTTTCCTTCTCGCCGCGGGCATGGGCCTGCTCCAGCTGTTCCTCCATGCGGCGGCGCTGTTCTTCCGGATCGTTCAGCTCGGAGAAGGCGTTGCCGACTTCCCAAGCGTTGCAATAGGTCTCGAAGCGCTCGACCAGACGCGGCTCACCCGGCACTTCCTTGGCAAAGGGCGAGATGTCCTTGGGGAAATGCGTGACGTGGCTCGGCTGGATCAGCGTGGCCTCGACCTTTTCCTCGAAAATGAAGGCGAGGCATTCGCCCCAGGTCCAGTCCTTCTCGATTTCGAAGCCGGCCGCTTTTGCCGCAGCACGGGCTTCCTCATCCGTCTTGATGGCAAGGAAGTCGATGCCGGTGACCTCCTTCACGGCATCCGGCATGGGGACGCGCTTGAACGGACCTGCGAAGGACAGCGTCTTGTCGCCGAAGGTGACGTCTGTCGAGCCGTGGATGCTCATCGCGAGCGAGGAGAACAGACGCTCCACGAGGTCCATGATGTCCTCGTAGTCGGCATAGGCCCAGTAGCATTCCATCATCGTGAACTCGGGATTGTGCCGGGTGGAGACGCCTTCGTTGCGGAAGTTGCGGTTGACCTCGAACACCTTGTCGGCAAGGCCCGAAACCAGCGTGCGCTTGAGGAACAGTTCCGGCGCGATGCGCAGGTACATGTCGAGCTTCAGCGTGTTGTGATGCGTCTTGAAGGGTTCGGCAGTCGCGCCGCCATAGACGGAGTGCAGCATGGGGGTCTCGACCTCCATGAAGCCGTTTTCCTCCATGAAGCGGCGGATACCGGAGATGATACGGGCGCGCTGCTGGAAGCGCAGCTTCGAATCCTCGTTGGTGAGGATGTCGAGGTGGCGCTTGCGATAGCGCAGCTCGATGTCGGAGAGGCCGTGCCACTTCTCCGGCATCGGCAGCAGCGCCTTGGTGAGCATGGTGATCTCTTGCGCATTGATCGTCAGCTCGCCGCGCTTGGTGCGGCGCACAACGCCGGTGACGCCGATGATGTCGCCGATATCGACCATCGGCAGAAGCGCGCGGGCTTCCTCCGGCGTCGTGTCCTTGTGCGAGAAGATCTGGATTTTAGCCTCGGCATCGCGGATGTCCATGAACATGCCGGAGTTGCGCGACGAGAACACACGGCCGGCAACGGTGACCACATCCTCCGTCACGGCGTCCGGCTCCAGCCCTTCGTATTTCGCCGCAAGTTCACCGTTGGTGATCGTGCGGTGGAAGTGCGCGGGGTAGACATCGCCGATCTGCTCGCGCAGCAGCTTCAGCTTCTGCGCGCGGACTTCGGTCACGTCGGATGAGAGGGCGGTATCAAGCTTTTCGGTCATGGTTGCCTGTCCTGTGGCGGCAAGGCCGCGAAATGGTTTGTTCTTCGGCGGGTCTATGGGAGGTCGTCGCCCCTCACCCTAGCCCTCTCCCCGCAGGCGGGGAGAGGGGACGTGCCCTGAGAGAGGTGGGCGGACGCCGCGTGTCCCTTCGCCCCGCAGGCGGGGAGAAGGTGGCGGCAGCCGGATGAGGGGCTGCCAAGCCCGCGATCTTACTTTGCGGCGGCCGCCATCGCCGCAACCACCTGGCCTGCGACCTTCAGGCGCTGGCGCACGACGGAGCGGCCGAGAATGGCCATGCTGTCGAAGAGGGGCAGCGAGCGCGACGAGCCGGAGATGGCGATGAAGAGCGGTGCGAGCACGATCTTCAGCTTCTTGCCCATGCGGTCGGCGCTGGCGCGCAGCTCGGCTTCCACCGATTCCGCGTTCCACTCGACAATGGTTTCGAGATCGGGCTGAACCGTCTTGAAGATCTCGACCAGCTCTTCCGGCGATGTCTTCACCTTGGCGAAGGAAGCGGCATCGAGCCCCAGATCCGCCTTGAGCAGGAAGCCCGCGAGATCCGGCAGATCGCCGAGCTTGGAGATGCGCGACTGGGAGAGGCGCAGGCCTTCTTTAATGCGGTCGTTCTCCATGGCCCAGGCCAGCACGCGGCCGACGAACGCCTCTTCCGAAAGACCTTCGCGCAGCCAGCGGCCGTTCAGCCAGTCGAGCTTCTGGACGTCGAAAATGGCGCCGGCCTTCGACAGGTTTTCCGGATCGAAATGCTCGGTCAGCTGCGCCATGGTCAGCATCTCCTCGCCCTCGGCGATCTGGATGAAGAACAGGCCGAGGAAGTTCATCAGCGCTTCCGGCAGATAGCCGAGCGCGGAGTAATAGGAGATCGAAGTCGGGTTCTTGCGCTTGGAAAGCTTCGACTTGTCGGCGTTGCGCATCAGGGAAAGATGCATGAACACCGGCGGCTCGAGGCCGAGATAGCGATAGAGCAGGATGTGCTTGGGGACCGAGGACAGCCATTCCTCGCCGCGCGCCACATGGGTGATGCGCATCAGATGGTCGTCCACGACGTTGGCCATATGGTAGGTCGGCATGCCGTCCGCCTTCAACAGGACCTGCATATCGACGGCATCCCACGGGATTTCGACGGGGCCGTAGACACCGTCCACGAAGGAGCAGACGCCTTCGGTCGGGATCTTCATGCGCACGACATGGGGCTCCCCGGCATCCACCCGGCGCGTCACCTCTTCGGCGCTCAGGTGCAGGCAGAGGCCGTCATACTTCGGCGGCTTGCCGGCGGCGCGCTGGGCCTCGCGCATTTCGGCCAGGCGCTCGGACGTGCAGAAGCAGCGGAAGCCGTGGCCGGCATCGACGATCTTCTCGACGTAGGGCTTGTAGATGTCCTTGCGGTCGGACTGGCGATAGGGGCCGTAAGGGCCGCCGATATCGGGACCTTCCGCCCATTCCAGTCCGCACCATTTCAGGGCGTCGAGCACCTTGGTCTCGAATTCCGGCGTCGAACGGGTCGCATCCGTGTCCTCGATGCGCAGGATGAAGGTGCCGTTGTTCTTCTTGGCGAAAAGATAGTTGAACAGTGCGATATAGGCCGTGCCGACATGCGGCTCGCCGGTGGGGGAGGGGGCGATGCGCACCCGGACTGGTGTGTCTGTCATGATCTCGGCCTGTTGGCGTGCTGCTGGCGTTTCCGGGCAAGCGCCGCCGCACCGGCCCAAGCCCTCAAAGGCGGAGACGCGCGTCCACGCGCCTTGCGGGGCGCGGCCGGCATCTTCAATCGCGGGCGTGAGACCATATTCCCCTGCGCACGTCAAGGCTGAGGCCTTGCGCGGTCGAGGCGCGGCACACGGAAAAACGGCCCGGCAGGTGCTGCCGGGCCGCCTGTTTCAGGCGATCAATGCTGCGTCGGCGTCACGCTGCCGTTTGCGGTGCGTTCCCGCTCGCGCTTGCGGCGCGTGAACATATTGAGCGCCTCGACGCCGGCCGAAAAGGCCATGGCGGCGTAGATGTAGCCCTTGGGGACGTGAACGCCGAAGCCTTCGACGATCAGCGTGCCGCCGATCATCAGCAGGAAGGCGAGGGCCAGCATGACGATGGTCGGGTTCTTCTCGATGAAGTTGGCGAGCGGCGTCGCGGCCAGGAGCATGACCGTGACGGCGGTGATGACGGCAATGAACATGATTGGCACATGCGGCGTCATGCCGACGGCCGTGATGATGCTGTCGATCGAGAAGACGAGGTCGAGGATCAGGATCTGGCCGATCGCCGCGCCGAAGGTCATTTTCACGACGTTCTTGCCGGCGCCGACGAGATCTTCCTTGTGGTCCTGGACGTCGACCGAGTGGTGGATCTCCTTGGTGGCCTTCCAGACGAGGAAGATACCGCCGGCGATCAGAATCAGGTCCTTGCCGGAGAAGCCCATGCCGGCGATCGTGAACAGGTCGGAGTCGAGCTTGACAATCCACGCGATGGCGAAGAGCAGGCCGAGACGCATGATGAGAGCCAGGCCGATACCGATCTTGCGCGCCCTGTCACGATGCTCCGGGGGCAGCTTGTTCGTCAGGATGGAAATGAAGATCAGGTTGTCGATGCCGAGCACGACTTCCATGACGACGAGCGTGATAAGCGCAATCCAGGCGGCTGGGTCTTGCATGAGCAGCAGGAATTCCTGCATCGGGGCGGGTCCTTCTTCGATAGGAGTGGCCTCTTTGAGAGGCTGATACGGGATGCCTGCGGCGTGCGGGCGTCGACGTTCCCCATGTAAAGGCAAATCGCCAGACGACAAGTCGCCTGACGCGCGCCAAACCTGTCCCGAAGTCACATTACTTCACGTTTTCGCGATATAGAACGTCATGAACATCGCGATGGCCGAGCGAACCGTCCGGTCGATCTCGTCCGCGTCCGGCGGGACAGGCAGCCAGCCGAACAGACGACGCTTGAAAAGGCCGGGCATGCAGAGCTCTATGAACTGCCGCGCAGCGAGATCCGTATCCTCGATCTTCAGCTGTCCCTCGGCGATCTTGCTTTCGAGATAGGTCTTCAAGATCGAATAGCCGTTTTCCGGCGAGGCCGAGAAGAAGCGCTGGCAGAGGGCCGGCATGCGCTCGCTGACGCTCAATACCATCTTCATGCCGCGGACGGTCGTGTCCGAGCATATATGCGTGACGAACGTTACGCCGAAATCATGCAGGACGGCATCGACAGGCCCGTGATTGCTCTGCAGCACATGCTTCATGCTGGCAACCACCTTGGCACGCTCGCGCTCGATCATGGCCGCGAACAGGTCTTCCTTGCCTCCGAAGTAGACGTAGATCGTGCCCTTGGAGACGCCGGCTTCGCGGGTGATGTCGTTCATGCTGGCGGCATCGAAGCCAACGGCCATGAAGACGCGCTTGGCGCCGTCGATGATCTGATCACGTTTGACCGGATCCTCGCCCGCCACCCGTCGGCCACCCGTCCCGACATCCGCCAGCGACGCGCCGGGCTGCAGCGTTTCGGCGCCGAGAGCATCGGCCTTAACGGTTACCGTCGGGGCATCGGCTCGCTGCAGCGCAGGCATCGCATTCTCCCATCGTTAACTTTTCGAACCGAACGGTTCGATTTCGCTTGATATGCGGGATGGACTTGCCTATGTCAAATCGAACTGAGCGGTTCAGTTTGCTTTTCTTACTATTTTTTCAGCCAATTTTCGGGGACGTCGACCATGGCAGGTTCCAGCAAGACATCGGCAGCGCATGTACGGCCGGTGGTTGAGGATTTCGACGCTGCGGATGCTGTGCCCACGGCCCGTGCCGAGGATGCGCCTGCTGCCGTTGCGCCCATCGCCGCACCTGCCCCGGATGCGCCTGAAAAGCAGCCGAAACGCCGCCGTCTGGTCGTACCCATCATCGGTCTTGCTGTTCTCGGGGCTGCCGGCTGGTTCGGCTATGAGTGGTGGACCAATGGCCGTTTCATGATCTCGACCGACGATGCCTATATCGAAGGTGACCTGACGTCGATCGCGCCGAAGGTTTCCGGCTATGTGGAAACGGTGAATGTCGTCGCCAACCAGCGGGTCAAGGCGGGCGACCCGCTCGTCACGCTCGACAATGGCGACTACCGGATCGCCGCCGATCAGGCGCAGGCCCAGATCGAAACTGAAAGACTGTCTCTTGCGCGGTTTGACGCGCAGATCGCCGGTGCGCAGGCGAGCTTGCAGCAAGCCCGGGCGCAGAAGACCGCCTTGGAAGCGACCGTGCGCGGGGCCGAGATCACGCAGAAGCGTGCCAGCGACCTCCAGTCAAAGGCCGTGGGCTCGGTCGCTTCCCTCGACAGTGCCAATGTGGCGCTCGACCAGGCGCGAGCCAACGTGCTCGCAGCCGATGCGACGATTGCCGCGGCGGCCGCCAACGTCTCGGTGCTGCAAGCCCAGCGTGCCGAAGCGGAAAGCACGATCCGCTCGCTGGAACTGTCGCGCGACAAGGCTGAGCGGGATCTCGGCTTCACGGTTCTGAAAGCGCCCTATGACGGCGTCGTCGGCAATCTCGCGGTTCAGGATGGCGATCTCGTCTCGGCCGGCCAGCGTCTTGCGGCGCTCGTGCCGGTCAACAAGCTCTACATCGATGCGAACTTCAAGGAGACGCAGATCGCCGGTCTCGTGCCGGGCTCCAAGGTGAAGGTGCATGTGGACGCCTATGACGAAAAGCCGATCGAGGCGACCGTCGAGTCCATCGCGCCGGCTTCCGGTTCCGTCTTCTCGCTGCTGCCGCCGGAAAATGCGACGGGCAACTTTACCAAGGTCATCCAGCGCGTGCCGGTGCGCATCGCCCTGCCGCAGGACGTGCTCGATAGCGGGCGCTTGCAGGCGGGCCTCAGCGTTGTCGTGGATGTGGACACGCGCACTGCGCCGCAGACGACCGACACGGCCGCCGTGCGATAGTACCCTCTTCTCAGGCCCCCGGGCGACAGCGGCTCCGCCCCGCCGCCCGGGAGGACCATTTCTGACGATATCGAGCGTTCTGCGGGCCTTTCGACAGGCAGCAGCGTTCGCACGGGAGCAAGCCGATGGCTGCGAGTGCAACTGCGATCGCCGGCGGGCGGCCTGGCGCGATGACGGCGGGTTCCGGCTCGGGTCCAGGTTCTGGATCTGGCGCCAAGGCTGGTGCGGAAGAGAAGATGGACCCGCGCAGGCTGATCGCCTTCTTCGCGATGGTGGTGGGCATGTTTATGTCGATCCTCGACATCCAGATCGTGTCGGCATCGCTTGCCGAAATCCAGGCCGGTATTTCCGCCGGTTCCGACGAGATCGGCTGGGTGCAGACGGCCTATCTCATCGCCGAAGTCATCATGATCCCGCTTTCGGGTACGCTGGCGCGCATCGTCTCCACCCGAGTGCTCTTTGCCTGCTCGGCCGCCGGCTTCACGGTCGCGAGCGCGCTTGCGGCGACGGCGACGAACATCGACCAGATGATCATCTACCGCGCGCTCCAAGGCTTCATCGGCGGCGGCATGATCCCCTCCGTCTTCGCTGCGGCCTTCACCATTTTCCCGCCCTCCAAGCGCAACATCGTCTCGCCGATCATCGGCCTGATCGCGACGCTCGCGCCTACCATCGGGCCGACCGTCGGCGGCTATCTCAGCCACGCCTTTTCCTGGCACTGGCTGTTCCTCGTCAACATTCCCCCGGGAATCGTGGTCGCGATCGTCACCTGGAATTATATCGACTTCGACAAGCCGGAACTGAGCCTCGTGAAGAAATTCGACTGGTGGGGTCTCCTCTCCATGGGCTTGTTTCTGGGCTGCCTCGAATATGTGCTGGAGGAGGGCAATACGAACGACTGGTTCAGCGACGGGCATATCTTGGCGGGTGCCGTCGCCTGCGTCGTCGCGGCCATCGTCTTCTTCTACAGGGTGTTCACCGTCGATTTCCCCGTTGTGGACCTGCGCGCCTTCACAAACCGGAACTTCGCCTTCGGCTCGCTCTTCTCCTTCATCATGGGCATCGGACTGTATGGGCTCACCTATCTTTACCCGCTCTATCTCGGGCAGATCCGGCACTATGATTCGCTGATGATCGGGGAGACCATGTTCGTCTCGGGCGTCGCCATGTTCTGCACGGCGCCGATCGCCGGCATTCTCTCGGGCAAGTTCGATCCGCGCGTGCTGATGGTCATTGGCTTCGCCTCGTTCTCGAGCGGTACCTACATCATGACCAATATCACCACGGACTGGGATTTCTACGAACTCCTCGTGCCCCAGATCCTGCGTGGCTTCGGGATGATGATGTGCATGGTGCCGATCAACAACGTGGCGCTCGGCACGCTGCCGCCGGACAGGATCCGCGGCGCGTCCGGCGTGTTCAACCTTACCCGAAACCTCGGCGGCGCCGTCGGGCTCGCAGCGATCAATACGATTCTCACGCGGCGGCAGGACGTGCATTACGCCCAGCTTTCCGAGCATGTGACGTGGAGCAACCCGGAGGCGATGGAGCAGCTGAACCAGATCGCCGGCAACTACAATGCCCACGGCATGGATGGTACGACGATCGCCATGAAGCAGCTCGCAGGCATCGTCCAGCGGCAGGCCTCCATCCTGTCGTTTGCCGATATCTTCGTGCTGCTGACGTGCCTTTTCGGCGCGCTGATCTTCTGCGTCCTGGTCATCCAGAAGCCGAAACCCGTCGCGCCCAGCGCTGGCGGCGGGCACTGACAGACGTTTATTCTCAGTCATCGACGCCGGCCTTCGTGCCGGCGTTCTTCGTTTTGGGGTGCGCACCAAAATTTCTGATTTACGTACATCAGAAATTCCTCTAGACCTCGTTTCCGGAGGAGCCATGCGACCGACCGTTCACGATATCGCCGCAGAAGCGGGCGTCAGCCTGGCCACGGTCGACCGGGTCCTGAACCGGCGGCCGGGTGTGAAGGCGGCAACGCGCGTTCGCGTGGAGGCGGCGATCGCAGCCATCGGGTTCGTCCGCGATATGGCGGCTGCAAACCTTGCCAAGAGCCGGGTCTATCCCTTCACCTTCATTCTCCCCGCCGGCGACAACTCGTTCATGCGCGGGCTGGAACGGCATGTCCGCGAGGCCATGGCACGCCCTGCCGCCGACCGTGTGGCGATCTCGCTCGTCGTCGTTCCCCCGTTCGACGGGGCGGCTGTTTCCCGTGCGCTCGACGCGGCGATCGCTGAGGAGCCGGCGGGTATCGCTGTGGTGGCAGTGGATGCGCCGGATGTGGTGGATGCGGCACTCCGCGTGCAGGCGGCCGGCATTCCGCTGGTGACGCTGGTGTCAGACCTTGGACCTTCCTGCCGCGATCACTTCGCGGGTATCGACAATCACGCGGCGGGGCGTACGGCCGGTGGCCTGATGCGCCGCTTCGTCGGGCGGCAAAGGGCAACGATCGCCGTGCTCGCAGGCTCCATGCTGGTGCGCGACCATCGCGACAGGCTCGACGGATTCCGGGCCGCATTGTCCGACACCTGCGATGTGCTGCCGGTGCTCGAGGGTCAGGACGATCCGGCGGCGACGGAGCGGCTGATCGCCGATCTTCTGGCGCGGCATCCGGATGTCGCGGGCATCTACAGTCTCGGCGCCGGCAATCGCGGCCTGATCGCAGCCCTGCAACGCCATGACAGGCCGCGCCCGCGCGCCGTCATTGCACATGAGTTGACGCCGCACACGCGTGCTGCGCTCGAAGCCGATCTGATCGACGCGGTGCTCAATCAGGACGCGGGCCACGAGGTGCGCAGCGCCATCCGCGTTCTCAAGGCCAAGGCCGACGGCATTCCCACGGTCGAGGCGCAGGAGCGCATCCGCATCGATATCTTTCTCAAGGACAACCTGCCGTTCGCAGATGATGCGGACGGCCTTTCCCGTCTCCCGTCCGGTGTGGTCGGCGAGGCAAACTAGGAGCATCCCATGTATCTCGGCATCGATCTCGGCACGTCCGGCGTCAAAGCGCTGCTTATCGACGGCGAGCAGCGCATCGTCGGTTCGGCGACCGGCGCCTGCGACGTTCTGCGCCCGCATCCCGGCTGGTCGGAGCAGGACCCGGCCGACTGGGTCCGCGCTACGCAGGAAGCGATCGCCGGGTTGAAGGCATCGCATCCCGCCGAGCTTGCCGCCGTGCGGGGCATCGGTCTGTCTGGGCACATGCATGGCGCGACGCTGCTCGACGAGAGTGACAACGTGCTGCGCCCCTGCATTCTCTGGAACGATACGCGCTCCCATGCCGAGGCCGCAGCGCTCGATGCCGATCCGCAGTTTCGCGCCATCACCGGCAATATCGTCTTCCCCGGTTTCACCGCGCCGAAGCTTGCCTGGGTCGCGAAGAACGAACCGGACGCGTTTGCCAAGGTGCGCTGGGTGCTGCTGCCGAAGGACTATCTGCGCCTCTGGCTGACGGGCGAGCACATCTCGGAAATGTCGGATTCCGCCGGCACGTCCTGGCTCGATACGGGCAAGCGCGCCTGGTCGGAAAGTCTGCTGGCAGCAACGGGCCTCAGCGAACGGCAGATGCCGTCTCTGGTCGAGGGAACGGCACCTGCCGGCACGCTGAAGTCGGATCTTGCGGCCGGCTGGGGCATGGGGGCCGGGGTCGTGGTGGCCGGTGGTGCCGGCGACAATGCGGCGTCTGCCTGCGGCATGGGCACGATCGGCGAGGGTCAGGCTTTCGTTTCGCTCGGCACGTCGGGTGTGCTCTTCGCGGCAAATGCGCGCTATTTGCCCAATCCGGAAAGTGCCGTTCACGCCTTTTGCCATGCGCTTCCCGACACATGGCACCAGATGGGCGTTATCCTGTCGGCCACCGATGCGCTGAACTGGCATGCGGGCGTCACCGGCCGCAGTGCCTCCGAGCTGACGCAGGAACTGGGCGACACGCTGCAGGCGCCGACCGGCGTTACCTTCCTTCCATATCTCTCCGGCGAGCGCACGCCGCACAACGATGCGACCATCCGCGGCGCCTTCATCGGCCTTGGCCATGAGAGCGGTCGGGAGGTGCTGACGCAAGCCGTGCTGGAAGGCGTGTCCTTCGCCATCCGCGACAGCCTGGAGGCCTTGAAGAGCGCTGGCACGCAGTTGCACCGGGTAACCGCGATCGGCGGCGGGTCGCGTTCGCCCTATTGGCTGTCGTCGATCGCGACCGCGCTCGACCTTCCGGTCGACGTGCCGGCCGATGGCGACTTCGGTGCGGCCTTCGGGGCTGCCCGTCTCGGCCTCGTTGCGGCCACCGGCGCCGATCCGCTTTCCGTCTTCACACCGCCGAAGACCGCGCACACGGTCGAGCCCGTTGCTTCGCTGCGCGAGGCTTATGAGGACGCCTATCAGCGCTATGGCCGGCTCTATCCTGCCATCCGCGCCGCCTACTGATCCCAGATAACGACACCATTGGAGGAAACATCATGAGCACCGGTTATTTCAAGGACATCCAGAAGATCCGCTTCGAGGGGCCTGACAGCACCAATCCGCTGGCCTTCCGCCACTATGATCCGAACGAAGTGGTCATGGGCAAGCGGATGGAAGACCATCTGCGCTTCGCCGTTGCCTACTGGCACACCTTCGTCTGGCCGGGTGGCGATCCCTTCGGCGGGCAGACGTTCGAGCGTCCCTGGTTCGAGGACAGCATGAAAGCGGCGAAGCTGAAGGCCGATGTCGCCTTCGAATTCTTCGACCTGCTGGGCGTACCCTATTACTGCTTCCATGACGCGGACGTGCGGCCGGAAGGCAAGACCTTTGCCGAGAACACGAAGAACCTGAACGAGATCGTCGATTACTTCGCCGGCAAACAGCAGGAGACCGGTGTCAAGCTGCTCTGGGGTACGGCCAACCTCTTCTCGCACCGCCGCTACATGTCGGGTGCTGCGACCAATCCGGATCCGGACGTCTTCGCGTTTGCCGCGGCGACCGTGAAGACCTGCATGGACGCGACCGTGAAGCTCGGCGGCGAGAACTACGTGCTCTGGGGCGGGCGCGAAGGCTACGAGACGCTGCTCAACACCAATCTGAAGCAGGAGCTCGACCAGCTCGGCCGCTTCGTCAACATGGTGGTGGAGTACAAGCACAAGATCGGCTTCAAGGGCGCGATCCTGATCGAGCCGAAGCCGCAGGAGCCGACCAAGCACCAGTACGACTACGACGTTGCGACGGTCTACGGCTTCCTGAAGTCCTACGGTCTGGAGAACGAGGTCAAGCTCAACATCGAGCAGGGTCATGCCATCCTGGCGGGTCATTCCTTCGAGCATGAACTGGCGCTTGCCAATGCGCTCGGCCTGTTCGGCTCGATCGACATGAACCGCAACGACTACCAGTCCGGCTGGGATACCGACCAGTTTCCGAACAACGTCCCGGAAATGGCGCTCGCCTACTATCAGGTTCTGGCAGGCGGCGGCTTCACCACCGGCGGCACGAATTTCGACGCCAAGCTGCGTCGTCAGTCGCTGGATGCGGAAGACCTGCTCATCGGTCACATCGGCGGCATGGATTGCTGCGCCCGCGGCCTGAAGGCGGCGGCGAAGATGGTCGAGGACAAGGCCCTGTCCGGCCCGCTGGACGCGCGCTATGCCGGCTGGAGCACGGAGGAGGGCCGCAAGCGGCTGACCTCGATGTCGCTCGAAGAGCTTGCAGCCCATGTCGAGGCGACCGACCTCAACCCGCAGCCGCGCTCCGGCCGGCAGGAATATCTGGAAAACGTGGTCAACCGCTACGTCTGAGCGATCCATGAGCATATCCCGGCGCGTTCGTGGAAGCGGGCGCGCCGGATGCGTTTTCTGCGCCTTTCTAACCCTAATTTTCAGGGTAATCGTACTTTAACAATGCCTTAGGGAAGGTTGAACACCTCTCCGTGATCAGGCAGACAAAGCTGCTTTACGTACCTCATCAATTGCGCTAGCTTCGATTTCGGAGGAGATTCAGCGTGATTTCGACAGCACCTTTTGGCGCTTGCGGCGTATACCCGTCAGCGCGCCGATTTGTATCTTTGCGCTTGCGTTGCGCAGTTCGCGTTTCGTCTCGGGCGTTTGCGATGTGGAGTGCCGTATGAGCGCTGCCGCTGTTTCCACTTCACCTCTTCTGCAAACGAGCGGACTGTCCAAGACGTTCGGTATCGTCGAAGTGCTGAAGGGCATCGATCTCACAATCGAGGCCGGTAAGGTGCATGCGATCATCGGCGAGAATGGCGCCGGCAAATCGACGCTGATGAAGTTGATCGCCGGCAATCTTCCGCCGACGCGGGGTGAGATCTTGATCGACGGCCAGCCCGTCACGCTGTCCGGGCCTGTCGATGCGGAGGCGCGCGGCATCGTGCTGGTGCATCAGGAAATCCTGCTCGCGCCCGACCTCACCGTCGCCCAGAACATCTATCTCGGTCGCGAAATGGTCAGGGGCTTGACGCTCGACGACAATGCGATGAATGAAGGTGCGCGCGAGGCTGTCCATGCGCTCGGAGCCCACATCGATCCGCGCACGGTTGTTGCCCGGCTGTCGATCGCGCAGCGTCAGCTCGTGCAGATTGCCCGCGTGCTGCTGGTGCCCCACCGGGTCGTCATCTTCGATGAACCCACCGCATCTCTCACGCCGCACGAGACGGCGGCACTTCTGCAGCTGATCCGGCACATCCGGGATCGCGGCGTTGCCGTGCTCTACATTTCGCACCGCCTGCCGGAGGTGAAAGACATCGCCGATACAGTAACCGTCCTGCGCGATGGTCGCACCGTCGCCACGCACGCCGCCTCCACGCTGCAACCCGCCGACATGGCGCGGCTGATGGTTGGGCGCGACGTCGCCAAACTTTATCCGGATCGCGTATCGGTCGCGTCCCGCGAGGCGGTGCTGGAGGTGTCCGGCCTGTCCGTGCCCGGCTACGCGACGAATGCCACCTTTCGGCTCGGCAAAGGCGAGATCCTCGGATTTGCCGGTCTGGTTGGGGCCGGGCGGACGGAACTGATGGAGGGCCTGGTCGGTCTTCGCCCGGCGCATGGCACGGTCATGCTGCATGGACGCCCGGTCCAGTTTCGCGACGTGCACGCCAGCCTCAAGGCCGGCATCGTCTATCTCTCGGAAGACCGCAAGGGCAAGGGGCTCCTGCTTTCCAAGGATTTGCGCGTCAACCTGACGCTGGCATCCCTCGGGCGTTTCGTGCGTGGCTTTCAGGTGGATCGCAAGAAGGAGCATGCGGCACTCGATACGGCGATTCAGGATTTCGATATCCGCACAGGCCGCAAGGATTTGCTGGCGGGCCAGTTATCGGGCGGCAACCAGCAGAAGCTGCTGATCGCCAAGATGATGTTGCTCGACCCGCAGATCGTCATCATTGACGAGCCGACGCGCGGCATCGATATCGGCACGAAAGAACAGATCTATGCCTTTATCGCCCGCTTGGCTGAGGAGGGCCGGTCCATCATCGTGGTCTCCTCCGAGATGCCGGAACTGATCGGCATCTGCGACCGGATCGTCGTCATGCGGTCGGGGCGCATCGTCGGTGAGGTCGCGGGCGAGCGGATGACGGAAGACGACATCGTCGTGCTGGCGACGGGAGTTTCCGGCGGCGTTTCTGGGGAGGCCGCGTGACGCGGGGGACAATGACCAATATCACGGCAGACGGCGCAAAGCCGGCACGATCCATTCGCAATATCGATCTCGGGGCCGTCGCGCCCTTCATCGCGCTGGCGCTGCTGTTGGTGCTCGGCGCCTTCGCGCATCCGAATTTCCTCAGCATCGACAACCTGACGAACGTGCTGGCGCGCAGCGCCTTCATCGCGGTCATAGCCGTCGGTGCGACCTTCGTGATCTCGTCCGGCGGGCTGGATCTTTCCGTCGGAGCCATGGTCGCCTTCGTCGCGAGCGTCATGATCCTGTTTTTGAACAGCGGTGCGGCGGGCAGTCCCGGCATGACGCTTCTGGCGGGCGTCGGCATCGCCCTTCTGGTGGGGGCTGCCTGTGGGCTGGCCAACGGTCTGGTAACCACCGTCGGGCGGATCGAGCCGTTCATCGCGACGCTCGGCGCCATGGGCATCTATCGCGGGCTGACGACGTGGCTGTCGCAGGGCGGCGCCATCACGCTGCGCGATCCGGCCGTCCAGTCGCTCTATCGGCCGGCCTATTTCGGCACCATCCTCGGCGTTCCCGTGCCGATCGTCGTGATCTTCGTCACGGCGGCCATCGGTGCTTTCGTGCTTTATCGAACCCGCTACGGCCGTCACGTCGTCGCGGTCGGCTCCAACGAGGATGTCGCGCGCTATTCCGGCATTAAGGTCAACCGCGTCCGCACCATCGCCTACATTATCCAGGGTGTGTGCGTCGCCATTGCGGTTCTCATCTACGTGCCCCGGCTCGGATCGACATCGGCGACCACGGGCATTCTGTGGGAGCTGCAGGCGATCACCGCCGTCGTGGTCGGCGGCACGGCGCTGCGTGGCGGCGTTGGGCGCATCTGGGGGACGATCTGCGGCGCGTTCATTCTGGAGATCGTCGGCAACATCATGCTCCTGTCGAATGTGGTCAGCGAGTATCTGCTGAGCGCCATCCAGGGCGCCATCATCATCATCGCCATGCTGGTCCAGAGGTTCCTGATTCGGCGGCCATGAGCGGGTAAGGGTTCGCGGGCGCCCGGGCAAATGCCCAGAAGCCCGCATCATCGGGAGGAGAGAAACATGAAGAAACGCATTCTGGGACTGGCACTGGTCATGGCATTGGCAGGCACTGCCCTGTCGGGTGGCGCCCTTGCGCAGGAAACGAAGACCATCGGCGTATCGATACCGGCAGCCGATCATGGCTGGACGTCCGGTGTGGTGTTCCATGCCGAGCGTGTGGCGAAGCTGCTCATGGCCGAACATCCCGGCCTGAACGTCATCGTCAAGACCTCGCCGGATGCGGCGAACCAGGCAAACGCCGTGCAGGATCTGAGCACGCAGGGCATCGACGCGCTCGTCATCCTGCCGTCCGATCCGGATCCGCTGGTCAACGCCATCAAGGAAGTCAAGGACAAGGGCAAGTTCGTGACCATCGTCGACCGCGCACCGAGCGTCAACGACGACACGATCCGCGACCTTTACGTGGCCGGCAACAACCCTGCACTCGGCGAAGTCGCAGGCAAGTATATCGCGGGCAAGACGCCGGATGCCGAAGTCGTCGTCATCCGCGGCCTGCCGATCCCGATCGACCAGCAGCGTCAGGACGGCTTCGACAAGGGCATCGCCGGCTCCAACGTCAAGGTTCTCGACCGCCAGTTCGGCAACTGGAATCGCGACGATGCTTTCAAGGTCATGCAGGACTTCCTGACCAAGTACCAGAAGATCGATGTGGTCTGGTGCCAGGACGACGACATGGCCGTGGGCGTGCTGCAGGCGATCGAGCAATCCGGCCGCAAGGACATCCAGTATGTCGTCGCCGGTGCCGGCTCCAAGGACATGATCAAGAAGGTCATGGACGGCGACAAGATGATCCCCGTCGACGTTCTCTATCCCCCGGCCATGGTCGGCACGGCGATGGAACTGACGGCGTCGGCGCTCTACGATCAGGTCCCCGTCAGCGGCACCTATACGCTGGATGCGACGCTGGTGACCAAGGAGAATGCCGAGACGTTCTACTTCCCGGATTCGCCCTTCTGATCATTGAACAGAGGCCGCCTGCGGACATCCGCAGGCGGCTTTTTCATGTCGAAAGCGGGCGAAACACGACGTCTCAGGTGGTCGCGAAGGGTTGCCTGCATATCTCATAGTGGTACCGTAGTTGCTCCTGCAACGTTGCAGGCGGCGGTTGAATTTCAGACGATGGCAGGCCCGGAGGGTCTGTCCGACAGGATTGCCGCGTGGGCGGCTGTCGACAGGATGGAGGAGTTGCGAGATGAAGACGATCAAGGGGCCGGGCTTGTTTCTGGCACAGTTTGCGGGCGACGAGGCCCCGTTCAATTCCTTCGATGCCATCACGAAATGGGCAGCCGATATCGGCTACAAGGGCGTGCAGGTGCCCACATGGGATGCGCGGCTCATCGACCTGAGACAAGCGGCGGAATCCAAGGGCTATTGCGACGATCTGGCAGGCCAAGCGCGCGACAACGGCGTTGTCATCACCGAACTGTCGACTCATCTTCAAGGCCAGTTGGTCGCCGTGCACCCGGCCTATGACGAGGGCTTCGACGGGTTTGCGGCACCGGAGGTGCGGGGCAATCCGAAGGCGCGTCAGGAATGGGCCGTCGATCAGGTCAAGCTCGCGCTGACCGCGTCGAAGCACCTCGGTCTCAACGCGATGGCAAGCTTCTCCGGCGCGCTCGCCTGGCCTTACCTCTATCCATGGCCGCAGCGCCCGGCGGGTTTGGTGGAGACGGCCTTCGACGAGCTTGCTAGGCGCTGGAAGCCGATCCTCGACCATGCCGAGGACTGCGGCGTCGATATTTGCTACGAGATCCATCCCGGCGAAGACCTGCATGACGGCATAACCTACGAGATGTTTCTGGAGCGCACCGGCAACCATGCCCGCGCCTGCATGCTCTACGATCCCTCGCACTATATCCTGCAGTGCCTCGACTATCTCGACAATATCGACATTTACAAGGACCGGATCCGGATGTTCCACGTCAAGGATGCCGAATTCAATCCGACCGGCCGGCAGGGCGTCTATGGCGGTTTCCAGAGCTGGGTGAACCGGGCAGGGCGCTTCCGGTCGCTCGGCGACGGGCAGGTGGATTTCGGCGCGGTGTTTTCGAAGATGACGGCGAACGATTTCGACGGTTGGGCCGTGGTGGAGTGGGAATGCGCGCTGAAACATCCGGAGGACGGTGCCCGTGAGGGGGCGGAGTTCGTTAAACACCACATCATCCGCGTGACGGAAAAGGCGTTTGACGATTTTGCCACCGGCGGCACGGATGAAGCCGCCAACCGGCGCATGCTCGGTATCTGACAGCACATCGACGCCACATCAAAACGGAGAATAGGAATGGCCATCGAAGGTAAGGCAGCGGAGGCGAGGCAGCCGCGTATCCGGCTCGGAATGGTGGGTGGCGGGCAAGGTGCCTTCATCGGCGCCGTCCACCGCATGGCGGCGCGTCTCGACGACCAGTTCACGCTGGTGGCGGGCGCTCTGTCCTCGACGCCGGAAAAGGCGCAGGCTTCGGGTCTGGAACTCGGTCTGGATCCGGCGCGGACCTATGCCGACTACCGGCAGATGGCGATCCGCGAGGCGAAGCTGAAGGACGGCATCGAGGCCGTGGCCATCGTCACGCCGAACCACGTGCATTACGAGGCGGCGCGGGAGTTTCTGAAGCGCGGCATCCACGTCATCTGCGACAAGCCGCTGACGTCCACGCTGGGTGACGCCCGCAAGCTGAAGGCGCTTGCCGATGAGAGCGAGGCGCTGTTCATCCTGACGCACAACTACACCGGCTATCCCATGGTTCGTCAGGCGCGTGCCATGGTCGCGAAGGGCGATATCGGCACGGTGCGCCTCGTTCAAGTGGAGTATCCGCAGGACTGGCTGACGGATGCGGTGGAGAAGTCGGGCTCCAAGCAGGCGGAATGGCGCACGGACCCGACGCGTTCGGGCGCTGGCGGCTCGACCGGCGATATCGGCACGCATGCCTATAATCTCGGCGCTTTCGTTTCCGGGCTGGAGCTTGACGAACTCGCGGCCGACCTCGACAGCTTCGTGGAGGGTCGGGCACTCGATGACAACGCCCATGTCATGATGCGCTTCAAGGAGAAGGACGGCGTGCGCGCCAAAGGTCTGCTCTGGTGCAGCCAGGTGGCGCCGGGCCACGAGAACGGGCTGCAGGTTCGCGTCTACGGCACGAAGGGCGGGCTCGAATGGACGCAGAAGGACCCGAATTATCTCTGGTACACGCCGTTCGGCCAGCCGAAGCAGCTGCTGACCCGCATGGGTGCCGGCGCGCTTGAGGAGGCTAACCGCGTTTCCCGCATCCCCTCCGGCCATCCCGAAGGGTATCTCGAAGGGTTTGCGACGATCTATGCCGAGGCTGCCCGCGCCATCCAGGCGAAGCGCTCTGGCGGCACGGTAGACCCTGCCGTCGTCTACCCCACCATCGATGACGGAATGAAGGGCATGCTGTTCGTGGACGCCTGTGTGCGTTCTTCGAAGCGCAACGGGGCCTGGGTCTCGGTCTGATCTTCCCACACGCTTTCGGATCAGAGCCACCGGATGTTCCACGTCCGGTGGCTTTTTCGTGTGCTCATGGTGTTTCCGGTCATCCGCCGTTCATGTTCGCGTGGATAGTCTCTTGCGCTTGCCGAACGGCGTGGCGGCTCTGGATGTCCCTGCGCGGCGGCGGTACGGGCGTCGCCCGAGACGACGATTGAAGAGGACACGAGTGATGACCGATTCCAAGACGCTGGCCGACCGCTTCCCCGGCGATTTCCTGTTCGGAGTGGCCACGGCCGCTTTCCAGATCGAGGGCGCTTCGAAGGCGGACGGGCGCAAGCCGTCGATCTGGGATGCATTCTCGAACATGCCGGGCCGCGTCTTCGGCCGGCACAACGGCGATGTCGCCTGCGATCATTACAATCGGCTCGAGGAGGATCTCGACCTGATCGCGAGCCTCGGTGTGAAGGCCTATCGTTTCTCCATCGCCTGGCCGCGCATCGTTCCCGATGGCACCGGGCCGGTGAACGAGGCTGGCCTCGACTTCTACGACCGGCTGGTCGATGGCCTGAAGGCGCGCAACATCAAGGCCTTCGCGACACTCTATCACTGGGACCTGCCGCTGACGCTGGCCGGAGATGGTGGCTGGACCGCGCGCTCCACGGCGTTTGCCTTCCAGCGCTATGCCCGCACCGTCATCGCCCGTCTCGGCGACCGGCTGGATGCGGTTGCGACCTTCAACGAGCCCTGGTGCTCGGTCTGGCTCAGCCATCTCTATGGCATTCATGCGCCGGGCGAAAAGAACATGGAGGCAGCGCTGCACGCGATGCACGTGACCAATCTCGCACACGGTCTCGGCGTTGCCGCCGTGAGGGAAGAGCGGGCGAACCTGCCGGTCGGTATCGTCATCAATCCCATGCATATCTATCCCGGCACCGATAGCGAGGCCGACAAGGCGGCTGCCGAGCGGGCGTTCGATTTCCACAATGGTGTGTTCTTCGGCCCGATCTTCAAGGGCGCCTATCCCGACAGCGTGCTGGAGGCGCTCGGCGCGCGCATGCCGGAGGTCGAGGCCGGCGACATGGCGGTGATCAGCCAGAAGCTCGACTGGTGGGGCGTGAACTACTACACGCCGATGCGCGTCAGCGACGATCCGACCGAGGGAACGGACTTTCCCGCCACCAAGGCGGCACCCTTCGTCAACGAGGCGAAAACCGATATCGGCTGGGAGATTTTTCCCCAGGCGCTGGGCGACCTCATCCGCACCGTCAACGAACGCTACGACCTGCCGGATTGCTACATCACCGAGAATGGCGCCTGCTACAATATGGGCGTTGAAAACGGCGAGGTGAACGACCAGCCGCGGCTCGACTATATCGCCGAGCATCTGGCCGTGACGGCCGACCTGATCGCCGAGGGATATCCCATGAAAGGCTATTTCGCCTGGAGCCTGATGGATAATTTCGAATGGGCGGAAGGCTACCGCATGCGTTTCGGCATCGTCCATGTCGATTACGACACGCAGGTCCGCACCATCAAGAAGAGCGGTCACTGGTATCGGGATCTCGCAGGTGCGTTTCCGAAGGGAAATCACGCGGAAACGACTTCGGCTTAAGGGCTAGGCGACTGTGCTGCGGCGGAAGATATTGACGCCGTCGACATTGGTTTCGAGCCGGTTCCAGCCCCGGCGCTCGTAGAAGGGCGTGTTTTCCGGCGTGCAGTAGAGATGGATTTCCGCCGCCAGCCGGGAGACTTTTTCGAGAGCGACGTCGATCACACGCTCTCCGACACCCTGGCGGCGGGCCTGCTCCTCGACCCAGAGGGCGGCGAGCCAAGGGCGATACTGCGGACGAGCGGGCATATCGTCCTCGATGACGGAGACGGTGCCACAGAAGACATCGCCGCGATGGGCAATCAAGCTGAAGGGGATGCCGGTCGATGTGAAATTCTCGCCGATCTTTCGGACAAGCTGATCCTTCGTGATCAGACCCTCGTCGCGCCACCAAGCGGTCCAGAGGCGATCGGCCATAATCTCACGAAATTGCGGCGCATCCCGCAGATCCGAAACGGTGATGTTGTCCGGCATCGGTTCAGCCTCCCAGATGCTTCGATCCGCGCTTCTTCGCAAGCTCGATCTGGCGCTGCCGCTGCCGGTAGCGCTCGCGGTCTTCGTCCGTTCGCGTGTCATGGCAGTGAACGCAGGCAACGCCTTCCTCATGCACGGGCGAGGTGCGCTCTTCCAGCGTCAGCGGCTGGCGGCAGGCATGGCAGAGCGTGTGTTCGCCTTCGCCGAGCCCATGCGTCACTGATACGCGATCGTCGAACACGAAGCAGGCACCTTCCCACAGGCTCTCCTGCGGCGGCGTTTCCTCCAGATATTTCAGGATGCCGCCCTTGAGGTGGTAGACCTCGTCGAAGCCCTGGCTCTTCATGAAGGCTGTCGCCTTCTCGCAGCGTATGCCGCCGGTGCAGTACATAGCGATCTTCGGCTTGTTGTGCAGGCCGGTATTGTTCTTCACCCAGTCCGGAAATTCGCGGAATGTCTTCGTCTGCGGGTCGAGTGCGCCACGGAAGGTGCCGATCGCGGTCTCGTAATCGTTGCGCGTGTCGATGACCAGCGTTTCCGGGTTCGAAATCAGCGCGTTCCAGTCCTTCGGTTCGACATAGGTGCCGACGATCGTCAGGGGGTCGATATCCTCGACGCCCATGGTGACGATCTCCTTCTTGACCCGCACCTTCATGCGAAGGAAGGGCATGGTCGCCGCCCGGCTTTCCTTGTGTTCCAGAGCCTCGAACTCCGGCTGGGCGCGCAGAAAGGCGAGAACGGCGGCGATGCCGGCGTCCGTGCCGGCGATCGTCCCGTTTACACCCTCCTGCGCCAGAAGAAGCGTACCCTTCACCCCGTTCTCGTCGCAGACAGCCTGCAACGGATCGCGCAGATCCGCGAACCGGTGGAGCCGGGCAAAGTGGTAAAGGGCCGCTACCAGAAACCCGCCTTGGGCTTCCCGGGGCATTGTCGTCGCGCTGTTCGTCATAAGCGGTGAAATACCGCGTTCGGCGCGCGCGCGCAATCACCCGGCTGCGCCCGGAGCCGGGCATTACCCCCGTTGCGACGGGCAGAAGGTGCGCAGGCGGTGGCCGTCGGGGTCGGCAGCGGTGAAGGTATAGCCGAAATCGGCCTCGACCGGCGTCTGCAGGATCGGCAGATCCTGTGCCTTCCACGTCTCATGGCAGGCGTCCACGGCCTCGGCGCTTTCCAGAGCGAAGCAGAGTTCGGCGCTGCCGGGCGCGACGGTGACCGGTGGCTCGATCGTATGTTTCGACCAGAGGCCGAGCATGGTTGTCGGGTTCATGTGGAAGAGGGCGAAGGTCTTCTGGGCTTCCACCGGGGTCGTGCCGAGAATGCTCTCGTAGAAGGCGGCGCTCGCCAGCGGGTCATTGACGACGAGAAGGATGTAGGTCGGTTGCATGAATGTCTCCTGATGGCCAGCCTGTCTGGCGGATCAGGTTTACGTCGCGCTCCTGTCAGTTTCTGTCAGCATGGGGCATGCTCATCAGAAATCGTGGACGATGCCGTTCTCGCGGCGCCATTCCGCCAGGAGCACCTCGCCGCGACGGGGGCAGATCTCCTGCGTCGGCATGACCTCGATCATGCGGTCGATGCGAAAATGCCGGAACCCTCCCCGCAACTCGCACCAGGCAACGAGGATGCGCAGGGATTCGAAATAGCCGAGAGCGACCGGCCAGACACGGCGCGTGGTTTCCTGCGCCTGCTCATCGCGATAGCAGATGTCGAGCTTCACGCCCGCCTTGATGGCATCGCGCAAGGCTGCGCGATCCTGCTCCGGGCTGTCCTTGCGGCGTTTTGTGGGAACGAGGAGGGCGGATGTTTCCAGCTCCCGGCGCAGGTCCTCGGGAAGAACGGCGGCGATTTTGGCGAGCGCATGCATGGCGGACTGCTTCAGGCGGTCGTCGGTATAGGCGCGAACCCAGCGCGCGCCGAGCACCAGCGCCTCGATTTCCTCGCTCGACAGCATGATCGGCGGCAGGAGAAAGCCGGGATTGAGCACGTAGCCGAGGCCCGGCGCGCCGGTGATGTCCGCACCCTGCGCCTGCAGCGTCACGATATCTCGATAGACCGTGCGCAGGCTGACGCAGGTCGCCTCCGCCAGGGCCGCGCCGCTGACCGGCCGGTGGTGGGTGCGCAGGATCTGGAGGAGATCGAGAAGGCGGGCGGAGCGGGACATGGCGGACAGGCATAACCGGTGGTCACGCGCTTCTCAACAGGGATGGACCGTTTGTTCGCCGCCTCAGGCGGCAGCAAGCCAGAGGATGGCGATACGCTCGGCTTCCTTGCCAGCGACGTCGCCAAAGAGGGCGTCGGCCTCACCGAGCGCATGGCGCTCTTCGCATCGTATGTCCAGGCTGATCGCGTGGCGCAGGATGGCGATGTCCTGCGGCGGCAGAAGCTCGGGTTCTCGGGCGAGCGTGTCACCGAGGACGGCGAGATCGTGAATGAAGCCGAGGCGGTCGATCAGGGCCTTGACCTGCCGTTCGCGTGCCAGAATGACGCCCGGCCAGGCCGACTGAAGAAGGAGATGATAGAAACGATAGTCCTGCGTGCGCTTGCGCAGCGTGTGGAAATGCTCCGGCGTCGGCTGCTCGTGGCAGGCGGCAAGGGCGACCTGCGCACGTTCCATGGCCTTGCGCCATGCCGCCGCCATCATGTAGGCCGTCGGGCGCACACCATTGGCAAAGCTGCGCTTTCCTGCCGTCGATTTCGCATCGCGCAATTCGGCGATCAGCGCGTCGATCGTTGCATCAAGGTCGCCTTCCGCGGTCACCACCCAGCCCTTGCGAACGCGCAGCGCTTCGACAGCGCGCTCGGCCGCGGCCTGCTCTTCCCCCGAGAGGTGCTCCGTGAGGATCGTCGCGGTGTCGATCAGCGCCGTCGCATCGCGCAGGTCGGCCACCGTGCGGGCGGCGTCCCGCAGGCGGGCATTTTCGCTTTTGTAGAATTTGCGCGCTTCGGGTGCGGCAAGCCGGTAGAGTGCGCGCGTGCGTTTCAGGCAACGTCGCGCGACATGAATCGCCCCGGAGGTTCCCTCGGGACGCAGTTCCAGTGCCGAGATGGCCTTGTCGAGTTCCCGCCCCGCAATACGCCGGAATTCGTCGGTGAAGCGTTTCGCGGGTTTCAGTCTGTAGGCCATGATCTTTCCCGTGGGTTTCTCAGTGTGCGGCCGCCGCGATATCGGGGCGCCGCTTGTCCTTCTGCGTCGCAAGGGCGAAGTTCGAATAGCGCCGGTCGTCCGTCACCTCCTCGCCGATCCAGTCCGGCAAAACCGGGTCGTCGGCCTCGGTGCGCATTTCAACCTCGGCAACGATCAATCCGGCATAGGGTTCCTCGAACACGTCGACTTCCCACACATGCGTCTCG
This sequence comes from Rhizobium sp. 9140, assembly GCF_900067135.1. Taxonomy (NCBI): domain Bacteria; kingdom Pseudomonadati; phylum Pseudomonadota; class Alphaproteobacteria; order Hyphomicrobiales; family Rhizobiaceae; genus Rhizobium; species Rhizobium sp. 9140. Next base: position 231,260 of record NZ_FJUR01000001.1, on the reverse strand, counting down.
CCCGGCACGCGATAGCGCGTCTTGGCAATCACGGTGCCGATGGCCGATGCGATCAACTCCTCGCCGTCGCCGAGCGGCACCGCATATTCGAACTCGTCCCGCGTCAGCATGCCCGTTCCGATCTTGATGGTCAGTCGCGCACTCTCGCCATCGATCAGGCGGATGCGAATGGTGCGGTCGTCCATGGCGGCGAGGTAGCCCTGGCGCATGGCGGCGCCCGGTCCGGCCTCCGCCCTCCAGCCCTCGTGCTTCACAAGGAACTTCCGTTCGATTTCCTTCGCCATCCCGTTCCTCATGCCGCATTCTTGCAACAAGGCCAACGTAATTCAGAAAATGCGAAAGTCCACCATCTTACCCTCGCGATACCGCCGTATTAAGGGCATGGAAGCATCTCGACATTGGCGGGTGCGGACGGTATTGCGAGGGAAGATTCAATCGATTGAGGAGTGAAGCCGCATGATCGAGAAAACCGAACGCCTTCTGTCCGTCCTCAAGCTGCAACCGGTCGTGCCGGTGCTCATCATCGAAGACCTCGCGACGGCCGTGCCGCTCGCTCGGGCATTGGTGGCCGGCGGCCTGAAGGCGATCGAAATCACGCTGCGCACGCCGGTGGCTCTCGCCGCCATCGAGGCGGTCGCCAAGGAAGTCGAGGGCGCCGTGACCGGTGCCGGCACCATCCTCAACCCCGAGCATTATGCCGCTGCCGTCGAGGCCGGCGCGCAGTTCATCGTCAGCCCGGGCACCACGCCCGACCTGCTGGATGCTGCCGACGATCACGAAGCGTCGTTCCTGCCGGGCGCGTCCACCGCCAGCGAGGCGATGATCCTGCGGGCCGAAGGCTACGAGATCATGAAGTTCTTCCCGGCCGAACAGGCAGGCGGCGCGGCTTTCCTCAAAGCCCTGGCATCGCCGCTCGCCGGCACTCTGTTCTGCCCGACCGGCGGCATCTCGCTGAAGAACGCGATGGACTACCTCTCGTTGTCCAACGTCATCTGCGTCGGCGGCTCCTGGGTCGCGCCGAAGGAATTGGTCGCGGCTGGCGACTGGGCCGGCATCACAAAGCTGGCATCGGAAGCCTGCGCCCTGACAGCCTGAGGCGACTGCTTCAAGATGGTAACTGCCGGAAACGTTCGCTAGATCAGCCTCTTAGCTGGCTGATCGGTGCGATGTCTTCCGGCAGGACATCGCTCGACTTTCCGGGCGGCGCATTTGTTTTCCGCGTGCCGTTTCCTATGTCTCTTCTTCAGATGAACCAATCAGGAGGTTGACGACAGGATGTTCGACGCGAAAAAACTGCTGGACCAGTTTCTCGGCTCTCAGGGGCTTGGGGGGCAGGGGCTTGGGGGCCAAGGAAACCAAGGCACGCAGGATCGTTCTGGATCTCAGTCTGGATCACAGGGTTCGTCGCAGGGTGGCTTTCTTGGCGGTGCTGGTGGAAGTTCTGTCGGCGGTGCGCTTGGCGGCCTGCTGGGTGGTGGTTCGATGAAGGACAAGGCCGGGCAAATCGTCCAGATGGCCCGCAACAATCCCCTGAAGACCGGCGGTCTTGCTGCCGTGCTGCTCGGCACGGGCACCGGACGCGACATCGCGGGCACGGCGCTGAAGCTCGGCGGCCTCGCGGCCATCGCCGGTCTCGGTTATACCGCCTACAAGAACTATCAGGCTGGACAGGCACCGCAGCGGGTCGACCCGCAGACCGCTCCTGAGATACTGCCGCCGCCGGACAACTCCGGCTTCTCCATCTCGCCCTCCGTCGTTCGCAATGATTTCGTGCTCGTTCTTGTACGCGCGATGATCGCAGCCGCGCGGGCTGACGGGCATATCGATGAGAGTGAGCGTGCCCGCATTATGGAGCGTGTCGGTGCGAGCGGGCTCGACAGCGAGGCGGAGGCTTTCCTGCGCGACGAGCTGGCGAGCCCGGTCGATATCGACGGTCTTGTCGCTGCCGCGCGCACGGAGGAGGAGAAGGTCGAACTTTACACCGCGTCGCGCCTGACCATCGAGCCGGACAGCCGCACCGAGCGTGGCTATCTCGACATGCTTGCCGGACGTCTCGGCCTGCCGGATGCGCTGGTCGATCACATCGAGGCTACGGTCGCCTCAGCCAAGGTGCCGGTGGGCAGCAGCCCGTCTGTGGTCGATCCCTCGATCGTCTGACGACGTTCCTGTCTTTGTCGTCCATGCGCGGCGGTGATGACCGTATCACCGGATTGCATTTGCACCGCCGCGCACCTTCGCCTATGCCGGAAAGCGAGGTCTGCCGGCTTGATGCCGGGCAGGCTATGTCTCGATCTGGGCGAGGATGACATGACGAACCGCGATCTTACCAAATGGGCAGGTTGCCCGGCGCCGAAGCCCGTAACGCTGGAGGGCGCGTATGTTGTCCTCGAACCTTACGACCGGCTGCTGCATCTCCAGGCGCTCTGGGAGGCTTTTGGCGGTCTCGCGATCAACGAGCGCCTGCGCTATTTTCCGCAATCAGCCTTTGCCGATGCCGACGCCTTCGGGGCGTGGCTCGATGCCGCTCAAGTCAACTGGGTGACGCTGATCTTCCGGGACAAGGCCAGCCGCAATGTCGTGGGCATGGCGAGCTACATGCGCCCGGACCCCACTTACGGCGTCGTGGAGGTGGGCTCCGTCGCGCATGCTGATGCCATGGCGCGCTCGCCGCTTGCCACCGAGGCCCATTATCTTATGGCCCGGCATGTCTTCGAGGATCTCGGATATCGCCGTTACGAGTGGAAGTGCCACAACGACAATACACCCAGCAAAGTCGCGGCAGCGCGGCTCGGCTTCACCTTCGAGGGTGTCTTCCGCCAGCATATGGTGGCCAAGGGCGCTAACCGCGATACGGCGTGGTTCTCGATGATAGACGGGGAATGGCCGCTGCTCGACGCCGCGTTCAAAGCGTGGCTCGCGCCTGAGAACTTCGATGCGGATGGGCGCCAGCGCCGGCGCCTCGAAGACGTGCGAGCGGAGATTGCCGCCGCCACCGGTGCTGCATGAAGAAATGGGATCCGCGGGACCGGTCGGCGGCGATAGCCGCTGCGGTTTTTCTCCTCGTCTTCGGCGCCGGTTTCATGTTCCTGCCGACGGCCATGATCTACCTGGGTACGATTTCGCCCTATCTCGCGGCCGTCGTCGGCACGGTGTTTGTGCTAGCCTTCTTCTTCGTGTTCTGGCTGCGCGCCCGCTACCAGCGCCGCCGCTGACCCGCTTCGCCTGAAAGACGTCAGCCCTGCAGCGATGCGCCAAGCAGGGCCAGACCGAGACCGAGGACTAGGACGGCGCCGAAGATCTCGATGCCGTTCGTCACCCGCATGGCCGTGCCGGCGCTCGACGCGTAGCGGACGGCCAGATCCTTGGCGGTGACGGCAAGCGTGGCCAGCACCGAGACCGTGATCGCCGTACCCATCGACATCGCCAGTACGGACAGCACGCCGCCGAGATAAAGACCGTTCAGCAGCGCGAAGGACAGCACGATCAGCGCTCCCGAGCAGGGACGCAGGCCGACGGCCAGCACGGCCGACCAAGCCTCGCGCAGCTGGAAACGGTCGCCCTTCAGCATGGACGGATCGGGCGCGTGGGCATGGCCGCAGCTGGAGCAAACCTCTCCCGGCCCATGGGCATGTCCCGCATGATCATGATGGTCATGGCCGTGCGCGTGCCGGTGATGATGATCATGAGCCTCCGGCATCGCATGAGCGAAATCGAGACCGCCGGCGAGCGCCAAGGCGGGCCTCGAGGTCGGGCGGGCAAGCGCCCGCATCTTGCGGAACAAGAGCCATGCGCCGAAGGCGGCGACGAGGGCGTAGCTGACGCGCTCCAGGAAGGTCGTCGCCTGTGTCATCGAGATCGAGCTACCGCGCAGCACCAGATAGGCTGCACCGACAAGCAGGATCGCAACGCCGCCCTGCAGGAAGGATGACATGAAAGACAGGGTGACGCCACGCTTCAGTTCGGTCTCGTTGGCGATCATGTAGGACGAGATGACGGCCTTGCCGTGGCCGGGACCGGCCGCATGAAAGACGCCATAGGCAAAGGACAGCCCGACCAGCGACCAGAGGTGCCAGGGATTGTCGCGCATGCCCTTCAGCGCGTCCGTCAGGGTCCGGTAGAAACCCTGCTGCTCCATGTTCACCCAGGAGAGGAAGCCGCCGAGAAAGCCGGATGTGTTGAACGCCGGTTCGGCGGTGCCGATGCCGAGCGGGGACTGCGCATGCGCCGCCGCGGCGGCCAGCATCAGCAGGGCGCCGGCCATGAGGGGGAGGCGAAGGGCACGGGTCAGCATGTGAATTCTATCCTCGTCGCAAAGAGCTTCGACATGTCGGTACCGGTCGGGTCCGTGAAGAAGGCGTCGGTCAGAGTCGACTGGTTTTGCGAGATCACCTCGTCCGGGTCCGGCCGCACCACCTTGTGCTGGCAGGCGGCAAGCTTGTCGCCGACAACGGCAAGATCGCCATCGCTCGGGAAATCGATTGCGGTATAAAGTGTCGGGTCGTAGATGCCGAACGACATCGTGCCCTTCAGCGGCATCGGCTCGGCCGGCTTGACCGCGAAGATCAGCAGCAGCTGGTTGTCCTTGAAGTCGGCATGGATCGCATCGGGCTTCGAGACCTTCACCAGTTTTCCATTGTCGTAGATCGTCGTGTAGTAATTGTATTCGCTGAGCGAATCCAGAACGGTCTGCCCGACCTCCGCCAGTTCGTCGGGATCGAGCGTGGCGTTGGAATTCTTGTCGAAATCGAGGAGAACGCTTGCCGAGAATAGCTCGTCGAAGCGCCAGACGTTGCGCAACTGGCTGATATGGCCCGTCTCGTCCGAGACGACCTCAAGGCGGGCCTCCGCAAAGATGTGCGGATGGGCGAAAGCCTGCGCCGGTAGAATGAGCGCTGCGGCAAGCCCGGCAAGCAGGCTTCGCGACGAAAGGGTACGTCTCATGGAAAACAGTGTCCTTGCCTAGAGCGCTTCCGGCGCGAAAGATCTCGTGTCCGACGCAGATGCGGAGCAGGTCGCCCTGTCATCCGGCCGAAAGTAGACGGAATTGGGACAGCCGCGCCGTGACCCGTCTCGGCTTGCTTAAGCATCCGCCCTTTTGCGAAACCATCCATGCAGGAAATCGACCAGCGTGCGCACTTTCGTCGGCAGATACCGGCGGTGAGGATAGATGGCATAGATGCCGCGATCATGCGGCAGAAAATCGTCCAGCACCGCGACAAGGCTGCCGTCCTCCAGCTTCTGCCGGGCAATGAAATCAGGAACGCCGGCGACACCAAGACCCGATTCGGCCGCGCGCAGGCTCGCCAGCGGACTGTTGACCTCCATCGGGCCACTGACGGGCACCGAGAAGTTCGTGCCGTCGCGGTCCACAAACCGCCAGTTGCTGTAGGAGCGGCCATTGGTGTCGATCACACAGGGCATGTGGGCGAGATCCGAGGGATGGGTGATCGGTCCGTGTTTTTCGAGAAAAGCCGGGGAGGCGCACATTCTGACATGGAAATCGTCGAGCTTGCGGGCGATGAGGGTGCTGTCCTCCAGCCGGGTGATGCGGATGGCGACGTCGAAGCCTTCCTCGACCAGATCGACAAAGCGATCGTCGGAAATGATTTCCAACGACAGTTCCGGATGGGCAAGGCCGAAGTCGATCAGGGACTGCCCGATATCGGCATCGATGAATGTGCGGGGTGCGGAGATGCGCAGCCGTCCCTTGAGATCGCTGTTTCCGGCGCGCACGAGATCGGCAAGATTGTCGATCTCCTTCAGGATTTCGGCGGCGGTGCGATAATAGATGTGTCCGGCTTCCGTCAGCGAAAATTGCCGGGTGGTGCGGTTGAGGAGGAGGGCACCGAGCTCGTCCTCCAGCTCGCGCACATATTTGGAGAGCAGCGCCTTCGAGCGGCCGACGCGGCGGCCGGCCGCGGAAAAGCCCTCGGCATCGACGACGTCGATGAAGGCTCGGATGCGTGTCAGTGTGTCGATCTCGGCTCCCTTGCGCGGCTCCCCTGCCTCATAGCCGGGCATTCTCCGGGAACCATTGTCGCGCGCCGCCATTCAAAACATAGGGTTGGCGATGTCCGCAACCCTGTTGACGATCCGGCGCGGGCCGGACGACCATCCGTTCGTTGTTTGAAGCTGGTGCGAGGCTTGCGGCGGGGCGAAAAAAGATCGGGCGCGGATCAAAAACCGCTTGATTACGACAGTGATCTTTCTTATCTCCGCTTTGCCCAAAGTCGCACGTGCCTGTGGGTGTCCGCCGATCCCTCGTTTGGTGAGGAAATCGGTAAGGTACCTGGATCTAACCGCTCCAGTCGTTTTTCCGGCCAACCGGAATTGCGAGGACATCTTGAAGCAACGACGGTGCGGGCCTTTTTGTTCTCTGCCGGCTTTCCATCAGCCGGGGTTACTGAAGAGGCACACCTTCATTGCCGGACGTGCGGTAGGTTCCAACCTCCAATCTATGGCAGACAAAGCCGGATGAACGCCTCGGCGGGCTTCATCCACAATTCGCGCTGTACGAGCGCATGTTAGGATTCCGGGGTCTCCACCGGCTGGTATCCGAACGCGCACCCGTACGCCCTTTGTCCTTCACACCTCGGCGAGGTTTCCTCGCTGATCGTGAAGCCTAACGTATTGGGATTGAAACCATGACGACTGCTCGCATCATCGACTTCCTGAACACCCGTCGCCCGGAAGGCCCCTGCCTTGTCGTGGATCTCGATGTCGTCCGGGACAATTTCAAGGCTTTCCGCCACGCGATGCCGGACAGCTCGATCTATTATGCCGTCAAGGCCAATCCTTCGCCGGAAATCCTGCGCCTGCTCGCCGGTCTCGGCTCCAACTTCGATTGCGCCGGCGTGGCTGAAATCGAAATGGCGCTGGATGCCGGTGCAACGCCTTCGCGCGTCTCCTACGGCAACACGATCAAGAAGGAACGCGATATCGCTCGTGCGCATGCGCTCGGCGTTTCGCTCTTTGCGGTCGACAGCCATGAGGAAGTCGAAAAGGTTTCGCGCGCCGCTCCGGGTGCCCGCGTGTTCTGCCGCGTCCTGACGGATGGCGAAGGTGCGGAATGGCCGCTGTCGCGCAAGTTCGGCTGCGTACCCCAGATGGCCGTCGACGTTCTCGTCTACGCGCACCAGCTCGGTCTCGTCTCGCATGGCGTCTCGTTCCATGTCGGCTCGCAGATGACCAAGGTCGATGCCTGGGACGTGGCTCTTGCCGATGCCAAGCGCGTTTTCGTGCAGCTGGCCAAGCAGGGCATCGAACTGAAGATGGTCAACATGGGCGGTGGTTTTCCGACCAAGTACCTGCGCGACGTTCCCTCGGCCGAAGCCTATGGCAAGGCCATCTATGCGGCGCTGCGCAAGCACTTCGGCAACCAGCTTCCGGAAACGATCATCGAGCCGGGTCGCGGCATGGTGGGCAATGCGGGTGTCATCAAGGCGGAAGTCATCCTGATTTCGAAGAAGTCGGACAATGACAACCACCGCTGGGTCTTCCTCGACATCGGCAAGTTCGGCGGTCTCGCCGAAACGATGGACGAAGCGATCCGCTACCCCATCCGCACCGCGCATGACGCGGACGAGATGGAGCCCTGCGTACTCGCCGGCCCGACCTGCGATTCCGCCGACGTGATGTACGAGAAGAACATGTACCCGCTGCCCGTATCTCTCACGATCGGCGACGAGGTTCTGATCGAAGGCACCGGTGCCTACACGACGACCTACTCGGCCGTCGCCTTCAACGGCTTCGACCCGTTGAAGGCCTACGTCATCTGACGTTTCCGGTTCCCTCCCATGGGAACTTGCGGTTCCCGGATACGGGAACCGCACCTTCACAATGATCCTTCGATACCGTTTGAATCGGTTTTGAGTACGGGAGGCCTTGCCATGGCCGCTGTTCTTGATTCTGTCCGCGCCTTCTTCGCGCAGAATGCCTTCACCATCGACGCCGAGAACCCCGGCGACATCGTTGCGCGCGAGCGACTGCTCGATCGCGCCATGGGCGTCAACCGCCGCCGCAAATCGTCGGAGCAGATTCGCCGCGGGCGTGTGCCGGCCGAAGGTCTGGCGCTCGTCGCGCGCGATTGCGATGGTCACGTGATCGGCACCGTGCGCCTGTGGAACGTCGATGCCGGTGTCGACGCTGAGGGCCACGCCATTCCGGCGCTGCTTCTCGGTCCGCTCGCGGTCGATGCCGCGCAGGAGGGCAAGGGTGTCGGCGGCGCGCTGATGCGTGCGGCGATCGGCGAAGCGACGCTTCGGGGACATGGCGCCATCCTGCTCGTCGGCGATGCGCCCTATTACGAGCGCTTCGGCTTCCAGGCGCAGTATGCCCAGCACCTCGTCATGCCCGGCCCGTTCGAGCGCCATCGCTTCCTCGGCCTCGAGCTGAAGGACGGCTGGCTGAAGGGTGCCGCCGGCATGCTCACTGCCAGCGGGCGCAAACTCTCGCAGGCGATGCCGATGCGGAAGGTTGCCTGAACGGATCTCTTCGTCAAACGGCCGCTGATGCGGTCGTTTGACTTGGCGGCAAGCCTGATCTAGCATACGGCGGTACGGGTCAGAGCCCCGGCCGTCCGCAAGCCGTCCCGGCTTTGGTGAAGTCTCTTTTCAAAGTCTTTTCGGTCATCCCTCCCGGCATGTTCCCGATGGCAATGCGGACCCCACGGATATCACGGCATGCCATTGCTGGAGAGATCCCGATGCGATCATCGTCACCAACCCCATTGCCCTGCCTTGAGGCGCTCAAGGAGCAGGCGAAGCGGCTGCGGTCGTCCTTTGCCGCGCGCGGTATCGATATGTCCCATTCCCATGCTCTGGAAACGATCGCGGAGCAGTATGGCTGCCGGGACTGGAATACCCTTCATGCGGCCGTTGGCAACCGGCCGCCGCTCGATCCCTATCAACTGGGTTCGCGCGTGCGCGGCTTCTATCTCGGCCAGCCGTTCGAGGCGCAGGTTCTCGGTGTGCAGGCGCTGACGGCGCAGGCTGGGCGCTACCGGTTGACGCTCGATTTCGACGAGCCTGTCGATGTCGTGACCTTCGAGAGCTTTTCGGCATTCCGCAAGCGGGTCCACTGCACGATCGACGCGTCCGGGCGAACGGCTGCGAAGACGTCGGACGGCAGGCCGCATGTCGAATTGCTGTGGTGAGGCGTCACGTTGACGTGAGGGCGGCGCGCGTGACGCGCCGCCACCTTGCGGCACGGCCGAGAATGCCTACCTCGGTCTCATGAAAGCGATCTCCTCCACATCCATCCTCGCGCTCGCTTTGTCGGGCATTCTTGTCTGCGCACCAGCCCTGGCCCAATCGACAGTTGCTCCGACTGCGGTCACGACTTCCTTGGATACGACGCGGCTGTCTAGCGTCCTCAATGACGCCGCCCGTCTCTCGCCACTGGAAACGGTCGTCGTCGCCCGCAACGGAGAGATCGTCGCCGAGCGGGGCTACCGGTCGAACAAGACGACGGACAGCACCAATATCAAGTCGGCCTCCAAGACGATCATTTCCGCCATGGTCGGGATTGCGATCGAGAAGGGGCTGCTGACCGGCGTGGACCAGCCGATCGCGCCGATCCTGTCGCGGGACCTGCCGGCCAATCCCGATCCGCGGTTGGCGAAGATCACCCTCGGAAATCTCCTCTCCATGCAGGCGGGGCTCGACCGGATGTCGGGGCCGAATTACGGGCGCTGGGTTTCCAGCGGTAACTGGGTCCGGTTCGCGCTGGCGGCGGATTTCGTGGACGAACCCGGGGGGCAGATGCTCTATTCCACCGGATCGACGCATCTTCTGTCGGCCATTCTCACGAAGGTCGGGGGCAAATCGACGCTGGCGCTGGCGCGCGAATGGTTTGCGCCGGTCGAGGGCTTCCGCATCGGGGCCTGGGAACGCGACCCGCAGGGGATTTATCTCGGCGGCAACCAGATGGCGATGAGCGCCCGCTCGCTTCTGGCCTTCGGCGAGCTCTATCGAAATGGCGGGCGAACGCCAGAAGGCCGACAGGTGGTGCCGGAGGATTGGGTCGCGGAATCCTGGGCCGTGCGCACGCAGTCGCGCTTCTCGGGCGATGGCTACGGCTATGGCTGGTTCACCCGCGAGATCGGCGGGCGTGAGGTTCACTTCGCCTGGGGCTTTGGCGGGCAGATGCTCTACATCGTGCCCAACCTCGGGATAACCGTCGCCATGACCTCCAATGAGGGCGCGCCATCCGCCCGAACCGGCTATCGCGACGATCTGCACGATCTCCTCGCCCGGATCATCTCGACCGCGGGCGCGTGATGCGGACAGATTCTTGCGGTCCTGCATCGCAAGGATCTTAACGACCGGTGGGTGGCCTCATGCGCGGCGGATGGAGAGAAGCTTGTAGTGGAAGGGACCCTTGATCCCATCCTTCGGATAGGTGGAGATGCTGACGCGATCGCCCTGATTGCCGCCGAGGCAGGTCACGGCGCTTTCCGTCATCGAGTGGAAGAAAGCGACGTGTCCTCCGTTGGTCTTCTCACCCTTCCGGCTGAAGACGACGATATCGCCTGGCTGGGGCGCCGTGGTTACGTCGTGTCCCCATTTTTCATCATGCCACGACCGTGCCCATTTGCTGTCCGTACCCTTGATGCCGGCCTGCTCGACGCAATAGTTGACGAAAGAAGAGCACCAGGCGGTTTCGTCGGGCGCTTTCCCGCCTTCGGTGGTTGCGTGGTACATGACGATCCGCGGGTTGTTGCCGGGTCCGGGAACCTCCGCGACACCCAAAGCAAGTTCCGCATTGGCGATATCGATCGGTTTCCGGGACCCACTGCCGGTGAAGGCTAGCGGCAGGCCGCCGATCTCGGCCTTGAGATAGGAGCTGTGCATGTAGCCGTCCGACGCGCCGTCGCCCTGGATATCGACCTGCGTCCAGTCGCCGGTCTGCTTCACGCCGCGCACGAGCGTGTCGAGCGGATACTTCTGGATGACGCCGAAGGTCTCGCCGGGGCCGGCCCGAAGGTTGAGCCCGCCGCGTGCGGTGATGGAGAAGGTGGCGGATGCGCCGACGGTGCGCGGGGTCTCGACGGGACCGTCGGCCGAGAACTGGCCGAAACTCGCCTCCGCAGAATTGAAGACGTTGCCGTCATAGTCGATGCCGCCGAAGGGCAGATCGTGCTCCATGTCTTTCTGGAACAGGGTCCAGAGACCGTCCTTCAAAGCGCTTCGCGTGCCCGTCCATCCGAGCGATCCGGAAAGCCAGATGAGATCGACGAGACCCTTGTGATGGAGTTTGCGGGCGACGAGACCTGACCCGTAGACGCCGAGGACGTAACGCCCGGCGAGTTCGGCTTTGACCTTGGCGAAGTAGTTTGCGATCTGAACGAGATCGGCCGCCGCGACATAATCGTGATCGACAGCGAAGTAAATGCCGGAACCGGTCGGCTGACCGAGTTCCGCTGCAAGCTTCAACGCGCGTTTTGCGTCGCGGGTGCCATTGGCGTCGGAAAGATCGCCCAGCTTGCCGTTCGCGCCACCGCCGGCCTGAAACACGACGGCCACGGTGAGGCCGGCTGCGTGAATCGCCGTAAGTTCTGCCTTCGTCAGGCACTTTGACGGCAGGTTGCTGCTGTTGCCGATATTGTAATAGCGGATCACGGAGACGACTCCGAGATCGGCAAGCTTCTGCGCATAAGGCCCGACATTGTGGGCGACGTCGATGATCTGCTGCATATCGCTTCTCCGGTTCAACGGAAAGTTAGACATGCAAAATTTTTAATTCAATCTAAAATACGATTAAACTAAAAACACAACCTATGCGCGCTTCTGGTTGTGCGCCTACGAGGTGAGGTCGATGACGCCGGCTTCGCCAGCTTCCGTTCCGAATGCCAGCTGCTGACCGGATCTCGACCAAGCGAAAGCGCTGACTGCACCCTTGCCGGGACGGCGCAGGAGGACTTCCTTGCTGTCGGCAAAGCGAACCGCGAGCACCATGCCGTCGGAATAGCCGATGGCTGCGACCTCTTCGGACGGGTGGCAGGCGACCTGCGAGACCATGACGTCGGCGCGTGTGCCGAGTTCCAGCGGCGCCTTGCCCATAGGGCCATCCTTGGACTGGAAGGGCCAGACGATGGCGGCCGGCGCGCCGGAGGATGCGAGCCATTTGCCGCGCGTCGACCACGACCAGGACTTTACCTTAGCCGGATAACCACTCATGCGCATGTGCCGTGCTTCCGCACCGGGCTTGGTGTCCAGCTTCCAGCCATGCAGGGCGTTTTCCTGCATCATGGTGACGACGAAGCGCCCGTCCGGCGAGAACGTCACACCTGTATGCGCGCCCTTCCAGTCGAGATCGATAGCCGGGCTCGATGTCGCCACCCAGTGCAGGGAGACGCCGTTATAGCGCGCGAGCGCAATGCGAAGCCCCTTCGGCGCGAAAGCGATGCCCTCGACCGTGCGCTCTTCGGTAAAGTCGCGCGTTGTGCCGTCCGACAGCCGCACGGTTGCCGTCTTGCCGCTCGCGAAAGCGACAGCGCCTTGCGGGCCGGCGGCGATCCTGGAGATCCATTTGCGCGGCTGGTGCGCCAGTTCGGTCACGGCGCCATCGCGCGTGATGCGCAGAACCCGGCCATCCTCGCCGCCGGTCAGCAGCGTGTCGGTCGCGTCGTCGCGCAGCGCAACGAGCAGGCCTTCATGAGCAGGGGTGACCGCGTGACCGCCATCCAGACGATGTACGAAACCCGCGGCATCGGCAAAGACGGGGACGTCGCCCAGATAGGCGACGCCGACGACATGGGCTTCGAGATCGAGCGGGGCGACTGTCGGCATCAGTTCGGCTTTGCCGCGCAGGCCTGGAAGGTGCGTTCCAGCTTCTCGCGGTCGAGATCGCGGCCGATGAACACAAGGCGGCTCTCGCGCGGCTCGCCGTCCTTCCACGGGCGCTGATGGTCGCCCTCGATGATCATGTGCACGCCCTGCACCACGTAGCGATCGGCGTCGCCCGCAAAGGCGATGATGCCCTTGAGACGCAGAATGTTCGGGCCGTCCGTCTGGGTGATCTTCTGGATCCAGGGGAAGAATCGATCCGGGTTCATCTCGCCGCCTCGTAGCGAAACCGACTGCACGGTCACGTCGTGAATGTCGGACGGGGCATGCGCGTGGTCATGACCATGCCCGTGATCGTGGCCATGATGATGGTGGTGATCGTGACCGCAATCGGGACCGCAAGCATGATCGTGGTCGTGGTGATGATCGTCCTGCTTGAGGAAGTCCGGCTCGTTCTCCAGCGCGCGCTCCAAGTTGAAGGCGCCCTGATCGAGAACCTTGGCGAGATCGATTTCCGAGCGCTGGGTCCGATGGATGCGGGCCGACGGGTTGATGACGCGGATCGTCGCCTCGACCTTCGCCAGTTCTTCCGGCGTGACGAGGTCGGTCTTGTTGAGGAGCACGACATCGGCGAAGGCAATCTGGTCTTCGGCCTCGCGGCTGTCCTTCAGGCGCAGCGGCAAGTGCTTCGCGTCCACGAGCGTGATGACCGCGTCCAGCTCCGTCTTGGCGCGAACGTCGTCATCCATGAAGAATGTCTGGGCGACCGGAACAGGATCGGCGAGGCCCGTCGTTTCCACGATGATTGCATCGAAGCGGCCGGGACGCTTCATCAGGCCTTCGACCACGCGGATCAAGTCGCCACGCACCGTGCAGCAGACGCAGCCATTGTTCATCTCGTAGATTTCTTCGTCCGACTCGACGATCAGATCGTTGTCGATGCCGATCTCGCCGAATTCATTGACGATAACCGCATATTTGCGACCATGGTTCTCCGAGAGGATGCGGTTCAGCAGCGTCGTCTTGCCGGCGCCGAGGTATCCGGTAAGGACGGTGACGGGGATTGGCTTCTGGACGGTTGCTTCGGACACTGGTGCTTCGGACATGGGAAACCTCGAGGGGCAGAGGAGGGATGCCCACCGGCGCGCCGGAGGGCGGCCAATGCGCGGGATTATCGGGGTGATATAGGAGATGGCGCACGGCAGTGCAAATGCTCTGCCGCACATATTCCAACCTTTATAACATTACATAGTTTTGGTCCGCTGAGGCGTCGAACTGCGTGAGATCGAACGCAGCTACATCCGACAGGAGGGCGATCAGACCGGAGACTGCATAGTCGAGCAGGTGTTCACCCCGCTCGGCCGTGGCCGCAGCGGCATTTCCAGCGGCGCCCTTGGGGTTCAGGTCGCGCATGCGCCAGCCAAAGGCGTGGGGGCCATAAGCGCGGAGATGCGCGAACTGTGCCTGCCATTCGCTTTGGCGGGAGGAGAAGGCCTCTGCCCGCGACCGATCGACCTTGTCGGGATGGAGGGCGAGCATGACCGAGGTTTCGATATCGCCACCATGGATGTCGATGGATTTGGCGACGGGATCGATCCAGCCTTCGGGCTGGCCAAACCGGGTCCAGCTGGTGGCAACGGCCAGCATGTCGTAGCGCACCCGGGCTTCCGTCGCGACGATGGTCATCAAAGGGGCATTGCCACCATGGGCGTTAAGCATGACGAATTTGCGGATGCCCTGCGCCCGAAGGTGCTCGGCAATGCCGAGCCATCGCTCGACGGCTTCGTGGTAGGTCAGTGTCTTTGTTCCCGCGACATCCATATGCTCGATCGAGTAGCCTACCGGTTCCGTCGGAAGGAAGGTGACCGGCAGATCGCCACCCGCCGCGACGAGACGTTTCACAACGCCGTCGGCGATCAGCGTGTCGGTCTCGAACGGCAGGTGCGGCCCATGCTGCTCATGCGCACCCAGCGGCAGAACGGCAATCCAGCCGGCGCGTGCGGAAGGGGCTAAGCCCGGATCGTTGTCCGCCCAACGCGCTGCGGGTCTCGTCATCGCATGTCTTTCCTGGCAGTGTCCCCGCAATAGGCATTTCGCAAGGTCTTGCGGCCCTATTGTCATATGAGTCATACAAGCTCGACAAGGCGGTGCAAGCCTTCGGCAGGCAGGGGAGCGAGCATGGGCAAGAAAGACAAGTCCGAGAAGAAAGCCAAGCAGAAAAAGATCAAGATCGCAGATCACACCGGCATCGACGGCGAGGATGCTCCGGATGCAGCCTCCGCGCCGGTTCTGGCCCCCCTGCTGGCGCAGGCGGCCCGCTCCATGCGGACCGTGCTGTCGCGCAATCTGCTGGAAAGCGGACTCTATGCCGGGCAGGACGGCGTGATGCTGGCGCTGGCGGAGACCGACGGCATGACCGCCGGTGCGCTTGCCGGCCATCTCGGGGTCAAGGCGCCCACGATGACGCGCACCATCGGCCGCATGGAAGCGCAAGGGTTCCTCGAGCGCAAGGCTGACGCGGGAGATGCGCGGCTGACCAAGGTCTATCTGACCGCGAACGGCCGCGAGCGGCTGCAAGCCATCGAGGCTGCGGCGGACCTGTCCGAAGCGACGGCGCTGAAGGGCATGACCGACAAGCAGATCCGTACGCTTGCCAAGCTCTTGAAGGTGGTGGATGCCAATCTGCAGGGTGCCGAGTAGGCTCGCAGGCGGCGGTGAGTAGGTCTTGCTGCGCCATCTCGCGCAGGGATTGCAGTCTCGATTTAAACAGTTTAAAGAGGGTTTAAGAGCGCTTTCAGGCATTGCCGACGGCGTTAGGGAGAGGGCCGTGCGAACCGGGAGGACACGTGGCGCAGAAGATCAAGCTGTCGACGATCGCGGAAACACTGGGCGTTTCCACCGCGACCGTTTCTCTCGCCCTGCGTGACAGTCCCCTTGTCGCGTCGGTGACGCGGGACAAGATCAAGGATCAGGCGCGGGCGCTCGGCTATATCTACAATCGCCGTGCCGCCAGTCTGCGCACCTCGCGCTCCGGCATCATCGGCGTCGTCGTGCACGACATCATGAACCCGTTCTACGGCGAGATTCTGAAGGCCATCGAGGCGGAACTCGACCGCGACCGCCAGACGTTCATTCTCTCCAATCATTACGACTCGGTCGAAAAGCAGCGCGTCTTTATCGAGACCCTGTTGCAGCTCGGCGGCGACGGGGTGATCATGTCGCCCGCCATCGGCACGCCGCCGGAAGATATCAAGCTTGCCGAAGACAATGGCATGCCAGCGATCCTCGTTGCCCGGTCGATCGAAGGCGTCGATGTCCCGATCTTCCGGGGAGACGACGCCTACGGTATTTCGCTGGCCACCAACCACCTGATCAGCCTTGGTCATCGCTGCATCGCCATGGTCGGGGGCACGGACCTGACATCGACCGGTCGCGACCGTTATCTCGGCTACGTTCAGGCGCTGCGCAAGGCCAATATCGATGTCGATCCCGATCTGCGTATTCCCGGCCCCCGCTCCATGCAGGGCGGGTTCGAGGCGGCGGTTCATCTCCTGTCGCTGCCGCAGAAACCGACGGCCGTCGTCTGCTGGAACGATCTCGTCGCCATCGGCATGATGAACGGCATCGCGCGCGCGGGCCTTGTGCCGGGCCGCGATGTATCCGTTACCGGTTACGACGATCTCGAAGAAGCGGCTATCGCCACGCCGGCGCTGACGACGGTCTGGAACGGGCAGTCGGACGTGGGGCGCAGTGCCGCGCGTGCGCTGCTCGACCGGCTGAATGGCAGCCACGAGCCGGACGGCATTCATTTGATCAAGCCGGAAATGCGCATTCGCCAGTCAACCGGGCCTTTGCGTTTGCAGCAGGGCGACTGATCGATCCGTCTGCGGGTTACCCTCCATTGCCGCAAAACTTGGAAACCCGGAGCTTCGGTTGACGCGCGAGATGGGTGCGGTACTTTCCGCTGTGCTCAATCGTTGCCGCCGAAACCTGTTGCGGCCTCTCTCGTCGACGACGCCTGAAAGGATCCCTCATGTCGCAAGACCGTCCGGTCATTCTCATTCCCGGCAAGATGCATCCGCGCGCGCTCGAACGTATGACGGATCTCTTCGATGTCCGGCAGATCGACGCGGCCGATGCGGGGCAGATCACGCCCGAGCTTGCCAGAGACGTTGCCGGCATCGCAACCTTCAACAAGGTTCCGGCAGCGCTGATGGATGCGCTGGACAATCTGGAAATCGTCTCCAATTTCGGCGTCGGCTATGATGGCGTCGATGCCGCGCACGCGGCCGGCCGCGGCATCGTGGTGACGCATACGCCGGATGTTCTGAACGACGAGGTTGCCGATACGGCGATCGGCCTCCTGATCAACACGCTGCGCCGTCTGCCGGCCGCCGAGCAGTGGCTGCGCGACGGGCGCTGGGTCAAGGACGGGCCGTTCCCGCTCAGTCCGCTGTCTCTCAGCGGTCGCAAGGTGGGTTTCTACGGGCTCGGTCGTATCGGGCAGGCGATCGCGCGCCGGCTGGAGGGCTTCGGCCTCGAGATCGCCTACCACACGCGCTCGCGTCGTGACGGGGTGGCCTATGCCTATCACGATACGCTGCTGGGTCTCGCGCAGGCGGTGGATACGCTGATCGTCATCGTGCCCGGTAGCGCGGAAACGAAGCACACCGTTAATGCGGAGATCCTGCAGGCGCTGGGAACGCACGGCGTCGTCATCAATGTCGGGCGCGGTATCACGGTCGATGAGACCGCGCTGATCGCCGCGCTGGAACAGGGCGTGATCGCCGGCGCCGGGCTCGACGTGTTCGAGCGCGAGCCGCATGTGCCGGAAGGCCTGACGGCTCTGCCGCAGGTGTCGCTGCTGCCGCACGTGGCATCCGCGTCCGTTGCCACCCGCAACAAGATGGCCGACCTCGTGGTCGACAACCTCGTTTCCTGGTTCAAGACGGGCAAGGCGCTTACGCCGGTGTCCGAAACGCCGTTCACGCGGCCGGCTCGCTGACGCATTTCCAGCCGGAGCGGAATCGCTTCAGCGTCGAACAATGCGGCGAAAACGGTAGGTTAGACCTTTTCCGGTGAACCCGTGTGCACCGGAAAGGGTCTAACCGGCTGCTTCGTCTCGCTATAGGCGCGGACAGCCTCGCCAAAGGCTGCGAACAGGTCATTGGAGGTCTTGTCGCGGCCGACCCAGTATTCCGGGTGCCACTGCACGCCGACGGCGAAGGCCTTTGCGCCGATGACGGACACGGCTTCCACCGTGCCGTCGTCTGCGACCGCTTCCACGGCAAGGCTCGGTGCAAGGTCTGAAATGGCCTGCCGGTGCAAGGAGTTGACCTGTACCGCGCCGGCACCGACCACGCCCGCAAGGCAGCTTCCCGGCTCCACCATCACGGTCTGGCGAATGCCATAGGCGATGTCGAGATCCTTGACGTCGGGCTTGCGATGGTCCTGCCGGCCGGGAAGATCCTGAATTTCCGAGGCGAGGGTGCCGCCGAGCGCGACGTTCAGTTCCTGGATGCCGCGGCAGATGGCCAGCACCGGAATACCGCGGGCGAGCGCCCGGCGGATCAGCGGCAGGCTGGTGGCGTCGCGACCGGGATCGAACGGCCCATCGGCCTCCACGGCCTCCCGTCCATAGAGCGTCGGATGCACATTGGAGCGCGAGCCGCTGACCAGAAGCCCGTCCACGCGGTCGAGAATTGCATCCGGCTCGTTTCCGGCCTCGAGGGCCGGCACCAGAAGCGACATGACGCCCGAGCCGTTCAGGGCGGCGCGCACATATTGGTGCGGGGCGGCATGCCAGACATTGCCCTCGATCTCACGGAAATCGGCGGGTATGGCGATGATCGGCTTCGGCATGGGGTTCTCCGGTGCGTGGGGTTTCTCCTCCGACTTGCCGGGAACCTGCCGCGCCGTCAATGCCTCGCTTAACGCGGAAAATTCTGTCCTGCCCGCGCGACGTGTCCATGCGTAAGACAAGGCTGTCGCTCTTGCCTCCCGCTGTCTACGGGCCTTGACGTCGTCGGAGAGTGCGGGCATGTCTTGATACCAAGAGGTGCCGCGTTTCGCGGCGTGGAAACCTGGCGGGAGAGAGACAATGGCCGAACATCACACGGGACCTTCCGAAACCGGTGCGCCGATGGATTATCCCGAGCACGAGAAGACCTATCTTCACTTCCTGAGCGCTGCGAAGTTCCTGACCATCTTTTGCGTGGCGCTGTTGATCGCCATGGCGGCCGCCTTCTTCACGAGTGCGGGCTGGTTCACGGGCTTCGTGCTGTTCGTGCTGCTGAACGTCGCTGGCGTGGTGCTTTTGCGCTAACGTCCTACCGCCCGACGCCACCATTGGTCTGTTGGCGAAAATCCGTTGTATCTCTCCGTGATTTGCTCTTAGCTGCCGGCGTTGCCCAAGCAGCGAGAGGGATCAGGATGACGGAAACGACACGGCCGCTCGGCGCGACGATCAACGGGCGGTGGACGCGGTTTGCCGTGCGCTCGCAGACGGCCGAGCGCATCGATCTTTGCCTTTTTGACAGCGATGGCGAAACAGAGCTGCGCCGCCTGCCGATGGGCCGCGAGGAAGGCGATGTCTTCGCGCTGACACTGCCGGACGCACCGGTCGGTACCCGCTACGGACTGCGCGCGCACGGCACCTACGATCCCGATCGCGGTCTGTGGTTCGATCCGGCGAAACTTCTCATCGACCCTTACGCGCTCGAACTTGACCGGCCTTTCCGTCACGACGCCCGCCTGACGCAGTTCGGCGCGGAGACGGCCGACCTCGTGCCGAAGGCGCTGGTTACAAAGGTGCCGAAAGCCCGCGTCGCCCCGGCACGGTTCTCAACGAATGGGCTGATCTACGAGGTGGCCGTGCGGCCCTTCACCATGCTGCATCCGGATGTGCCGGACGAGCAGCGCGGGACGGTGGCGGCGCTGGCGCATCCAGCCGTCATCGCTCATCTCAAGCGCATCGGCGTTTCCGCGGTCGAGCTGATGCCGATCACCGCCTGGATCGACGAGCGCCACCTGCCGCCGCTCGGGCTGACCAATGGCTGGGGCTACAATCCCGTCGCCTTCATGGCGCTCGACCCGCGGCTCGTACCCGGGGGGTTGACCGAACTCAAGGACACCGTCGCCGTGCTGCATCGCGAGGGCATCGGCGTCATTCTCGATCTCGTCTTCAACCATTCGGGCGAAAGCGACCGGCAGGGTGCCACGATCTCCATGCGCGGCCTCGACAACGCCGTTTACTACCGTCATGCAGCGGGCCAACCTGGGCAACTGATAAACGACACCGGCTGCGGCAATACCATCGCCTGCGACCATCCGACGGTTCGCTCGCTCATTCTGGACACGCTGCGTCACTTCGTCGGCGCGGCCGGCATCGACGGTTTCCGCTTCGATCTCGGCTCCATTCTCGGCCGCGATGCCGGCGGCTTCCGGCGGGATGCAACCCTGCTGACGGAGATGCTGGCCGACCCGCTCCTGAAGGATCGCGTGCTGATTGCCGAGCCTTGGGATATCGGGCCGGGCGGCTACCAGCTCGGCCATTTCCCGCCGCCTCTCCTCGAATGGAACGACCGCGCGCGCGACGATATCCGGCGCCTGTGGCGCGGCGACGGGTGGATGATCGGGTCGCTGGCCGGCGCGCTGGCCGGCTCCTCGGATATCTTTTCCCAACATGGCGGCACGCGCAGCCGCAGCGTCACCTTCATCGCTGCGCATGACGGCTTCACGCTCAAGGATCTCGTCTCCCACAGCCACAAGCACAATGCGGCGAATGGCGAGGACAATCGCGACGGTCACAACGAGAATCATTCCTGGAACAACGGCGCCGAAGGGGCGACCGACGATCCCGCTATCGTCGCGGCGCGCACACGCGATGTGAAGGCGCTGCTCGCAACGCTGTTCGCCACGCGTGGTGCAATCATGATCACTGCCGGCGACGAGTTCGGACGGACGCAGCAGGGCAACAACAACGCCTACTGCCAGGACAATCCCATCACCTGGCTCGACTGGGCATCAGTGGACGAGGCGCTGATATCGCAATGCGCAGCCCTCGGCGAGCTTCGCCATCGTTTCGATGTGTTTGAGGGCGACAGCTTCTTCACAGGGCGGGGCGATGTCACCTGGATCCGCCTGGACGGCAAGCCGATGGAGGTTGCGGACTGGGAGGGCGAGCGCACGGACGGGCTTGTCATGATCCTCTCGACCCGCGACGCCACGACGCGCAAGGCCTGCCGGCTGGCGGTGGTCTTCAATCGCGCTCCTGTGGCGACCGCGCTGACGCTTCCGGGCAAGGGGTGGCAGTCGCTGTTGCCGGACGCGGGAACGCAGACGGAGATTTCGGCCCGCTCGGTCGGCTGGTACGTCGCGCCGGGACGCGTCTGAACGACCGCGAATGCTGTAACGGGAATGATCGGGATGGATGTGGAAGGTAAGAAGAGCGCCAGCGTCAGGGAGATTGCGCTCGCCGAGGTGAAGGACCTCGTCGGCCAGGAGGTCGGAATCTCCGACTGGATCACGGTCTCGCAGGATATGATCGACCGTTTCGCCGATGCGACGGAGGATCACCAGTTCATCCACACCGATCCGGTGCGTGCCGCAGCCGAGACCCCCTATGGCGGCACGATTGCGCACGGGTTCCTGTCGCTCTCGCTGCTTTCAGCTATGAACTACAACTGCCTGCCGGCCGTGCGCGAGCAGACGATGGCCATCAACTACGGCTTCGACAAGGTCCGCTTTCTTGCGCCCGTTCATTCGGGCGCGCGGGTTCGCGGTCATTTCACCCTCACGGAAGCCCGCTTCCGCGGTGCCGGCATGCTCGTCGTCACCTATGACGTCTCCGTCGAGGTGGAACATGAGGGCAAGCCGGCGCTGACGGCGACCTGGCTGACGATCATCCAGTTCGATCCGAAGGACCGGCCGGAGGATGCCTGAGGTCGCAACCGGCGATGTCGCTGTACGCGCAGCATTCCGGTCGCAGGCAAAAAGCTGCCGCGCTCTGGGATGGCCTTTCGTCGCGACGCTGTCGCTTATGCCGGTCCATGCCGATCACAGCTGGGTTCAGTAACCGGCGTTCTGCGCACCCGCCGCCAGTAGCCCCGAGACATAAGGCGCGAACGAACGCCAGCACTCGACCCGAAAAGCGGCATCGCCTGTCCGGTAGAGCACGATCTCGGCCTTGCCGAAGACGGTGCGCGAGCAGGCGCCGACGGGGAAGACTTTCAGCGACAGGTCCTGCGGGCAGCC
The DNA here is from genome assembly GCF_900067135.1 of Rhizobium sp. 9140. Classification (NCBI taxonomy): domain Bacteria; kingdom Pseudomonadati; phylum Pseudomonadota; class Alphaproteobacteria; order Hyphomicrobiales; family Rhizobiaceae; genus Rhizobium; species Rhizobium sp. 9140. The sequence goes on along the minus strand of NZ_FJUR01000001.1, from coordinate 209,217 downwards.
CGCATTGATGGCGGCGGAGGCGCCGGAACCTTCCACGAGAACGGCCGTATTGCGGTGGGAGATGTCGGTTGCCGAATGCAGCACGCCGGCTGCGCCTGCAAGCGTCATGAGATCGGTATCCGTCTCGTCGATGACAAGCCATTCGTCAGGCCCGAGCCAGAGCCCGTGGCGGGTGCCGCTCGTGGCCGAAGCCTTGGGGCGGGTCGGCAGAGAGAGGCCGAGCGCTGTCGAAAGCGCCTCGACCGCATCCGGCTTCGCGCGAAGCGAGAGGCGGCTTGCGGGCGCTGCCGGCGTCAGGCGGACCGTGGCGGAACCGCCGTGGAAGCCGCCAAGCGGCAGGGTGCGTGTCGCGAGATCAGCCATGGATGCGTCCACCTTCCTTGTCAAAGAACACCATGTCGCTCACCTCGACGGCGATGGTCCGGTCGGCCATCGGCACGTAGAGGGTTTGGCCAAGCCGCGCCTTGCCGCCCGCGACCACGGCCATCGCGATGGAGCGCCCGCAGTTTTCCGACCAGTAGGACGAGGTGACATGGCCGAGCATGGTCATGGGTTTGGGCTGGTTGGGGTCGGCGACGATCTGCGCGCCTTCCTCCAGCACGACGCCGGGATCCTTCGTCAACAGGCCGACGAGCTGCTTGCGGCCCTCGCGCATGAGGTCGGGACGCTTCATGCCGCGGATGCCGACGAAGTCGGTCTTCTTCTTGCCGACCGCCCAGGAGAGGCTCGCATCCTCCGGCGTCAGTGTACCATCGGTATCCTGGCCGACGATGATATAGCCCTTTTCGGCGCGCAGGATGTGCATGGTCTCCGTGCCGTAGGCGCAGCCATCGACCGCCTCGACGCGTTCGCGGATCGCGTTCCAGACGGCGGGGCCGAAGTCGGCGGGGACGTTGACCTCGAAGCCGAGTTCGCCGGTGAACGACATGCGGAAGAGCCGTGTCGGCACGCCGCAGATCCGGCCTTCCGCCACGCTCATATGCGGGAAGGCCTCGTTGGAGATGTCGATGCCTTCGATCAGCGGCGCGATGATCTCGCGTGCCTTGGGGCCTTGCAGGGCGATGACGGCCCATTGCTCGGTGGCGGACGTCAGCCAGACATCCAGATGCGGAAACTCCGTCTGGAGATAGTCTTCCATTTGGTGCATGACGCGGGCCGCGCCGCCCGTCGTGGTGGTCACGTGGAAGCGATCGTCCGCCATGCGGCCGACGACGCCGTCGTCATAGATGAAGCCGTCTTCCCGCAGCATGATGCCGTAGCGGCAACGGCCCGGCTTCAGCGTATCCCAGCTGTTGGTGTAGATCAGATTGAGGAAGGCGGCCGCATCCGGGCCGACGACCTCGATCTTGCCGAGGGTGGAGGCGTCGAACATGCCGACCGTCTCGCGCACCGTCCGGCATTCGCGGTTGACGGCGGCATGCATGTCCTCGCCGGCGCGGGGATAGTACCAGGCGCGCTTCCACTGGCCCACATCCTCGAAGGCCGCGCCCATCGCCTCTTCTGCCTCGTGCATCGCCGTCTTGCGCGTGGGATCGAACAGGTCGCCGCGGGAATGGCCGATCAGCGTGCCGAAGGTCACGGGCGTGTAAGGCGCGCGGAAGGTGGTGAGGCCGACTTCGGGAATACCCCGACCGAGCGTCTCCGCTGCGATGGCGAGACCGTGGATGTTGGAAAGCTTGCCCTGATCCGTTGCCATGCCATTGGTGGTGAAGCGCTTGATATGTTCGATCGAGTGCATGCCTTCGCGCACCGCGAGCCGGATATCCTTGGCGCAGACATCGTTCTGGAAGTCGATGAAGGCTTTCACGTCGTCCTCAGGCCCGGCACCATAGGCGGCGCCCGCCATGCCGCCGGTCCAGGCGAAAGCCTGCGCGCCGGAGAGTGCGAGGCGCGTGCTGGCTGAAAAGCCTGCCGCCTGCGCTGCAAGCTCGCCACCGGCAACAGCTTCGTCAAGGGTCGCGGCGATGTCGGTGGTGCCGTTGCAGGCTCCGACCGAGACGCAATCCTGCGCGTAGATGCCGGGCAGGAACCGCTGCGTTTCCGCGTCGAACGCCACCTTGCCGCGCGACTGCGAGAACATATGCACCGACGGTGTCCAGCCGGAGGAGGTGATGAGTGCATCCACGACGATCGAACGGGCGCTGCTGCCGCCGCTGACGCGACGAACTTTCATGGAGGAGATGCGCAGCTTGCCCCGGGTGTCGGTTACCGCATGACCTGCCAGAACCTCGATGCCGAGGGACTGCGCTTCTGCCAGCACGTCAGCACCCGGCTGCTCGCGGCTGTCGACGATGGCGGGAATGGCGATGCCGGCGCGGTGCAGGTCGAAGGCGGCCTCATAGGCGCTGTCATGCGCGGTGTAGACGCCGACCTTGCGACCGATGGCGACGCCGAAATGGTTGAGATAGGTGCGCGCCGCCGAGGCCAGCATGATGCCGGGGCGGTCGTTATTGGCAAAGACCATGTGCCGCTCGATGGCGCCGGTGGCGATGACGACGCGCTTGGCGCGCACCTGCCAGAGCCGCTCGCGCGGTGCGGCGCGGGCCGGGCGGGACACATGGTCGGTGACGCGTTCGGCAAGAGCCACGAAGTTCTGCGCGTAATAGCCGAAGGCGGTCGTGCGGGTCAGGAGCGTGACATTGTCCATGGCGCCAAGCCGGCGGGCGGCATCCTGCGCCCAGGCATAGCCATCCTGGCCGTCGACCGTCACGCCCGCATCGTAATGCAGTGCGCCACCCACCTCCGGCTGCTCGTCGCAGAGGATCACGCGCGCGCCGGTGGCGGCAGCCGCAAGCGTTGCGGTCAGGCCGGCGACGCCTGCGCCCATGACCAGCACGTCGCAATGGGCGTAGCGGCTGGCATATTCGTCCGTGTCTTCTTCTGTCGGCGACACGCCGAGGCCGGCTGCGGCGCGGATGCGGGGCTCGTAGATGTTCTTCCAGGCCTGCTTCGGCCACATGAAGGTCTTGTAGTAGAAGCCGGCGGCGAAGAAGGGCGCCAGGATGTTGTTGATGCCGCCGACGTCGAAGGTGAGCGACGGGTAGCGGTTCTGCGACGCCACGGTCATGCCGTCGAAAACCTCCTGAACGGTGGCGCGTACATTCGGCTGGCGGCGGGCATTGTCGCGCATCACGTCGATCAGCGCGTTCGGCTCTTCCGGGCCGGCCGAGACGATGCCGCGCGGGCGGTGGTACTTGAACGAGCGGCCGACGAGATGGACGCCGTTGGCGATCAGCGCCGAGGCGACCGTATCGCCCTGAAGGCCCTGATAGGTGCGGCCGTCGAAGTTGAAGCGCGCCGTTTTCGCAGGCGTCAGGCGCCCCTTGCCGGGGATGCGGTTCGCTCCACCCGTGTTGTCGGCTTTTACCGTCCGATTGGCGCCGCTCATTCCGCGCGTCCTTCCGTGGCTTCGTAGGTTTCGACGACGGTCTCGTCGGTCATGGCGGCAATCGGCAGCGAAGGCTTCGGCTCGCCCGCCTTGTAGGTCTTCAGGAACCGGTCGCTGACGGTGTCGCGTGCCGCGTTGAAGAACCGGCCGCAGCCGGCAATGTGACGCCAGCGCTCGAAGATCAGGCCCTTGGGGTTGTCCCGCAGGAAGAAATATTCCTGAAATTCCTCGTCGGAAATGGACGCGATGTTTTCCGGCCGGGCGATATGGGCGTCACCGGCTGCGCGAAACTCGAGTTCGGAGCGCTCTTCCTCGCAATAGGGGCAATGGATCAAAAGCATGGGCGTGTTCCTGATGCGGGATGGGACAGGCGACGGCAAGAGCGAGCGGGGGCGGCCATCCTCAGTGCGCCACGGCCGCGGCTGCCGCCTCGTCGATCAGGCGTCCGGTGCGGAAGCGATCGAGCGTCAGGCCTGCCGCCAGCCGGTGCGGCTCGCCCTTGGCAATGAGGTGGGCGAACAGGTTTGCCGAACCCGGCGTCGCCTTGAAGCCGCCCGTGCCCCAGCCGCAATTGACGAAGAGGTTCGGCACGGGCGTGACGCCCTGAATGGCCGAGCGGTCCGGCGTGTTGTCGGTGATCCCGCCCCACTGGCGCATCATCTTGACGCGGCGGAAGATGGGGAACAGTTCGCAGATCGCATCAAGCGTATGGGTGATGATCTGCAGGCCGCCGGTCTGGGAATAGGAATTGTATTGGTCGGTGCCGGCGCCGATCACGAGTTCGCCCTTGTCGGACTGCGAGATATAGGCATGCACCGTGTTCGACATGACGACGCAGGGGAAGATCGGCTTCAGCGGTTCCGACACCAACGCCTGCAACGGCACGGAATGCAGCGGCACGCGGACGCCGGCCATGGCCATGATGACGGAGTTGTGGCCCGAGGCGGAGACGCCGATTTTCTTTGCGCCGATGAAGCCGCGATTGGTGTCGACACCCGTCACGGCACCGTCAGGCCCACGGCGGATGCCGGTAACCTCGCAGTTCTGGATGATATGGACGCCGCGGTCGGAGGCGGCGCGGGCATAGCCCCAGGCAACCGCATCATGGCGCGCCGTACCGCCGCGGCGCTGCAAGGCGGCGCCGTTGATGGGGAAGCGGGCGGACGCGGAAATGTCGAGCGGCGGACAGAATTCCTTGGCCTGCTCGGGCGAGAGCCACTCATTATCGATGCCGTAGAGACGGTTGGCATGGATATGGCGCTTGAAAACCTGCTGGTCGTGGATGCCGTGCGACAGCATCATGACGCCGCGCGGCGAATACATGACGTTGTAGTTCAGGTCCTGCGACAGGTTTTCCCAGAGCTTCAGCGAATGTTCGTAGATGTCCATGCTCTCGTCATAGAGATAGTTGGACCGGATGATGGTCGTGTTTCGGCCGGTATTGCCGCCGCCGAGCCAGCCTTTTTCGAGCACCGCGACATTGGTGATGCCATGCTCCTTGGCGAGGTAATAGGCAGCCCCCAGGCCGTGTCCGCCGCCGCCGATGATGATCGCGTCATAGGCGGCGCGCGGCTCGGGAGAGACCCATTGCGCTTCCCAGCCCTTGTGCGCCCGCATGGCTTCGCGTGCCACGGCAAAAACCGAATATTTGCGCATTCGCCTCATCTCCTGTTCGGGATGCCCCGATCCGTCTGCCCAACACATCGCAAATCGAGACGCGTCGCAACGTCCATTTTGCGACGTGGCAGGCCCTCACTTTCGACACTGCGAAAATGGCTGGACTGCAGGGTTTGAAAAGCAGAACTGTGACAGCGGCCAACTCATTTAATCAACGGGCGATTAAGGGCTTTGCGTGGCACGACTGAGGCGGATCGGCCCCTTGAGATGTCATTTTTGTGTGCCAGATACCCTGAAACAACGCCGCACTCCGGCGCGGGTGGACTTTGCAGCATTGATCTGCTACTTGCCGCCCATCATCGCAGCGCTCGAGCCCTTGCGATCAACGGACCATGCCGTCCGGCGGTGCCTCAAGCGCAGCCTCGGGTTCGGCCCATACACAGCAGCCTGAGCTTGTCTCGGCTCGATATCAAGGAATGTAAACACGTGCAGGTACTCGTTCGCGACAACAATGTTGACCAGGCGCTTCGCGCCCTGAAGAAGAAACTGCAGCGCGAAGGCGTCTTCCGTGAGATGCGCGCCCGCGAGGCATATGAAAAGCCGTCGCAGCGCCGCGCGCGCGAAAAAGCAGAAGGCATCAGCCGCGTTCGCAAGCTGGCCCGCAAGCAGGCGCAGCGCGAAGGCCTGTTGCCCATGCCGAAGTCTGCTGCCAAGTTTGCGGCGAAGGCACGCTGATCGGCGCTTGCTCCGGGAATGGTGACGGCGGAGGCGATGCATACGCCGCCGCCTTTTTTGCGTTAGACGTATGCGGCGTCCGTCGCGTATTTGCTGTGGATGCGGCGCTTGCATGAACGAACCGCCTGTTGCGGCGTTACCGTTGCAGCCGGGGCGAGACCGCGGGCCTGTGACGTGCCTGAGGCATTCTTGATTTGAGGGATCGATCTTGACATCGACTGTGACGACAGAGGGTTTCGCCGGCCGGGACGCATCCCGCAAAGGCACGCAGCGCTCCAGCCGCCTTGGCGTCCTCTCCGCGCTTGGAGCAGCCCTGCTTTTGACGGCCTGCCAGACGGATCCCTCGAACGACAGCACGCTTCAGGTCGAGCGGGCGCAGGGCTCCGAGCAGAACATCGCCTCGCTGTCGGGCGTCATCAACAGCAATCCGAGCGATCCCGAAGGCTACAATGTGCGTGGTTCGGCCTATGGTCGCGCCGGCGAATTCCGCCGCGCGGTGGCCGATTTCAACAAGGCGATCGAGCTCAACCCGCGCTTCTACCAAGCTTATGCCAACCGGGCGCTGGTCGAGCGCAATATGGGCGATCTTGCCGAAGCGCTTGCCGACTATAATTCTGCGCTGCAGCTCAACCCACGCTATGACGTCGCCTATATCGGCCGCGGCAATCTTTATCGCCAGAGCGGTCGGCTGGATCAGGCCTTTGCCGACTTCAACAAGGCGATCGAGAACGACACGACCGATCCGCGCGCCTACCATAATCGCGGTTTGATCTATCAGGCACGCAACCAGCATGGGCAGGCGATCGAGGATTTCTCGACCGCGATCTCGCTGTCGCCGAGTTCGCCGGAACCCTATAACGGCCGTGGCATCTCCTACGTCGCCCAGAACGACGACGATAACGCCTTTGCCGATTTCAACACGGCCATCAATCTCAACGGCAAGATCGCGGAATCCTGGGCCAATCAGGCGCTTGTCTACGAGCGTCGTGGCGAAAAGGCGAAGGCACAGCGCTCCTACGGCCATGCCTTGCAGCTCGACCCGAAATACGAGCCCGCCCGGGCAGGTCTTGCGCGCGTCAAAGCGGCAGGCTGAGACATCCAATCTCATTTCATAAAAAAACGCCGCTTCGAAGCGGCGTTTTTCGTCTGTGACCTTACGGACGGGCCGATGATCAGGTGATGACGGTCGGCTCCGTGCGCCCGGTCCGCTCCTTGATGCCCGCCAGCGTATCGGCGGCTTCGATCAGGTCGGCGAGAGCGATCTGGGTATCGACGTCGTGCTTCGTCGCGTCTGGTTCGAAGCGCTCGATGTAGACACGCAGCGTCGCGCCGGACGTGCCGGTGCCCGACAGGCGGAAGACCACGCGGGAGCCGCCTTCGAACAGGATGCGGATGCCCTGATTGTTGCTGACGGACTGATCGACCGGATCGTGATAGGAGAAATCGTCGGCCGTCTCGATCGTGAGATCGCCGAGCTTGCGGCCAGGCAGCGTGCCAAGTTGCGCACGCAGCGCATCCATCAGGCCGTTGGCGGCAGCGGAATCCACCTCTTCGTAGTCATGGCGCGAATAATAGTTGCGGCCATAGGTCGTCCAGTGCTCACGGGCGATATCGACGACGCTTTCCTTGCGGACGGCAAGAATGTTCAGCCAGAGCAGCACGGCCCAAAGACCATCCTTCTCGCGTACGTGGCTGGAGCCCGTCCCCGCACTTTCCTCGCCGCAGATCGTCGCCAGACCCGCGTCGAGCAGATTGCCGAAGAACTTCCAGCCAGTCGGCGTCTCATAGATGCCGATGCCGAGCTTTTCGGCCACGCGGTCGGCCGCACCCGAGGTCGGCATGGAGCGGGCGATGCCGGCAAGACCCTTGGCGTAGCCGGGCGCCAGCGTCGCGTTTGCTGCGAGCATGGCGAGGCTGTCGGAGGGCGTGACGAAGATGCCCTTGCCGATGATGAGGTTACGGTCGCCGTCGCCGTCCGAGGCTGCGCCGAAATCGGGTGCGTCGTCACCCATCATTTCCTCGTAGAGCGCACGGGCGTGGACGAGGTTGGGGTCCGGATGATGGCCGCCGAAGTCGGGCAGGGGGACGAAGTTCAGCACGGAGCCCTTGGCGGCACCGAGACGGTTTTCGAGGATTTCCTTGGCATAAGGACCTGTGACGGCGCTCATCGCGTCGAAAACGATGCGGAAGCCGCCGGCGAGGTGCGCGCGGATGGCCGGGAAGTCGAACAGGGTTTCCATCAGCTCGGCATAATCGGAGACCGGGTTGATGACCTGCACGGTCATGCCCGCGACCTCCTGCTCACCTTCGGCGTCGAGATTGACGTCCGCGACATCGGCGATCTTGTAGCGCTCGATGGTCTTGGTGTGGGCGTAGATCGCGTCCGTCACCTTCTCCGGTGCCGGACCGCCATTGCCGATGTTATACTTGATGCCAAAGTCTTCGGTCGGGCCACCCGGATTGTGGCTGGCGGAGAGAACGATGCCGCCGAAGGCTTCGTACTTGCGGATGACGTGCGAGGCGGCGGGTGTCGAGAGGATGCCGCCGCGGCCGACGAGCACGCGGCCGAAACCGTTTGCCGCCGCCATCTTGATGGCGATCTGGATGACTTCGCGGTTGTAGAACCGGCCGTCGCCGCCGATGACCAGCGTCTTTCCCTCGAAGCCTTCGAGGCTGTCGAAGATCGACTGGATGAAGTTCTCTGCGTAGTTCTGCTGCTGGAACACCGGCACCTTCTTGCGAAGCCCCGACGTTCCGGGTTTCTGGTCGGTGTAGGGGGTCGTGTTTACGGTTTTCGTCATGATTCAACCTTTCGCAAGAAGACCGGCATAAAGCGCGGCATAGCGCGTGGCACTCATATCCCAGGAGACATCGGATTTCATACCGCGCGCTTGCAGGCGCGCCCAGATTTTTGGCTGGCGCCACAGGGAAAAGACGCGGCGGAGTGCCAGCCGAAGGCTTTCCTCTGAGACGGGGGAGAAGAGGAAGCCGGTGGCAACATTTGCCGCCACCGCCGCCTCGTTGGCATCGATGATCGTGTCGGCAAGGCCACCGGTGCGGGCGACCACCGGCACGCAGCCATAGCGCAGGCCGTAAAGCTGTGTCAGGCCGCAGGGCTCGAAGCGTGACGGCACGAGGATGGCATCTGCGCCGGCCTGCATGAGGTGCGACAGCGGTTCGTCGTAGCCGACAACGATGCCGACGCGACCGGGATGCACGGCGGCCGCGGTTCGGAAGGCGGCTTCGAGCGCCGGATCGCCAGAGCCGAGGACGGCCAGCGTACCGCCATTCCCGACGATCATGTTCACGACACCGGCGAGCACGTCCATGCCCTTCTGGTCGGTCAACCGGCTGACGACGCAGAAGAGCGGACCGTCTGTCGCCACGAGGCCGAAGCGCTCGCGCAGGGCATCGCGGTTGGCCGCCCGCTTCTTCAGGCTGGCTGAAGCATAGTTTGCGGCGATGTGCGGATCGGCGGCGGGGTCCCATACATCCGTATCGATGCCGTTGACGATTCCATGCAGGTCGGCAATGCGGCTGGCAAGAACGCCTTGCAGGCCCATGCCGAATTCGGGGGTCAGAATTTCCTGCGCATAGGAGGGGCTGACGGTGGTGATGGCCGTTGCCGCCATCAGGCCGCCCTTGAGGAAGGAGACATCGCCGTAATATTCGACGCCCTGCACCGAGAAGGCGCCCCAAGGGAGGGCGAGTTCCGGAAAGGTGCTGGCGGAAAACTGGCCGCGAAAGGCGATATTGTGGATGGTCAGCACGGTCGGGACATGGGCGGCACCGCCATGCTGCATATAGACCGGGGCGAGTGCCGCCTGCCAGTCATGGCAATGGACAAGGTCCGGCGTCCATTCGGGCAAGATCCCGCGCGCGATCTCGGCTGCCGCCAGCGACAAGGCGGCAAAGCGGCGGAAATTGTCGGTGTGGTCCAGCCCTTGGGTGTCGAGATAGGGCCCGCCTGGCCGGTCGAACAGCGCAGGCGCGTCGAGCACTAGAAGGTCGAGACCGTCATGTTCGGCAGCCAGAATCGCGGCGGGGTGGCCGAACAGCGTGTCGATGCCGTCGAGCCTTGTCGTCTCTCCGATTTTCGCCATCACGGCGGGATAGCCGGGCAGCAGCGTGCGCATGCGGATGCCATGGGGCTTGAGCGCCGCGGGCAAAGCCCCCGCGACGTCGGCAAGGCCGCCGGTCTTGATCAGCGGAAAGACTTCGGAGGCGACCGAAAGGACGTTCATCGTCCTCACAGTCCCAGCTTGTCGATCATCGGCTGTGTAATCAGGCAGATGCCGTTTTCCGAGCGACGGAACCGCTTGGCGTCGAGGTCCGGATCCTCGCCGACGACGAGACCTTCCGGAATGACGACACGGCTGTCGATGACGACGTTCTTCAACTGCGCGTGGCGACCGATCTTCACGCTCGGGAGGATGACCGCGCCGTCGAGGCGGGAGAACGAGTTCACGCGGACGCCGGTGAAGAGCATGCTGCGATTGAGAGACGCGCCGGAGATGATGCAGTCGCCCGAGACCAGCGAGGAGGTGGCCGAACCGCGGCGATTCTCGTCGTCATGGACGAACTTTGCCGGCGGCTTGATTTCGGCGAAGGTCCAGATGGGCCAGGTGCTGTCGTAGATGTCGAGTTCCGGCGTGACATGCGTCAGGTCGATATTGGCCTGCCAGTAGGCATCGATCGTGCCGACGTCGCGCCAATAGGCCTCACGCTCGAAATCCGAGCGTACGCAGGACTCGTTGAAGCGGTGGGCGATCGCCTTGCCGTGCTGCACGATGTAGGGAATGATGTCCTTGCCGAAGTCGCGGCTGGAGGTCGGATCGGCCGCATCGCGGCGCAGGATGTCCATCAGGAATTTCGTGTGGAACACGTAGATGCCCATGGACGCCAGCGCCATCTCCGGATTGCCGGGGATGCCCGGCGGGTCGGACGGCTTCTCGACGAAGGCGATGATACGGTCCTTATCGTCCACATGCATGACGCCAAAGCCGGTCGCTTCCATGCGCGGCACTTCCAGGCAGCCGATGGTGACGTCGGCGCCACTGTCCACGTGCTGCTGAAGCATCAGCTCGTAGTCCATCTTGTAGATATGGTCGCCCGCCAGGATGACCATATACTCGACGCCGTGGTCCTCGATGATGTCGATGTTCTGGTAGACGGCATCGGCCGTGCCCTCGTACCACTGTGTTTCCGAGACGCGCTGGGAGGCGGGCAGGATGTCGAAGCTTTCGTTTCGCTCGGGCCTGAAGAAGTTCCAGCCGTTTTGCAGGTGGCGGATCAGCGAATGCGCCTTGTACTGCGTCGCGACGCCGATGCGGCGGATACCCGAGTTCATCGCGTTCGACAGCGCGAAATCGATGATGCGCGCCTTGCCACCGAAGTAGACGGCGGGCTTGGCGCGACGGTCCGTCAGTTCCTTCAGACGGCTTCCGCGGCCACCGGCCAGAACGTAAGCCATGGCATCGCGTGCCAGCGGCTGTATGCGTTTTTCCATGATATCCTCCCGATTTTGCGGTCTCTTGGCCGGTCTGCCCGCCCTCTCAAACGGGCCGACCGGCATTATTATGCTTTCGTCTCGGCCGGATGCCCGGCCTCGTCGGTTTTCAGTCCTGCTCCAGCATCAGCGTGGCGAGCGGGGGCAATGTGAGGTTCGCCCGGATCTCGCCAGATGCGGTGCGCACGGCATGAACCACGCCGCCATTGCCCTTGCCGCTGCCGCCGTAGATCTCGGCATCGGTATTGACGATCTCGCGCCAGCGGCCTTCACTCGGCAGCGGGATCGAGTAGACCTCGCGGTAGACGGGGGTGAAGTTCGAGATGACGGCGACAGCCTTCTGACCCGGCGCCTTGCGCAGCCAAGCAAAGACCGAATTGTCGCTGTCGTCGGCGATCAGCCACTCGAAACCTTCGCCCTCGCAGTCGCGTGCATGCAGCGCCTGCTTGTTGCGGTAGGTGCCGTTCAGGTCGCGGATCAGGCGGCGCATGCCCTGATGCAGGGGATATTCGAGCAGGTTCCAGTCGAGCCCGCGCTCCTCCGACCATTCCGCCCACTGAGCGAACTCCTGACCCATGAATAGCAGCTTCTTGCCGGGATATCCCCACATGAAGCCGTAATAGGCCCGAAGATTGGCGAATTTCTGCCAGTCGTCGCCGGGCATCTTCGCCACGAGCGATCCCTTGCCGTGCACCACTTCGTCATGGGAGAGCGGCAGTACGAAATTCTCGCTGAAGGCGTAGACGAGGCCGAAGGTCAGGTCGTTATGGTGATGCTTCCGATGGATCGCGTCACGTGCAAGATATTGCAGCGTGTCGTGCATGAAGCCCATGTTCCACTTGAACCCAAAACCCAGGCCCCCGGTGTGAACGGGCGCAGAGACGCCCGGCCAGGAGGTGCTCTCCTCCGCAATGGTCAGGATGCCGGGGTGGCTGCCGTAGACCTCCTTGTTCATCGTCTGCAGGAAGCGCACCGCATCGAGGTTCTCGTTGCCGCCATATTCGTTCGGAACCCATTCGCCGTGCTTGCGGGAATAGTCGAGGTAGAGCATGGACGCGACCGCATCGACGCGCAGCCCGTCGAGGTGGAATTTCTCGGCCCAGTAGAGGGCGTTATTGACGAGATAGGCAAAGACCTCGGCTCGGCCGAAATTGTAGATCGCCGTGTTCCAGTCAGGGTGGAAACCCTGGCGTGGGTCCTCGTGTTCGTAGAGGGCGGTGCCGTCGAAGTTGCGCAACCCATGCGCATCGACCGGGAAATGGGCGGGTACCCAGTCGAGGATGACACCAAGGCCGACCTTGTGGGCGCCATTGACGAACCGCGCAAAGCCCTCCGGCTCGCCGAAGCGGGCCGTCGGCGCATAGAGGCCTGTCGTCTGATAGCCCCAGGAGGGATCGTAGGGGAATTCGCTGATTGGCAGGAATTCGATATGGGTGAAGCCCATGTCCACACAATAGGGGATCAGCCGGGCGGCCATCTCGTCCCAGCTCAGGAACGCGCCATTATCGCCGCGCTGCCACGAGCCGGCATGCACTTCGTAGATGGAGATCGGCTGGCGGCGCGGATCGGCCGAGGCCCAGTGCGCGCGATGCGCCTGGTCTTCCCAGTCCTGTGCGATCTCGGACGTGGTGACCGACGCCGTTTCGGGCCTTAGTTCCGATCGGCGGGCAAACGGATCGGCCTTCAGCGGCTGCAACTGGCCGTCCGAACCGACGATTTCGTACTTGTACGGTGTTCCCGCGGGGACGTCGGGAATGAAGATTTCCCAGATGCCGGTGTCGAGACGCAGCCGCATGACGTGGCGACGCCCATCCCAGGCATTGAAGGCGCCCACGACCGAAACGCGCCGCGCATTCGGCGCCCAGACGGCGAAGTGGAAGCCATCGACACCTTCATGGCGGACCGGGTGGGCGCCGAGCTTGTCGAACAGGCGAAGGTGTGAGCCCTCGCGAATGTAGTAATCGTCCATCGGCCCGAGAACGGGGCCGAAGCTGTACGGGTCGGTGACCGTCCAGCATCCGCCTTCATTCTCGGCCTTGTAGCGTACCGGCTGCACCTTGCGCAGGTTCACCGTGCCTTCGAAGAAACCCGCTTCATGGCGAAGCGCCAATGTGCCGAGGTCCTTGCCGGACAGAGTCTCGACCGAGACGTGTGTGGCGCCCGGTAGAAAACATCGGACGACGACGTCCTTGCCGACCGCATGAGGCCCGAGGCTTGCAAACGGATTGGTATGCGTACCCTCGATGAAGGCTGCTACCTCGTCATCCGGCAGACGTGCCGGCGACGAGGCCTCTTTCAGCTCGGAGGTCATCCGGCTCTCCAAATCTCATCGGCATACTGCCGAATCGTCCGATCGGATGAGAACCAGCCCATCCGTGCGGTGTTGCGGATGGTCTTGCCGTACCATTGGCTGGGATTGGTCCAGATCGCATCTACTTCGCGCTGCGCCTTGGCATAAGCATCGAAGTCGGCCGCGACCATGAACCAGTCGTGTGAATAGATGCCATCGATCAGGCCGGAAAAGCGGTTGCGGTCATCTGGCGAGAACACGCCGGACGCTATCGCCTGGAGTGCCTGCGAAAGCTCGCGCGACGCCTCGATCACGGCCCGTGGTTCGTGACCTTCCTGGCGCAGGTTGGATACTTCTTCCGCGGTCATCCCGAAAATCTTGATGTTCTCCTCACCGACGCAGTCGCGCATTTCAACATTGGCCCCGTCCAGCGTGCCGATGGTCAGCGCACCATTCAACGCGAACTTCATGTTCCCGGTTCCAGACGCTTCCATGCCGGCGGTCGAAATCTGCTCCGATAGGTCTGCAGCAGGCACCATGATTTCTGCCAGCGAGACGTTGTAGTTCGGAATGAACACCACCTTCAGCAGACCGCGCACCGCCGGGTCGTTGTTGATCACGCGGGCCACGTCGTTCGCCAGCTTGATGATGAGCTTGGCATTGTGATAGCTCGGCGCCGCCTTGCCTGCGAAGAGCTTTACGCGTGGAACCCAGTCGAGCTCGGGATGCGAGCGGATCTGGTCGTAGAGCGAGATCGCTTCGATGATGTTCAGAAGCTGGCGCTTGTATTCGTGGATACGCTTGATCTGGATGTCGAACATGGCCGACGGGTCGATGCGGATACCCATCCGGCTTTGGACGAGCTGAGCGAGCCGCACCTTGTTGTTGCGCTTGATGGCCGCGAAACGATCCTGGAAAACGGCGTTGTCGGCATGCGGATCGAGTGCCTTCAAGGCCTCGGCGTCATCCATGAAGTCGTCGCCGATCGTCTCGCGGATCAGCGAAAACAGTTCCGGATTGCACTGCATCAGCCAGCGGCGCGGGGTAATGCCGTTGGTCTTGTTGTTGATGCGCTTGGGGTAGAGTTTGTGCAGATCGGCGAAGACGGTGATCTTCATGAGATCCGTGTGTAGCGCGGAAACGCCATTGATCGAGTGCGAGCCGACAAAGGCGAGGTTGCCCATGCGCACGCGGCGGTCGCCGCTTTCGTCGATCAGCGAGATGTTGCGCACCTGCTGGTCGCTGTAATCCGTCAGCTTGCGGGCCTCGAGCAGGATCTTCGCGTTGATCGCGTAGATGATCTGCATATGCCGTGGCAGCAGACGCTCGAACAGCGGCACGGGCCAGGTTTCCAGAGCTTCCGGCAGCAGCGTATGGTTGGTGTAGGAGAAAGTGCGGCGGGAGAGATCCCAGGCCGTGTCGAAATCGACGCCGTGGACGTCCGTCAGCAGGCGTACCAGTTCGGCGACCGACACGGCAGGGTGCGTGTCGTTCAGCTGGATGGCGACCTTGTCCGGCAGGGAGGTGAAGTCCGGATACTGCTGGAGGTGGCGGCGCAGGATGTCCTGCAGCGAGGCGGAGGAGAAGAAGAACTCCTGGCGCAGACGCAGCTCCTGTCCGGCCGGCGTCGCGTCGGCCGGGTAGAGAACGCGGGCGAGCGCTTCGGCCTTGTTGCTTTCGCGCAGCGCGCCGATGTGGTCGCCGGCATTGAAGGCGTCGAGCAGGATGGGGTCGATCGGATGCGCGCTCCAGAGGCGCAGCGTGTTGGTGCGTTTGCCGCGCCAGCCGACGACGGGCGTGTCGCAGGCCGTGGCGATGACGCGCTCGGCCGGTTTCCAGACGTAGCGCGTCAGTTCTTCGTCGATATTGACTGTCTCGACCGATCCGCCGAAGCCGATCTCATAGGAGCTTTCGCGGCGCTCGAACTCCCAGGGGTTGCCGTGCGCCAGCCAGGTTTCCGGCAGCTCCACCTGCCAGCCGTCCGCCATCTGCTGGCGGAAGAGGCCGTGTACGTAGCGGATGCCGTAGCCATAGGCCGGGATGTCGACGCTTGCCATGCTCTCCATGAAACAGGCGGCAAGCCGGCCGAGGCCGCCATTGCCGAGTGCGGCGTCAGGCTCCAGTTCGGCGACCACGTCGATATCGACGCCGAAGGAGGCGAGCGCTTCCTTCAACTCGTCCATCAGGCCGATATTGGTGACGGCATCGCGCATCAGGCGGCCGATCAGGAACTCGAGCGACAGGTAGTAAACGCGCTTGGAACTGTCGGTGTAGGCCTTTCGGGTGGACTCCATCCAGTTGTCAGTGATGCGGTCGCGCACGACCAGGATCGCGGCCGTCAGCCAGTCATGCGGCTTGGCGACCTTCGGGTCCTTGCCGATGCGGTAGGTCAGGCGCTCGATGATCTCCTGCGCCAGAATGTCGGCGCTCGACTCGCGGCGCGCGGCGTTCGGAATTTTCTCATTTGAGATACGGCTGACCATGGATCCGGGCTACCCTTTTGGACGTTGTTCCGACACCACCGAAGGCGCATGCCGACGGAGAATTCCAGCAATGTATGCACCGATACGAAGCGCTTGCAATAAGTGTTTTCAAGAGGATGTAAAATGAAGCCGCCGGGCGGCAGGCGCGTGCTCGGTGGCGCAAGGCTTCATCGCCGCCGCTTCCGACCTATCCGCCGCCGCGCCTGTTTTTCCCGTGCCCTATCGCCGTCGGCCGCGTGCTGCGGCCGGATGATCTGCAACGGCGAAAACCCGCGCGAACAGGTCGCGCGGGTTTGAAAGAGGTGACGTCGATGTCGGTTTACTGCGTCAGCCGGACCATGAGGTTGCTGGCCTTGTCGCCGATCGTCTTGAAGGCTGCGACGAGATCCTCGCTCTTTTCGGCCTGGAAGTAATAGGTCGGGTCCGTGGCGCAGCCCTGCAAGAGATCCTGGCCGCGCTTGGGTGCCTTGAAGGCGACAGTGAAGACCTTAATGCCGTCGTCGCGGGCCTTGTCGCAATAGAACTTCGTGGTCGCGTCGGATCGCGCCGCCTGACTGTCGCCGGTTCTGTTCTGATAGAAATTGTTCTCGCCATCCGTCATGAAGACGATGTACTTGGTCGGTGTCGCCCCGGTCTTCTGCGCATGGGCCTTCGTCTCTGTATTTCCCGACAGGTCCCTGTAGGCAGAGGTGAAAGCGTCGCTCGAATCCGTTCCTCCCTCTGCCACGAGGGTATTGACGTAGGTTCCCGTGCCGGCCGTTCCCCAGGCAAGCACGCCGGCTGCATCCTGCGCGTTGTTGTAGGAGACTGCGGAAGTTCTCACATAGATCGAGGTCGGGTCGGCGGCCTTCAGCTGGGTCAGCAGGCTGTTCACGGCCTTTTTGAGCGTCGCGATCTTCGAGACGTAGCAGGGCGTGCTCCACTTCGCGTAGGGCCAATAGGCCTCCTCGTAGATGTAGCAGCCATTGGTCGAGATGTCTTTGGTATCGGTCTTCCAGGCCATCGAGCCGGATCGATCGAGGACGAGCACCATCGACAGGGCGTTCTTGGTGTCCGAGACGCCTTCCGACTTGCCGGTGGCCGACAGGCTGATGCCGTTGCCGCTCATGAGGCGCGTCATGGCATTGAGGTCGATGGACAGGTTGGATTTGACGCTGATGTCGTAGCCCTTCGCGCCCGTCTGGAGGGTCTTCGGCTCGATCGTGACCGATGTGTTGTCGATCAGCAGCTTATCCGCCGCCGCCTGCTTTAACAGGGCTTCCGCCGCCGCGGGCGTGCCGACCTCTATCGCGCTGGAACTGGTGTTCCGCATGGCCATGACCACATAGTCGCGCGCTGTTTTGCGGGCCTCGTCCACGCTCATATGTTTGTTGGCAAGGCCGGAGGCGGCGGCAAGAGCGCCGCTGTCCACCGCCGCCTGGAGGCGGCTTTTCTGGAGCACGATGTTGGTGGTGTCGATCGCCACGCCGGCGCCGAAGAGAACCACGGGAAGCGCTACGGCCGCCATCAGCGCGATGTTGCCGCCCCGATCTTCCATGCAACGCCCGATCATGCCAAAAACTCGCCTCATGTTCCGCTCCTGCGCCCACGGTCCGCTTCGCGATATCGCTGAAGCCCATCTTGTTGCTTCGATATCAGGGGTTCGTTGGTGACCGCTTACAAGAGAGATTAAACTTTTACGGACAAGGCAGGATTTCCGGCAGGAACCTGTTCCGCATGGCGGACAGGTGATGCAGAACAGGACAGGTGAGCGAAAAGAAGACCGTCAGGAAACCGGGACGACATCGACGGCCTGGTCCGTCTTGTGGCTGCCATAGCTCTTGAGGACGCCGATAACCGGCGCGACATCGGAATAGTCGCGGCCATGACCGACGACGATGTGGTCCGTGCCGGCGGGTACATTGTTGGTGGGGTCGAGCTCCACCCAGCCCAGCATCTTGCCGCACCAGACGCGGACCCAGGCATGCATGGCGTCGGCACCTTCCAGCCGCTCCTTGCCCGGTGGCGGCAGCGTGCGCAAGAAGCCGCTGACATAGCCGGCGGGAATGCCGAGTGCGCGCAGCGCAACGATCATGATATGCGCGAAGTCCTGGCAGACGCCCTTCTTCAGCCGGAAGGCCTCGATCGGCGTGCTGTCGACCGACGTCGCCTTGGGGTCGTAGGTGAAGTCCTTGTAGATCCTCTCGCACATCAGGCCGGCGATCTCGCGAACGGTCATTCCGGGCTTGACCATTCCCCGGGCATAGGCCGCGATCGTCGGATCCTCGGCAAGGCGCGGGCTCGGTGCCAGGAAATGGTGGGGGGACCCCGGATCGAGCGACCAGACGGCACCGATCTCTGCGGGAAAGGCCGCGAGGTCAGGCGAGAAATCTGCGGTCGGCATCGCGGCATCCAGCTGGACCCGCGCCTTCATATGAATGACCAACTCGTCGTGAAGCTTGCGAAAGAGGATCGACGTCGAGGGGTTCTGAAAGAAATCGAGCATGTCGGTTCGCTCTTCGGGCACCGGCGTGCAGGTGACGGTGCCCGCCACCAGACGCTGGCGCGACGGCAGGGACAGCGGCAGCACGCGCACGATGTGGCGTCCGCCGGAAACAGGGATCTCGTAGCTATAGGTGATCTTGAGGCTGATATCGTAGAGCATGGATCCCCCGCGGTCTGGTCCGTCCCGACTCTATGCCCTGTTTGACGTGTCTGCGCATTCTAAAAGCGGCAGTGTCACAAAAGCATCGGACAGCTCGGATCGCGCGCGATCAGCTCAGATAGGTCTGGGCGAGAATGTCGGAGAAGCGTTCCATCTCCTTCTCGAGGTGCTCGTAGACCTCGCTCGTCATGCCTTCGGGCGTCATCACCGCGAGACCCGAATGCAGGCGCACCGCCTCGCGGTAGAAGGGCGACATCTGGCCGTTCTGGTAAGCGTTCGGCAGTTGCTCGACCTCGGCGCGGATTTCGTTCAGCTGGTAGAGAATGGAGCGCGGGTTGAGCGGATCGAGCGCCAGGAGGTCGGTGACCGTCAAAGGTGCGGTGTTCACGTTGTAGCGGCGGCGATGGGTCATGACGCTGTCGCCGATCTCCAGCAGCATGTCGAGCGCGCCGTCCGGCGCATCCCGGCCGGACATATGGCCGAGCAGGCGGGTCATGTGCATGCCGCGCTCAAGATAGCGGCCGATCGACAGGAAGCGCCAGCCGGTGAAGCGGTACATGTTTTCGTGCACGAGACCGGCAAAGCCCGCGAGCTTGCGCAGCAGGATGGTCATCGCGTGCGTCGCGTCGTCGCCGGCCTCCACCGTCGCGCGGAACTTGCGCACCGTTTTCGACAGATCGTTCAGCGCCAGCCAGCCATCGGCCGAGAAGCGGTCGCGGATATTGCTCGCCGAATAGAGCGCGCTGTCGATGTTCGCGACGAGACTGTCGGGAACCGGCTGCGCCGAGTCGATGTCGAGCACCTTCAGATATTCCGAAACGTCCTTCAGCAGCGGCATTTCGCTGTTGGCGTTTTCGGCAAAGCGCCCGTGCCAGGCGCGCAGGATGCGCAGCGCGCCTTCCGAGCGCTCGATATAGCGACCGAGCCAGAACAGGTTGTCCGCAGCCCGGCTCGGCAGGCTGCCGGGCATGGTGCGGATAAAGGTTTCGTCGGAGGTGAGGAGTGTGGTGCGCTCGACAGGACGATCGCTGACGATCCAGACGTCGGCGGCTGAGCCGCCGGCCTGCATGGCGATGGCGGCAGCGTCCGCGCCGCTGGAAATCCGGGCGAAGCCGCCGGGCATGACCTGCCAGCCATTTCGCGTACGGGCAAGATAGACGCGCAGGCTCATCGGGCGCGGCGTCAGCTTGCCATCCACCCAGGCCGGGGTCGTGGACAGCGTCACGACCTCCTGACCCACCAGCTTCTGGCCCTCGTTTGCCAGCCAGTCGCGGATCGAGAGCTTGGCGTTTTCTCGCATCGACGATCCGAGGACGGATTGGCCATTGTCGTCGAAGAAGGGACGCGTGGAATAGGCGGGTCCGATGACCATCTTCTCGATGTTGCGGGCCACCTGCTCGCGCTCGGGCTTCTGCCCGCACCACCATGTGGCGATGCTCGGCAGCAGCAGCTCTTCGCCGAGCAGATGATGGCAGATCGTCGGCATAAAGGCGAGGAAGGCGCGTGTTTCCAGAATGCCGGAGCCCAGCGCGTTGACGATGGAGACGGTGCCGGAGCGCAACGCCGCCAGCAGGCCGGGGGTGCCGATGTGGGAGCGCTGGTTGAGCTCCAACGGGTCGGCGAAGGAGGAGTCCAGACGGCGCCAGAGAATGCCGATCGGCTTCAGGCCGGCGACGGTGCGCACCATCACGCGCCCGTCCACCACCGTCAGGTCCTCGCCCTCCAGCAGCATGAAGCCGAGATAGCGGGCGATATAGGCGTGCTCGAAATAGGTCTCGTTGGCGAGACCCGGCGTCAGCACGGCAATGCGGTCATCCGGCGAGCGTTTGCGCATTTGCAGCGCATCGCGGAAGGCGACGAAGAAGCGGGCGAGACGGTGGACATGGGTTTCGGCATAGATGTCGGAAAAGGCGCGCGTGGTCGCGACCCGGTTTTCCAGCGCGAAGCCGGCGCCGGAGGGCGCCTCCGTACGGTCGGCCAGCACCCACCAGTTTCCGTCCGGGCCGCGGCCGATCTCGAACGAGACGAAATGCAGGAAGTTGCCATCTGCCGGCTGTACGCCGACCATGGGACGCAGGAACTCGGTGTTTCCGGCCACCAGAGCCGGCGGCAGGAAGCCTTCGTTGACGAGCGTGTTCGGCCCGTAGATGTCGGCGGCGATCCGCTCCAGCAGGTTCGCACGCTGGATCAGGCCCCGCGACAGCTCTTCCCATTCGCGCTCGGCGATCAGGACCGGGATGTGCGACAGCGGCCAGCTGCGTTCGGAGTTCTCCTTGGTGCCGTAGGCGCGGTAGAAGACGCCGGCGTCGCGGAGATAGCGGTCGGCCCGGGCGAAACGGTTGGCAAGCTCCGCCTCGTCCATGCGGCCGATGGCCGAGACGAGATGCTGCCAGACGGGGCGCACATTGCCCGCGGCATCCATCATCTCGTCGGCGATGCCCGGCAGGGCGCGATAGTCCGCGACCGGGTTGCCAGCCCGTTTCGGAATTCCAGCGTTCGTCCCGACCGCTTCCTCCTTGATGGTCCCGGCCGTCGGCTTCTGTGTCATGTCGTCCTACAGTCCCGCCGGCCGACGCAGGTCGAGCGTGAAGGGGAACTCCGGCGACGGGGTTTCCGGCGTCAGAGCATAGCCGCCGGCCGTGTGGCCCCAAGGCTCGAACCGCGCCAAGCGTCGTGCCTCGGCCTCGTTGCCGTTCACCGGGAACGTATCGTAATTCCGGCCGCCGGGATGGGCGACGTGGTAGATGCAGCCGCCGATCGAGCGGCGCGACCAGGTGTCGTAGACGTCGAAGGTCAGCGGCGTGTTGACCGGGAGCACGGGGTGCAAGCCGGCTGCCGGCTGCCATGCCTTGTAGCGTACGCCGGCCACCGAGACGCCGTTGACGCCGGTCGGGGTCAGCGGCACGGGGCGGCCGTTGCAGGCGACCGTGTAGCGGCCGGGATTGGCGGTCTCAAAGCGAACCTGCAGGCGCTCCACGGAGCTGTCGACATAACGCACGGTGCCGCCGATCGCGCCCTGCTCGCCCATGACGTTCCAGGGCTCTAGCGCCTGCCGCAGTTCGAGCTTCGTGCCCTCGTAGGTGACTTCGCCGCAGAAGGGGAACCTGAACTCCAGCTGCGCCTCGAACCATTCGGGGCGGAAGTCGAAGCCGTTGGCGCGCAGGTCTGCCAGCACGTCGAGGAAATCGGCCCAGACATGGTGCGGCAGCATGAAGCGGTCATGCAGGGTTGTGCCCCAGCGCACCAGCCTGCCATCGGCCGGGTTTTGCCAGAAGCGGGCGATGAGCGCGCGGACCAGAAGCTGCTGGGCAAGCGACATGCGCGCATTCGGCGGCATTTCGAAGCCGCGAAACTCGACGAGACCGAGACGACCGGTCGGGCCGTCCGGGGAGAACAGCTTGTCGATGCAGATTTCCGAGCGGTGCGTGTTGCCGGTGACGTCCGTCAGCAGGTTGCGGAACAGGCGGTCGGTCAGCCACGGCAAGGGAGCCGGTCCCTCTCCGGGCAGCGGCACCTGCGCCATGGCGGTTTCGAGTTCGTAGAGACTGTCGTGACGCGCCTCGTCGATGCGCGGCGCCTGGCTGGTCGGGCCGATGAACATGCCGGAAAACAGGTAGGAGAGCGACGGATGCCGCTGCCAGTGCAGGACGAGGCTCTTCAACAGGTCGGGGCGGCGCAGGAAGGGGCTGTCGTTCGGGTTGCGCCCGCCGACCACCACATGGTTGCCGCCGCCGGTGCCGGTGTGCCGGCCGTCGATCATGAACTTGTCGGCGCCAAGCCGCGACTGGCGCGCTTCCTCGTAGATGACAGAGGTAATGTCGACGCATTCCTGCCAGTTTGCCGCCGGGTGCACGTTGACCTCGATGACGCCGGGATCGGGCGCGACGCGCATGACGTTGACGCGTTCGTCATGCGGCGGCGCATAGCCTTCGATGTGAACGGCGAGGCCAAGGTCGCTGGCAGCGGTTTCGGCCGCGGCGATCAGGTCGAGATAGTCCTCGATCCGCTCGACCGGCGGCATGAAGATGCAGAGGCGGCCGTTCTGGGGCTCGACTGTCATGGCCGTGCGCACGGCGCCGCCGATTTCGGCGAGCACCTGCTCGTTGCGGTCCTGCTGGGCTTCGGCCGCCTGGAAGGATGCCTCCGCCATCGCCCGGTCCGGTTTCGGCTCGGTTTTCTCACCGAACTTCTCGGTGACACCGGCAGCACGGCTCGGGCCGACCGGAAAGTCCGGCAGGGCGGTGCGGGGTATCGAGGGATCCGCCTCGTGGATATAGGGGAACTGCGATGGCGGGATGTAGGGCAGGGCACCGAGCGGGATGCGGTAGCCGACAGGGCTGTCGCCCGGCACCAGGAAGATCTTGCCGCGGCGCGTGCGCCAGCGCTCGCTCATCCAGCGGCGCCCCGCCGGTTGGCCGCCTGCGGCCTGAGCGTTCCATGCCTGCACCGGCAGAACGAAGCCGGTGGGAACCGTCAGGCCGCGTTCGAAGACGCGGGCGATACGGCTGCGCTCCTCGGCATCCTTCAGCCTGGAGTTCGAGGGATCGACGTTCTCCGGCAGGCTGCCTTCCTTGATGATCCATTCGGCCGGATCCTCATAGGCCGGCAGAACCATGTCCGGCTCGATGCCCAGCGCGACGGCAATGCCGGTCAGAAGCTTTTCGGCCTCTTCCGGTCCTGCCTTGGTGTCGACATCCTCGCGCGCGACGAGATCGGGATTGCGCCAGATCGGCACGCCGTCGCGGCGCCAGTAGAGCGAGAAGGTCCAGCGCGGCAGGCTTTCGCCGGGATACCACTTGCCCTGACCGTAATGCAGGAAGCCGCCGGGTGCAAAGCGCTCGCGCAGGCGCCGGATCAGGTCGTCGGCCTTTTCGCGCTTGGTCGGCCCCACGGCGTCCGTGTTCCATTCGCCGGATTCGAAGTCGTCGATCGATACGAAGGTCGGCTCGCCGCCCATGGTCAGGCGGACATCGTTGGCGGTGAGGGCTGCATCGACCTCGTGGCCGAGCGCGTTCAGTGCGTCCCAGCTCTCGTCGGAAAACGGCTTGGTGATGCGCGGATGCTCGGCGACGCGGTCCACCCGCATCTCGAAGGCGAATTCGGTCTTCGTGTCGGGATCGCCGGCAAAGCCGCCGGAAATCGGTGCGGCGTTGCGGTAATGCGGCGTTGCCGACAGCGGGATATGACTTTCGCCGGTCAGGAGCCCGGAGGTCGGATCGAGCCCGACCCAGCCGGCGCCGGGAAGATAGACCTCGCACCAGGCGTGCAGGTCGGTGAAATCGACCTCGGTGCCGGACGGTCCGTCGAGGGCCTTCAGGTCCGGGGCGAGCTGGATGAGGTAGCCGGATACGAAGCGGGCGGCGAGACCGAGATGGCGCAGGATCTGGACGAGAAGCCAGCTGGAGTCGCGACACGAGCCGAGCGCCTTGGTCAGCGTTTCCTCGGGCGTCTGCACGCCGGGCTCCATGCGGATGACGTAGTTGACGGCCTGTTGCAGGCGCATGTTGATGCCGACGACGAAATCCACCGTGTTCATCGGCGTCCGGTCGAGGCCGTCGAGATAGGCCTGCAAGGCCGGGCCGGCCGGCTCGGGCTGGCTATAGATGGCAAGGTCTTCGCGAATGTCCTCGGGATACTCGAACGGCCAGGTCTCGGCGCTCTCTTCCACGAAGAAGTCGAACGGATTGTAGACCGTCATATCGGCGACGAGATCGACCTCAATCTTGAATTCGGTCACCGGGTCGGGAAAGACGTAGCGCGCGAGATAGCTGCCATAGGGATCCTGCTGCAGCGTCACGAAGTGATTGGCGGGCGTCACTTTCAGGGAGTGGCTGAGCACCTTCGTCTTGGAATGCGGGGCCGGCTTGAGCCGGATCACTTGCGGGCCGAGGCGGACTGGCCGGTCATAGGTATAATGCGTCAGATGGTAGATGCTGGCTTTAATCGACATGCGGTCCCCTCGATGACG
This sequence comes from Rhizobium sp. 9140, assembly GCF_900067135.1. Classification (NCBI taxonomy): domain Bacteria; kingdom Pseudomonadati; phylum Pseudomonadota; class Alphaproteobacteria; order Hyphomicrobiales; family Rhizobiaceae; genus Rhizobium; species Rhizobium sp. 9140. Next base: position 184,583 of record NZ_FJUR01000001.1, on the reverse strand, counting down.
GATGGTGGCCATCACGGAGGGACTGTGTGCAATGCAACGAAATAAAGCAAGGCTGAAAAATCGGCAGGTCGGCTATGAGCCTGTCATCGCGCTGGCGCATGGGCCATCCGCCGAGGCGGCTCTGTCCACCGGTTTGTAAGCTGTGAATTTCATATAGGATCTGCCCGCATGGCGGGCGAACAGGATGTCCCCGAAGAGGGATCCGGGCCTGCGGTGCGTTGCAGGCCCGGCTGTGCCGGTTATTCCGGCAGGATGCGCACGGCGCCCTTGTCGGCGGACGTTGCGAAGGCGGCATAGGCCTTCAGGGCCGTCGTCACCTTGCGCTTGCGCTGCTCGGTCGGCTTCCAGCCATTAGCGTCCTGCTCGGTGCGGCGCAGTGCCAGTTCGTCTTCCGACACGCGCAGCGAAATCGTGCGGTTGGGAATGTCGATGTCGATCATGTCGCCTTCGCGCACCAGCCCGATCATGCCGCCATTCGCCGCTTCCGGCGAGACATGGCCTATGGAGAGGCCCGACGTGCCGCCCGAGAAGCGGCCATCGGTGATGAGCGCGCATGCTTTGCCGAGGCCTTTCGACTTCAGGTAGCTGGTGGGATAGAGCATTTCCTGCATGCCGGGGCCGCCCTTGGGGCCTTCGTAGCGGATGACGACGACGTCGCCGGCCACGACCTGATTGGACAGGATCGCCTTGACGGAGGCGTCCTGGCTTTCGAAGACGCGGGCCGGGCCGGAGAATTTCAGGATCGACTCGTCCACGCCGGCCGTCTTCACGATGCAGCCGTCGAGCGCGATGTTGCCCTTGAGCACGGCAAGGCCGCCATCCTTGGAGAAGGGGTGCTGGGCATCGCGGATGACGCCCCTTTCACGGTCGAAATCGAGTTCCTTCCATCGGGCGCTCTGGCTGAAGGCGACCTGCGTCGGCACGCCGCCGGGCGCGGCCGAGAAGAGTTCGAGAGCGGCCGGATTGTCGGTAACGGCGATATCCCATTGCGACAGCGCGTCGCCGAGCGTCTTTGCATGGACCGTCGGCAGATCGGCATTGATGAGACCGGCGCGGTTGAGTTCGCCGAGGATGGCCATGATGCCGCCAGCGCGGTGCACGTCTTCCATGTGAACGTCGGCCTTGGCCGGCGCCACCTTGGAGAGGCAGGGTACCTTGCGCGACAGGCGGTCGATATCGTCGAGGTTGAAGTCGATCTCGCCTTCATGGGCGGCCGCAAGAATGTGAAGGACGGTGTTGGTGGAGCCCCCCATGGCGATGTCGAGTGCCATGGCGTTCTCGAAGGCGCCCTTGGAGGCGATCGTGCGCGGCAGGGCGGTTTCGTCGTCCTGCTCGTAGTAGCGCTTGGTCAGGCCGACGATGGTGCGGCCGGCTTCCAGAAACAGCTTTTCGCGATCCGAATGCGTGGCGAGCGTCGAGCCGTTGCCGGGCAGGGAGAGGCCGAGGGCTTCCGTCAGACAGTTCATGGAATTGGCCGTGAACATGCCGGAGCAGGAGCCGCAGGTCGGGCAGGCGGAGCGCTCGATGGTCTGGACGTCCTCGTCCGACATCTTGTCGTCGGCCGCAGCCACCATGGCGTCCACCAGGTCGAGCGCATGGATCTTGCCGTCGGACAGGAGAACCTTGCCGGCTTCCATCGGGCCGCCGGAGACGAAGATGGTGGGGATGTTGAGGCGCAGCGAGGCCATCAGCATGCCGGGCGTGATCTTGTCGCAGTTGGAAATGCAGACCATGGCGTCGGCGCAATGGGCGTTGACCATGTATTCGACCGAGTCGGCGATGATCTCGCGCGAGGGCAGCGAGTAGAGCATGCCGTCATGGCCCATGGCGATACCGTCATCGACCGCGATGGTGTTGAATTCCTTGGCGACGCCGCCGGATGCCTCGATCTCGCGGGCGACCAGCTGGCCGAGGTCCTTCAGGTGCACGTGGCCCGGCACGAACTGGGTGAAGGAATTGACCACGGCGATGATCGGCTTGCCGAAGTCGCCGTCCTTCATGCCGGTGGCGCGCCACAGGCCGCGGGCACCGGCCATGTTGCGGCCGTGGGTGGTGGTTCTGGAGCGATAGGCTGGCATGGCGTTTCCTCGAAGCGTTTATGAGGCTCGGGCGGGGCCGGGTTTTGGCTTGGGCGCGACGTCCGACGACAGTTTCGGGGTCTCTAGCGCAAAACGGGCGTCGCGTCACGGTCTTCATACGGCAATCCGGTACGGTGCGATCCGGTTTTTGAGCGACCAAGTTCTTCGCATCTGCAAAAGAGTTTGCTCATGCAGCACGTGTGGCGGGAACCAACAGGCAGGGATGCCTGTTGATGCAGCGCCCGCGTGACAGTCCGTCACCTCATCCCGGGTCCCCGCGCCGTTTCGTCCGCTCCTCTCCAGAAGGCAGGTCCTCCACGATGTCAGTCCCGATCGCCACCTATCGGCTCCAGTTCCGCAACGGCATGACCTTCGACAAGGCCATCACGCTGATCGACCACTGGAAGGCGCTCGGCATCAGCCATCTCTATGCGTCCCCGATCTTCGCAGCGACGGAGGGATCGACCCATGGCTATGACGTCACAGATGCCAATGCGTTCGACGCGGCGCTCGGCGGACGCGAGGGCTTCGACCGGCTTTCGGCGGCGCTAAAGGCTGCCGATATCGGCCTGATCCTCGATATCGTGCCGAACCATATGGCGGCGTCGCTTGAAAACCGCTGGTGGCGGAGCGTGGTCGAGTGGGGGGAGCAGAGCCCCTATGCGCATTACTATGACATCGACTGGTCTCGTCCGCTAACCATTGCCGAATTGGGCAAAAGCTTTGACGAAGCGCTGGATGACGCGGATGTCGAAATCCGGCTGGACGAGGTCGCTGGCAATTTGGCACTCGGCTATTACGAGAGCAATATTCCGCTGCACCCGTCGAGCTATAGTGCTGTGCTCGACGGCGCGCCGGGCACGCTCGGCGCGAAGATATCGGCTCTGGCTGCCTCCGCTACCGCGCAAGAAGACGAGGCCTTCCACCACACGATGCAGACGCTGATGACGGGCAGTTCGGAGAGTGACCGAAAGGCGCTGTCGTCCTTCCTTGCCGGCCTGCCGGTGGAGCGGGTGAAGGCTGCGCATGAGGCGCAGGCTTTCCGGCTCGTACACTGGAAGACGGCGGCGAGCGATCTCAGCTATCGCAGGTTCTTCGAGGTAGCAGGCCTTGCCGGTCTTCGTGTCGAGGCGCCGGATATTTTCGATGCGGCACACCGTCTCGTTCTGGAACTCGTCAAGGACGGAACGGTCGATGGGTTGCGCATCGATCACGTCGATGGTCTCGCCGATCCCGAGGGGTATCTGAAGACGCTGCGTGACGCGGTTGGCCCCGACGTCTATCTTGTGGTCGAGAAGATCATCGAGGAAGACGAGCGCGTACCCGCAAGCTGGCCTATCGCGGGAACAACTGGCTACGAGTTCATCGCGGCTCTCGCGCACCTGTTCGTGGATTCGGCTCAGGCAAAGACGCTGGATGAGGCCTATGCCGACTTTGCCGGGGGCGAGGATTATGCGTCCGTCCTGACGGACGCCAAGCAGCTGATGCTGGATCGCAATTTCGAAGGCGAGATCAAGCGGCTCGTGGCGCTGGCCGGTTCGTCTGTGGGTGAGGGAAACGATGCCAAGGCGCTGGAGCAGGCGCTGAAGGCCCTGATCAAAGCATTTCCGGTGTACAGGACCTATGGCACGCGCGATGCGCTGGGCGAGGACGATCGCAAGATCCTCCACGGTGCGGCGGAAGAGGCGGCGCACACGCTGTCCGGCAACAGCCGCGAAGCGCTCGACGCCATCGTTGCCGTGCTCTCGGGTGCGGCGAAGGGCGACGCCTTCGAGTTCCGCAGCCGGTTCCAGCAGGTGACCGGGCCGATCATGGCGAAGGCGATGGAGGACACCGCCTTCTACCGCTATCACCGTCTTCTCGCTCTCAACGAGGTCGGCGGCAATCCGGCGGAAGAGCAGATGTCGGTCGCGCATTTCCATGCCGCCATGCGGCGTCGGGCGGCGGAACAGCCGCACGCGATCACCACCACATCGACCCACGACACCAAGCGCGGCGAGGATGCGCGCGCCCGGCTTTACGCCATCAGCGAGGCACCGGATGTCTGGGCCAGAGCCGTTGCCCGGTGGCACGATATGAATGCCGGTCTTATCCAGACACTGGCGGACGGCCCGGCGCCGGAGCCCGCGGTGGAATGGGCGCTCTATCAGGCACTTGCCGGTGCCTGGGAAGATACGTCAGCGACGCCGGACGCCGAAGTCCTCGAAGCGTTCCAGGAGCGCTTCTCCGCCTATGTGGAAAAGATGATGCGCGAGGCGAAGGAGCGTAGCGACTGGTCCGAGGTGGACGAGGACTATGAGCGAGCCGTGCAGGCCTTTGCTGCCGGGCTTCTTTCGCCGGATAACAAGATGTTCCTCAGCGATTTCCTCAAAACGGTGCAGCCGTTCGCTGAAGCTGGCCTTGTCAATGGCCTGACCCAGACACTGGTGAAGATGACGGCACCGGGCGTGCCGGATGTCTATCAGGGGTCGGAACGTGCCGATTTCAGTCTGGTTGATCCCGACAATCGCCGCATGCCGGATTATCCGGCCATGGCCTCTCTGCTCGAATCGGCAGATGGCTTTCCGTTCGACAGCACAGCTCTTGCTTCAGGACAGGCGAAGATCGCTCTCACCGCTCGGCTGATTGCAGAGCGGCGTGCCTCGCCAGCGCTGTTTGAGGATGGCGACTATTGCGCACTTGAGGTCTCAGGGGAGGGGTCCGACAGCGTCGTTGCCTATGCCCGCCGGCTGGGCGATGCGGCCGCGATCGTCATTGCCCCCTGTAAGGTGCTGGCATTGCTGGAGAAGGGCGATCTGGAGCGTGCCTTCGACGCGATCGAGGTCTCTCTGCCGGAAGATCTGGCCGACCGCTCGTACCGCAACGTCCTGCAGAGCGGAACTGTCGATGCGGGCCGGACCCTGCATATGCGCAATATCTCCGGAGCACCTTACATTCTCCTGATCACGGAATAGTTGCCGCCTCCGATCACATCTCATGGAACTTTCTAACCCTCGTGGCGTTTTCAATCGCCACGAAGTTTGGCCGTGGCATAACGGTCGGGGGAAGTGCACGTGTATCATGTCGGCCAGGAGAATGACGGCGATCATCTCGGCGAGGATTCTTCAGGCAGCGGTGAGACTGCTATCATCCGGATCGGCGAAAATGCCTGGCGTCGGGAAATGGCAGACAAGATCGCCTTCATGATTGATGGCAAGGCGTACTTCCAGACGCTCGATCAGGCGCTGCGGCTGGCTTCCCGGCGCATCTGGATCATCGGCTGGGATTTCAACCCCGACATCCGCCTGACGCCCGAAAATTCGGACAGTCCCACGCTCGGAAACCTGCTTCTCACGCTGGTCGAAGCGAAGCCGGAGCTTGAGATCCACATCCTCGTCTGGGCCATGGGGCCGATCTATTCCGGTAAGTCGCTGAAGCTCTTCCGCAAGAAGGGCTGGGCGAGCCATCCGCGCATTCACCTGAATTTCGATACGCATCACCCGCTGCGTGGTTCGCATCACCAGAAGATTGTCTGCATCGACGACACGGCCGGCTTCATTGGCGGCATTGATCTGACCGCCCGCCGCTGGGATGACAGCGACCACAGACCGGGCAACCCCCTGCGCGTGACGCCGGACGGCGAGGCCTACGAGCCGGTGCACGACATGCAGGCCGCCGTATCCGGCCCTGCGGCGCGCATGCTCGGCGATATCTGCCGCGAGCGCTGGCTGTCTGCCATGGAGGAGACGATCGCGCCCGTCGAAGGCGCTGCCACTGCATGGCCCGATAGCCTCGTGCCGGCCTTGACCGGGTGCCCGGTCGCGATCGCCCGCACCACGCCGGCGACAATCGGCCATGACGGCATCCACGAGTCCATCCACATGCTCACGGATGCGCTGAAATCGGCGCAGCGAACCGTCTATATCGAGGCGCAGTATCTCGCCGCCTTCGGCATCGCCGATATTCTCATCGAGCGGCTGTCTCGACCGGATGGACCGGAAGTGCTGATTGTCGTCACGCGCATCTCGCACGGCTTTATCGAGAAGGTGATGATGGGCACCAATCGCGATCGCCTGATCCGCCGGCTGAAGCGCAATGATCCGCATGACCGGCTGCGCGTGATGTATGCCGTCGTACCCTGCGACGATGAGGATGGGCAGCAGGAGGTGCTGGTGCATTCCAAGCTCGTCATCATCGACGACCGCTTTCTGCGGCTGGGATCCTCGAATCTCAACAATCGTTCCGAAGGCATGGACACGGAAGCCGACATGGCGATCGAAGCCGTTAACGATGATCAGCGCGCTGCCATCGCCGATGTGCGCTGTCGAATGCTGGCCGAGCACCTCGACTCGACGCCAGACGCGGTGCGGCAAGCAATCTTCCGGCTGAAATCGCTGCATGACGGCGTGGAATCTCTGAACACCAGAGGCCGCGGCCTGCGCCACTTCGATATCGATCTGGCAGAAGGCGAGGAAGACCCATTGCCCGGCACCGATGTTATCGATCCCGCCGGGCCGATCCATCCGATCGATACGCTGCGCCGCCGCGCTGGCGCGATCGCCAGCCGCATTTTCGGCAGTGCCTCGTAACAGGTCGTTCGGCGCTTTACGTCCCTCTCAGGCCGGCGATCCCGCATGCCGACCTTGCGGCTCATCGCTCTTGCTTGCCGGTGCTTTCAAGGTCTTGTCCTTCATCACGATCTCGCTGATTAGAAGGGTGGGAAGACCGATTGCGAGCGGGATGAAGTAGTAAATCACCCGGAAGGCGATGACGGCGGCAACCGACTCCGCGCCCGGCAAGATATGCGCGACCGTCGCTTCGAGAACGCCGATGCCGCCGGGGACATGGCTGATGATCGCGGCGACATTGGCGATGATCGAGACGGAGGCGACCTTGAGATAGCCAGCCTCGGCGAATGCCGAAAGCATCTGGTGCAGGCTTGCCGCCACGAAGGCGAAGTTAAGCGTTCCCACGACGATCTGTGCCGCGGCGATAGGTAGCTTCGGCAGGTCGAAGCTCCAATCCCTGACCGTCAGCGGCTTTCGCACGACGGCGGACAGAACGAGGTAGATGACAGGGGCGATCAATGAGGCGATGCCGATGGCAAAGACGGCGCTGCGGCTGAGCCCGGTCATGTCGGCTGCATCCTGCGGGCGCAGCAGTAGGCTGGCGCCACCGAGAGTCATGAGCCCCAGCGCCACGGTGACACCGCAGAAAAGCACGATCTTCGCCACATCCTCGGTCGTCAGGCCCCAGCGCGCATAATAGCGATACCGGACGGCACCGCTGCTGAGCGCGGCGACGCCGACATTATGGCCGATGGACAGGCTGACAAAGGAGGCCAGCGCCGTCTTGTGGATCGGCAGGCGCTTGCCCGTGTAACGAACGCCCAGCGCATCGAAGCAGGAGAGGCACGCATAGGAAGCGGCGGCAAAGGCCAGGCCGAGAAGCAGATGCGAGACCGGTATGGCCCGCAGCGCGGTCAGAATCTCGTCCAGCGTATACTGCCGCAAGGTCTGGAAGAGCAGGTAGAGGGCGAAGAGGACGGCCGCCACGGCAACCACGCGGAAGATTATGCGAAGGCTCATTCTGTGGTCGCTCTCTTGAAATACGGGCTGATGAAGCGGCGTGTAGGCGATCTCCGACACCGCAACGCAGCACGCATTCGCGACTGCATTGTTGCACGGAACGAATTGGCCCCGCTCCGGGTTCCCTCGGCATGCCTGATCACGATTCGCTGCCTTCGCTCGACCGTTCTTACGCAACGCTGCCTCGCGCCGCCGGCGTCCTTTCCATCCTCACCTACAATGTTCACAGCTGCATCGGCACCGACCGGCGGATGGACCCGGAGCGCGTCGCGGAGGTCATTGCGGCGGCGAGCCCCGACGTCATCGCGCTGCAGGAACTCGATGTCGGCCGCGCCCGCACCGGCGGTATCGACCAGGCGGCGCGGATCGCCAATCTGCTCAAGATGACGTCGCATTTCCATCCCGCGCTGCATGTTCGCGAGGAGCAGTATGGCGATGCCATCCTGACGGCGCTCCCTTCGCGCCTGATCAAGGCCGGACCCATCCCGTCCGTCGGCGAGACGCGCGGCGCGCTCTGGGTGGAGGTCATGGTCGATGGGCGGCCCGTGCAGATCTTCAATACGCATTTCGGCCTAAGGCGCGGAGAAAGACGGCAGCAGGCGGAAACACTTCTCGGAGATGGGTGGATCGGCAACGACGCCTGCCGGGACCAGCCCATCATTCTGACCGGAGATTTCAACGCAATCCCCTCATCGGTCGCCTATGGCCTTCTCAAGCGCCGGCTTCCGCCCGTCAGCGTCGGCATTAGCCCCGGGCGTGCCGCCGGTACGAGGATGGCGCCCACCTTCCCCTCGCGCTTTCCGCTCCTGCGTCTCGACCATATCTTCGTCTCCGAAGGCATAGAGACGATCACAGCAGGCCCCGTGTGCACGCCGCTTTCGCGGATCGCGTCCGATCACTTGCCGCTGCATGCAGCCCTCAGGATCAGCGGTTCATAAACCTTCGGAACCATCACCAGACCGGGCCGTTTACCTCGCGAACGTAATGGAAAAGGATGAGATCATGCCAAATCGTGACCCACTTCCGACGCCCGAAACCGATACGCCGCGTGGCCCTACCTCAACGCCGGGTGTCCCCGATCGCGGACAGGACCCGTCACCGGTACCACCCGTGATTGCCCCGGGCGATACGAAGAACCCGAATGATCCGGCTTTGCTGCCGATTGGAGATCCTGCCGGGATCGCCTGACACCGAGCCGCGTGTATGATATACGAAGATCGCCTTTACAGAGATGTAGAGGCGATTTTTTTGGACTTAAGCCTCTCAGAGACTGCCTTCTCCTTTGAAATAGCCCGGATATTGTACGAATTCAGGATCCGGCTTTCCCGGAACCGGCGAAGGCGCGTTCTCGCCTTCCTCCTCATCCGCCAGAAAACCGTGCGTCCGCATCCATTCCCGAAGGATCCTACGGACAGCTTCGTCACGCGAGATGTTCTGCTGACGGGCGTGGGCGGCAAGGGCTGTTTCGAGATCGTCGGGGAGGGTCGTCATGCGGCAAGCCTCTCGGGTCTGGTGTTCATGCTGGACAACGTCTGCGTGTCCGGATCGTTCCCAATCCTCGCGAGACGTCCGGCGAACGGGCGGCGGCCATCATCCGTCGCTTCGAAACCCATCCATTCGGCAAGCTGAGCTGCGGCGCAGCGAACCAATATCCACTGCGCCGTTCCGTCAACGATTGGAGAAGGCGAAGACGGGCATGCAACGCCGTCTTACGGCGTCACCGTCAGCTTGGCCTGCATTCCCGCCTCGTAGTGGCCCTTGATGTTGCAGAACACCAGATAGGTTCCTGCCTTCAGGTGCGTCTTCAATTGACCATCGGCACCCGGCTTCAGGTCTTCCACCTCGCCGAGGCTTTTCAGCTGGCTTTCATCGACCCGGTGCCGGGTCACCTCCAGCGGAATTTTCTGGTCGGCAGATTTCAGCCGCACGACGATCATCTCGTGCTCCTCGCCGACGGCGGCATTGTGGACGCTGAAGACAGCGGGACCGGCTTTGACGGTCGCAGGCTCCAGGCTCAAGCCCATCGCGCTGCCGCCTTCACCTGTTTCCACGACCGTGATCGTGCCGGCGGCAAAGGCGGTTGTGCAGAGAAGTGCGCATCCGGCAGCCGTGAAAAGGGAAAGCGCCGTTCGGGACAGGGAGATCATGGGACAATCCTTCAGATGTGACCTCGCGCCGCGCAGGGTGCATTCGCATCCCGCCACGCGAGCGACGATCCTCGCTGACCTACCCTGTCGATCAGCCGTCGGCCGTGATGCGAAGCGCATGCGTTTGGAGGTCTTCCGGGAGGCGCTGCATTTTCTAGGCGTGGAACAGTTGTTGTGCCGATGGTCGCGACACGGCTTCCGTCATTGAAAATCCGAGCGAGCGATCAATGTCTCCCTTCGAGGCGCAGGCCGCGCGGGCCGTGTCCCCTGTCCTGCACGTTCGCAATGATGATCGAGGGGAATATGGCCAACAAATTCGAGTTTCTCGCCCGGTGGGGATATGCCGCCCGTGGCGTTGTCTACATAACGCTCGGCTTGATCGCCCTTCTTGGCTCGTCTGCCGGTGAGGAGGCGAGCACCCATGGTGCCCTGTCCAATCTGCTCGGTCAGCCGTTCGGGCGCTTCCTGCTGGGAACCGTCGCCATCGGCCTCATCGGGCACGTCCTCTGGCGGCTGGCGCAGGCGCTGCTCAATGCGGACAATCAGGACAGCAGCCTGAAGGGCTATCTGGCGCGCGGGGGGAACCTTGCAAGCGGTATCATCAACGGCACCCTGGCGCTTGCCGCAGCACGGCTGGTCATGGCGTCCGGCGGATCTTCGAATGGCGAAGGCGGTCCGGCAGCTTGGCTGATGCAGCAACCGTTCGGCCGATTCCTCGTCGGCGCCTTGGGTCTGATCGTCATTGCCGCCGGCGCCGTTCAGGCATGGCGCGGGATCTCGGGGAAATATCGGGAGCGCCTCCAACTGCCGTCCGGCAGAAGCGATCTCCTCGGCGGCGTTTCCGTTTTCGGTCTCGTCGCGCGCGGCCTCGTGCTCTCGATCACCGGCGGGTTCTTCGTGTTCGCAGCCATGGTGGTGGACTCAGGGCAAGCAGGAAGTGTGCCCGAGGCGCTGGACTGGGTGCGCAACCTGCCCTCGGGAACCTATCTCTACGCTCTCGCCGCTGCGGGTCTGGTGGCTTTCGGTCTCTACAGCTTCATCGAAGCGCGCTACCGACGGATCGATGCACCCGAGCAGGCGGATGTAAAGCGCGGCATGGCGAAGGCCGCATCGGCCGTCGATAGACTTTCATAGCGCTGTTTTTGATCAGTTAGGCCCTGATTCTGCGTTGGCATTGTCATGAAAGCGCGAAGAACAAGGAAACGTCCAAAACAAAAAAAGCCCTGTCGAAACAGGGCTTTTGAATGGGATGGTGGGCGTGACAGGGATTGAACCTGTGACCCCTACGATGTCAACGTAGTGCTCTCCCGCTGAGCTACACGCCCATCCGTGCCGCGCATAGACCACAAACCTTTTTGAGCGTCAACTGGCATCATGATGCTTTTTTGACAAAAGAGGCGGGCCGGTGCGGGGGCTTGTGTCGGCGCCTTGTCAGGCGGCGAGCATCTTGTTCACTTCGTCGACCAGGTCGCGCAGGTGGAAGGGCTTGGAGAGGACCTTGGCGTCCTTCGGGGCCTTGCTGTCGGGGTTCAGCGCCACGGCAGCGAAGCCGGTGATGAACATGACCTTGAGGTCAGGGTCGAGTTCGGTCGCGCGGCGCGCGAGTTCGATCCCGTCCATTTCCGGCATGACGATGTCGGTGAGGAGAAGCGAGAAAGGCTCTTCCCGCAGCCGGTCGTAGGCACTGGCGCCGTTGTCGAAGGAAAGGACCTTGTAACCGGCTTTTTCCAGCGCCTTCACCAGGAAACGGCGCATGTCGTTGTCGTCTTCTGCGAGGAGAATTTTGGGACTCATGGATTTCCAGCCGTTGCTGTCTAGGTCTTATTGTTATGACGGGAAGGTGCGGTCGCCTCATGAAACCGCTTCGGGGTAAATATCCCGTGAAGACCGGCCGTCAAGGGCCGGGCACCACGCGAGCCCGCAACCCTCGTGAGGGGCGACTATGGACACAGATGCGGCCAACTGGCAACATGAACGAAGCGGCAAGATGACGACATGGTAAAAAGGATCGTGATGGAGGAGACGGTTCGGGAGCACGACCTGTTTTACGTTCGCGAGCCGGACCATCAGCGAATTCCCTTTGTTTTCAACTCTCCGCACAGCGGCAGGCTCTATAGCGACGCGTTTCTGGCGCAGTCGCGGCTTGATGCGCGCACGATTCGGCGCTCCGAGGATCATTATGTGGATGAGCTTTTCGGGCGTGCGGTCGGGCTCGGCGCGCCGATGCTGGTCGCGCATTTCCCCAGGGCTTTTCTCGACGTCAATCGCGAACCTTACGAGCTCGATCCGCGCATGTTCGATGGTGCGCTGCCGCCGCATGCCAATATCGGCTCCATGCGGGTTGCCGGCGGTCTCGGCACCGTGCCGCGCCTCGTGGCCGAGAACATGGAAATCTACCGCACCCGCATGCCGGTCGAGGACGCGCTGGAGCGGATCGAGACGATCTACAAGCCGTATCATGCGACGCTTCGGCGGCTGATTGCGCGCACCCATGTGCTGTTCGGGCGGGCGATCCTGATCGATTGCCATTCCATGCCCGGCAATGTCCGCGTGGCGGGCAGCAGCATGCGGCCGGATATCATCATCGGCGATCGCTACGGCACCAGTGCCTCGGCCGATCTGTCCCGCATGGCGGTGACGCTGCTGGAGGATCTCGGCTTCACGGTAACACGCAACAAGCCTTATGCTGGCGGGTTCATCACCGAGCACTACGGGCGTCCGAGGCGAGGCCTGCATGCGCTGCAGATCGAGATCAATCGCGGGCTCTATGTGGACGAGACGACGCTCGTGAAGAAGCCGGAATTCGATTGGCTGGCGCATATTCTCGGAACGTTCTTCGCGGAATTCGCAGCTCATGTGGAAAGCTCGACCGAGAGCCTGCCGCTCGCCGCGGAATAGGCGCCCCCGACATGCTCAGTCGGTTCTGCCGTGGAGGCGACCGGCCAAAAAAAACCGCGCTTGTCGCGCGGCTAAGTCTAGGGAGGAAACACCCAAGGAGGGTATTTACAGCCACGAGTGACTGTAGGGCGAGTTTGATATTGCGGCGCACAATTGTCAAGGCCACTTTGCCGCGTGTGGCGAATCGGCGACGGGTTAAGTCTTAGCTTTCGCAAGTAAATTTTCACTCTTGCCTAATCATTGAGCGGAAATGTCGGCGTGGCGTGCGAATGTGCATACGACTTGTGCGGATCGCCCGAGAACTGCTGAAATCTTGTTCGGCATTTTCTTTTAAAAAAATTCGTCTAAGCATCCACAGATCGGCTTCGGGTCGATCTTCACGTCCATCGCCAGGAGAGTGCCATGTTGCCGGACCGCCCGTTCTTCGATCGCCTTGCGGATGCAGCCAAGGCGGAGACGTTGCCACGGTTTCGCATGGGCATCGGCGTTTCCAACAAGCTGGAGAGCGGGTTCGATCCGGTGACCGAAGGCGACCAGGCGGCGGAGCGGGCGATCCGGGCCTTGATCGAGGACGCTTTTCCGGAACATGGCATCCTTGGGGAGGAATACGGCACGGTGGGGGCGGATCGCGATTACGTCTGGGTCATCGATCCGATCGACGGCACGCGCGCCTTCATCTCCGGCCTGCCGGTCTGGGGCACGCTGATCGGCCTTTACCACAAGGGCCGGGCCGTGATGGGGCTGATGGACCAGCCCTTTACCGGCGAGCGCTTCTTCGCGGCGGACGGCGTTACGCATTACCGGGGGCCGGAGGGCGAGCGGACGCTGGCAACGCGCGACTGCGCGTCCCTGTCGGAAGCCACCATGTTCACGACCTCGCCGGCGCTCTATCACGGCGACATCAAGACGAAGTTCGAGGCGGTGCAGGACAAGGTGCGTCTCGCCCGCTACGGCTGCGATTGCTATGCCTTTGCGCTTCTGGCGGCCGGGCATATCGATCTCGTCATCGAAGCCGGCCTGAAGCCTTACGATGTCGGCGGCCTCATTCCGCTGATCGAGCAGGCTGGCGGCATCGTGACCGACTGGAATGGCGGGCGCGCGGAAATGGGCGGGGAGGTGATCGCGGCGGGAAGCGCGGCACTCCACGCGGAGGCTCTGGCGATCCTCAGGGGCTGACCCGCAAAGAGGCTCAGAGCACGAGCATATCGTCGCCGCTTAGGCTCTCCGTCACGTCGGGGCCGGTGCTGCCGGGGATGAAGGCGTCGATCGCCGCGATTGCCTGCGCACGGTAGCGGTCGTCCTCCTGGAAGACCTCATGGCGGGCGCCATCGATGGGGATGAGCGTGGCGGCGCGGAAGTTGCGGGCCAGCGCCTCGATGGCGGCATAGGGCACCAGACGGTCGCGCGTGGGGGCGAGCAGCAGCGTCGGCACGGTGATGCGCGTCAGGTGCTCGCGGCGCGTGACGCGGCGGATGGCGCGGAAGGTTTCATGCAGCCAGCGCGCGCTCGGGGCTCCTAGCGCCAGTTCGGGATGGGCCTGCGCGATTGCGGCGTTGCGGGCGTAGCGCACGGGGTCCGATGAAACGAGGTTCTGCGGGAAGAGCATGGGCTGCTCCTTCGAGAGGGCCAGGGCGCCAAGGCCGAACAGGCTGAAGGCGGCCGAGAGCAGGCCGATCTTGCCATGGCTCATGCGCTGGTTGCCGAGCGCCACGAACGGCGCGTTCAGCACCATGCGGTCGATCCGCGTTGCCAGTCGCGGCGCCTGTGCCAGCGCCACCAGCGCACCCATGGAGTGGGCGACGAGAAAGAACGGCAGGCGCGTATCCGGCAGCACGATCTTCTCAAGGAAGATCGACAGATCTTCTTCATAATCCGAGAAGCGGCGCACATGGCCCCGGCGCAACTGCTTCAGCAGACGCTCCGACCCGGCCTGTCCACGCCAGTCGAACGTTGCGACCCAGAGGCCGCGCGCGAGCAGATCGCCGATCATCTCGAAATATTTCTCGATGGATTCGTTGCGGCCGTGGAGAAGAACGACAGTGCCCTTGGCTGCGGTGTCGCCGCTGCGAAACACGGCATAGCGCAGGCGTCGTCCACCGGCGCCGGTAAAGAAGCCGACGGTGTGGCGACGCGGATCGGCGGCGGCAGGCGGTATCGGATTATCCGGCGTTGGAAACAGGCGCGGCTTTAGAAGCGTTTCATCCTCGGCGCGCGGCACGTCCCCGGACCTCGTCGCGATCGTGGCGACAGCGTTCCTAGAGTTACCGGTGTCATGTCTTTGCGGAGCGGAGCGTGTCTGCATCTGGGGTTCCCGATCGGCGGTCTCGGCGTCGTGCGGCAGTGCCGTCAAGCGTCATCCTAGACCCGCAGCCTTTCGGGCGGGTGAACGACAGACGCCGCGGCCGGACGGCAAGGAATAGTGTTCGCGCGGTGGGCGGTCAAAGGATTGTCTTCCTCCGCTGCGCCCGACCAAAAAAGGGGCCGGAGCGGCGGGGAACCGCTTCCGGCCCGGAAGGGCGAAACAGGAGCACAACGGGGAATGCAACCTTTCAGGGACGATCCGGCTGCTGTCTTGTTCCTGTCTCGATGAACCCGTTCTAGCGCAGGTCAGGTGAACCGAAACGGAACCGGCCGTTCATCCTGCGTTTATGTCGATGCCGGCACGCGGCCATGGATATGCAGATGTAAGAAATCAAGGGCTTGGCTTCGTTCGAGCGACAATCGAAAAATGTCGATGCCTCGTAATTTTGTCGTTCGAAGACCTCTTGACGGTCGAAATCGCCATTCCCATCTCATGGTCACAGGCGCCGAAGATGGCCTGACCACCGGCCTTGCCATCGCCGCTTACGGGATGACGGGCCAGACATCGCAACACGTTGCTCGAATAGTGAGGACACCATGCGTCACGTTGATTTTTCTCCCCTCTACCGCTCCACCGTCGGCTTCGACCGGCTGTTCACCATGCTGGACAGCCTCGGCCAGCCGGACCAGTCGCAGAGCTATCCGCCCTATAATATCGAGCGGACCGGCGACAACACCTACCGGATCACCATGGCGGTTGCCGGTTTCGACGAAAGCGAACTTTCGATCGAAGCGCGGGAACACACGCTGACGGTCAAGGGCGAAAAGAGCGAGGAGCAGACGGCTGAAAACCAGTTCCTGTATCGCGGCATTGCCAAGCGCGCGTTCGAGCGCCGCTTCCAGCTGGCCGAATATGTGGAAATCCGCTCCGCTTCCCTGAAGAACGGCCTGCTGCACATCGATCTCCTGCGTGAGATCCCGGAAGCAGCCAAGCCGCGCCGCATCGAAATTTCGGCCGCGCAGAGCGCACCGAAGCAGATCGAGGCGAACCAGGTCGAAGCCAGCGTCAACTGATCGACAGCCGATCGCTTGATGCCAAGAGACGGCGTCCCGGAAGGGGCGCCGTTTTTCGTTTGTGGTCTCACGCGCTACGGCAGCCTTCGAGGAAGGCATCGACATCGGCTGCTTCGGTGGCGAAGCTGGTGACCAGACGGTACAGGTCCTCATTCGCACCGAGCGTGCCGGCCAGCGCATGCGGCACGGGCCAGTCGTAGAAGAGTGCACCCTTCTCTTTCAGGGCGTCTGCATTCGCGGTTTTCAGGATCACGAAAAGCTCGTTGGCATTGGAGGGCCAGGCAAGCCGGGCGCTGTTGCTGTCGGCGATGCCGTCGGCCAGTCGCTTGGCCATGGCATTGGCGTGACGCGCAAGGTCGAGCCAGAGATTCTTGTCGAGATAGGCTTCGAGCTGGGCCGAGACGAAGCGGGTCTTGGAGAAGAGCTGGGCCGAGCGCTTGCGGAGATACGGCATATCGCCGGTCTTCTTCGGATCGAAGAGAATCAGGGCTTCGGCGCACCAGCAGCCGTTCTTGGTACCTCCGAAGGAGAGAATATCGACGCCGCGCTTCCAGGTCATCTCTGCGGGCGTAGCATCCAGCGCGACCAGCGCATTGGCAAAGCGCGCGCCATCCATGTGCAGCGGCAGGGCATAGCGCTGCGCGATCTGCGAAATCGCCGATATTTCGTCGAGCGTATAGACCGTGCCGGCCTCCGTCGCCTGCGTCAGCGTCACAGCCATCGGCTGGCCCGCGTGAACGAAGCCCGGCGGGAAGCGCTTGATCTCGGCCTCCAGCCGCTCCGGTTCCATCTTACCGAAGGCGCCGTCGACCGGCGCCATGCGCGCGCCGAGCGAAAAGAACTCGGGGGCGCCGCATTCGTCGGAATTCACATGCGCCTCGCGGTGGCAGAACACATGGCCGCCGGGGCGGGTGACGCTGGCGAAGGCCAAAGAGTTTGCCGCCGTGCCGGTGCCGACGAAGAAGACGGCGACCTCCCGCTCGAAGACCTCGGCCAGCATCGCCTCCACCCGGCGGTCGAGCGGGCTCGTGCCATAGGCCGGGGCAAAGCCCGGCGCTGCCTTGACCAGGCTTTCCGCAATGAGGGGATGGGCGCCGGCCCAGTTGTCGGAGGAGAAGATCATGGGGCTTCCGATGGTCGAGAGAGGAGGGCGGATCCCGCCGCGAGGCACGCGGCGAACCGTGACCGCGACGATAATCCGACGGCGTCGGCAATCCAATCCTGACACTGCACGATCGGAACAATCGCAGACCATTTTGAAACCAAAGGAAAGGTGTCGGCCATTCCGCGTAATATTCTTTCGTCAATGTCGGGGCAGCCGACATTTTCGGATTGATGACGCCGATTATTTAACCCTTCTCCCTTGCAGTCACTGGCACTTTCTGGCATAGAGCCTGTGAAATAGGACAGGCTTGCTGTCCTATTTCGGTCTGACGACCGAAGGGCCTGAAGCGCACATCCAAGCGGCGCGGGGCCTGAACAGGGAAGCACCTGCGCATGCGACGAACCACAAGGTCTCTCGTGTGTCTGGCTTGAAGCCGGTGTTCTCTGTCAAATGGTCGCGGATCATCTGACCCGGCACCGCCAAGCTTCGTTTGCGAGCGGCACAGGATCATGCAACGATAGACCGGGCGACACAACGCGGTTGAAGCCGCGCGTGCGCCCCGACGACGGCAGGCCCGAGAGAGAAGGGCCGCAACTGGAGGGAAGACGATGACGCAGATCACGCCATCACATGACGCCGCATCCCATCGCGTAGAGGCCGAGGTCTCCGCGACGACGACGGCCGTTTTCCCGAAAGCCTTTCCGGAAAATACGTACAAGGGTGGCCTGCCGGCAAAGCAGGGCCTCTACGACCCGCGCAACGAGCACGATGCCTGCGGCGTCGGCTTTGTCGCTCATATGAAGGGCGTCAAGTCGCACCAGATCGTGCGCGACGGCCTGTTCATCCTTGAGAACCTGACGCATCGCGGTGCCGTGGGTGCCGATCCGCTGATGGGCGACGGCGCCGGCATTCTGGTGCAGATCCCGGACCGCTTCTTCCGCGAGGAGATGGCGGCGCAGGGCGTCATCCTGCCGCGGGCCGGCGACTACGCCGTCGGCTACCTGTTCATGCCGCAGGACGAGGCGCAGGTCGCGCATTTCAAGCAGGTCATCGCCGATGTCGTTGCTGAAGAGGGGCAGTCCCTGCTTGGCTTCCGCGATGTGCCTGTCGATAATGCCTCGCTGTCGAAGGCGCCGCATATCGCCGCGACCGAGCCGCGCCACGTTCAGATCTTCATTGGTGCGGGTCGCGATGCCGCGACGAACGCCGAATTCGAACGCCGTCTCTTCACGCTGCGCAAGGTGATCTCCAACCGGATCTACGACGCCTACAAGGGTGCGGAAACCGGCTTCTATCCCGTGTCGCTATCGTCGAAGACGATCATCTACAAGGGCATGTTCCTCGCCTATCAGGTCGCCGCCTATTTCAAGGATCTGGAGGACCCCCGGTTCGAGAGCGCGGTCGCGCTCGTGCACCAGCGCTTCTCCACCAACACCTTTCCGTCCTGGAAGCTCGCGCACCCCTACCGCATGGTCGCCCATAACGGCGAGATCAACACGCTGCGCTCCAACGTCAACTGGATGGCAGCGCGTCAGGCGTCCGTGTCCTCGCCGCTCTTCGGCGACGACATCTCCAAGCTGTGGCCGATCTCCTATGAGGGCCAGTCGGACACCGCCTGCTTCGACAACGCGCTCGAATTCCTCGTGCAGGGCGGCTATTCGCTCTCGCATGCGGTGATGATGCTGATCCCCGAAGCCTGGGCCGGCAACCAGCTGATGGGCGCCGAGCGCAAGGCATTCTACGAGTACCATGCCGCTTTGATGGAGCCGTGGGACGGACCGGCAGCGGTCTGTTTCACCGACGGCCGCCAGATCGGCGCGACGCTCGACCGCAACGGCCTGCGTCCCGCGCGCTACCTCGTCACCGATGACGACCGCGTCATCCTCGCCTCCGAAGCCGGCACGCTGCCGGTGCCGGAAGAGAGCATCGTCAAGAAGTGGCGCCTGCAGCCGGGCAAGATGCTGCTGATCGACATGGAGGAAGGCCGCATCATCTCCGACGAGGAGGTGAAGTCCTCGCTCGCCAGCCAGCACCCCTATCGCAAGTGGCTGGACAACACGCAGCTGATCCTCGAGGAGCTGAAGCCGGTGGAGCCGCGCGCGCTGCGCCGCGACGTGTCGCTGCTCGACCGCCAGCAGGCCTTCGGCTACACGCTCGAAGACACCAAGATCCTGATGTCGCCGATGGCGACGACGGGTCAGGAGGCCATCGGCTCGATGGGGACGGATACGCCGATCTCGGCCATGTCGTCGAAGTCGAAGCTGCTCTACACCTATTTCAAGCAGAACTTCGCGCAGGTCACCAACCCGCCGATCGACCCGATCCGCGAAGAGCTGGTGATGAGCCTCGTCTCCTTCATCGGGCCGCGGCCGAACATCCTCGATCATGTCGGCGCATCGCACGCCAAGCGGCTCGAAGTGCGCCAGCCGATCCTGACCAATGGCGATCTCGAAAAGATCCGCTCCATCGGCCATACGGAAGACCGGTTCGACACCAAGACGCTCGACTTCACCTATGATGTCGCGCGCGGTGCTGAAGGCATGCCGGAAATTCTCGACCGGCTCTGCGAGCGGGCAGAAGCCGCCGTCAAGGGCGGCTACAACATCATCGTGCTTTCCGATCGTCAGGTCGGTCCAGACCGCATCGCGATCCCCGCGCTGCTCGCGACCGCTGCCGTTCACCACCACCTCATCCGCAAGGGGCTCCGCACCTCGGTCGGTCTTGTGGTCGAATCGGGCGAGCCGCGCGAGATCCATCATTTCGCGCTTCTCGCAGGCTACGGCGCGGAGGCGATCAACCCCTATCTCGCTTTCGACACGCTGACCGACATGCACAAGCGCGGCGAATTCCCCAAGGAAGTCGACAGCAGCGAAATCGTCTATCGCTACATCAAGGCTGTGGGGAAGGGGATCCTCAAGGTCATGTCCAAGATGGGCATCTCGACCTACCAGTCCTATTGCGGCGGGCAGATCTTCGATGCCGTCGGTCTCTCGAGCGAGCTGATCGAACGCTATTTCTTCGGCACGGCGACGCAGATCGAAGGCATCGGCCTCAAGGAGATCGCCGAGGAGACCTTCAACCGTCACCAGGCGGCCTTCGGTCCCGATCCGGTGCTGACCAATACGCTCGACGTCGGCGGCGAATATGCCTACCGCATGCGCGGCGAGGGCCATGCCTGGTCGCCGGACTCGATCGCCTCGCTCCAGCATGCGGTCCGTGGCAATGCGCAGGACCGTTACCGCGAGTTCGCCGACATGGTGAACGGCGACGCGTTGCGCATGAACACCATTCGCGGCCTCTTCACCATCAAGGGCGCGGAAGGTCTCGGCCGCACGCCGATCTCGATCGAAGAGGTCGAGCCGGCGACCGAGATCGTGAAGCGCTTCTCGACCGGCGCCATGTCGTTCGGCTCCATCTCGCGTGAGGCGCACACGACGCTCGCCATCGCCATGAACCGGATCGGCGGCAAGTCGAACACCGGCGAGGGCGGCGAGGAGAGCGACCGCTATTTCCCGCTTCATGACGGTTCGGCGAACCCGGAACGTTCCGCCATCAAGCAGGTGGCATCGGGGCGCTTCGGCGTGACGACGGAATATCTGGTCAATGCGGACATGCTGCAGATCAAGGTGGCGCAGGGTGCAAAGCCCGGCGAAGGCGGTCAGCTGCCCGGCCACAAGGTGGACGCGACGGTTGCCAAGACCCGGCATTCCACGCCTGGCGTCGGTCTCATCTCGCCGCCGCCGCACCACGACATCTACTCGATCGAAGATCTGGCCCAGCTGATCTACGACCTGAAGAACGTCAATCCGGAAGCGAATGTTTCTGTCAAGCTCGTGTCGGAAGTCGGTGTCGGCACGGTTGCGGCCGGCGTCGCCAAGGCGCGCGCCGACCATATCACGGTCTCCGGCTATGATGGGGGTACCGGGGCATCGCCGCTGACCTCGCTCAAGCATGCCGGCAGCCCGTGGGAAATCGGCCTTGCCGAGACGCACCAGACGCTGGTGCTGAACGGCCTGCGGTCGCGCATCGCCCTGCAGGTGGACGGCGGCCTGAAGACCGGCCGCGACGTCATCATCGGCGCGCTTCTGGGTGCCGACGAGTTCGGCTTCTCCACCGCGCCGCTGATTGCCGCCGGCTGCATCATGATGCGCAAGTGCCACCTGAACACCTGTCCGGTGGGCGTGGCGACGCAGGATCCCGTCCTGCGCAAGCGCTTCAAGGGTGCGCCCGAGCATGTGGTCAACTACTTCTTCTTCGTGGCCGAAGAGGTGCGGGAAATCCTCGCCTCGCTCGGCGTATCGAAGTTCGACGACATCATCGGCGCTTCGGAGCTGCTGGAGAAGGACACGCTGATTTCGCACTGGAAGGCGAACGGGCTCGATTTCTCCAACATCTTCTACAAGGTGGATGCGCCGAAGGCTGCGACCTACTGGACGGAGAGGCAGAACCACCCGATCCACGATATCCTCGACCGCAAGCTGATTGCGGAAGCGATGCCGGCGCTGGAGTCCAAGACGCCCGTGAAGATCGAGGCGACGATCAAGAACGTCGACCGGTCGGCCGGTGCGATGCTCTCGGGCGAGGTTGCCAAGCGCTGGCGCCACAAGGGGCTGAAGGACGATACGATCTTCGTCACGCTGCGCGGCACGGCGGGCCAGTCGTTCGGCGCGTTCCTCGCGCGCGGCATCACCTTCGATCTGATCGGTGACGGCAACGACTATGTCGGCAAGGGCCTCTCCGGCGGCCGCATCGTTGTGCGTCCGTCCGAAGCGTCCAAGATCAAGGCCGCGGAATCGATCATCGTCGGCAACACGGTGCTCTACGGCGCGATCTCGGGCGAGTGCTACTTCAATGGCGTGGCCGGCGAACGTTTCGCGGTGCGCAACTCGGGCGCCATCGCGGTGGTCGAGGGCGTGGGCGATCACGGCTGCGAATATATGACGGGCGGCGTGGTGGTCGTGCTCGGCGAGACGGGCCGCAACTTCGCGGCCGGCATGTCGGGCGGCGTCGCCTATGTTCTGGACGAGAGCGCCGACTTCCCGCAGCGCTGCAACATGGCCATGGTCGAGCTGCAGCCGGTGCCGGAAGAGGATGACATGCTGGAGAAGCTGCATCATCACGGCGGCGACCTCATGCACAAGGGCATGGTGGACGTCTCCGGCGACATGACGCGCCATGACGAGGAGCGGCTGGTACAGCTCATCTCCAACCATCTCCACTATACGGGTTCGCCCCGCGCCAAGGATATCCTCGACAACTGGGCGGACTTCCGGCCGAAATTCCGCAAGGTCATGCCGGTCGAGTATCGTCGCGCGCTCGAAGACATGGAGCGGATGAAAATGGCGGAGGCTGCCGAGTAATCGGCAATCTCGTCCGGGGCGACGTTCACTGTTGCCCCGGTTGAGCCTCCAGCGATCTGTCTTGCCCAGGCGGGCGGATGGTGCCGCTCCGGCCTCTCCTGCGGGTCCTGTCCCCAAGCCGATACGGGCGCGCCCGATCCGGCTGGGGCGTTCTCGCGAAATCTTGAAGTTGCGCATTTCGATCCGCGCTAGAATGAACATGGTGTAACGTGTCCAAGGACCTTCTCGACATCGTCGCGTCGAAGGCTGCCATCCCGGTCTCCTGGGTGACGCCGCCGGCTGGCGAGGATTATCTCAATCTCGGCGACGCGCTGTCGCCGGTGATCGTTTCGATGATGTCGGGACTGCCGGTGACACATGCGCCGAGCAAGAGCCGGCAGACGCGTCTTGCGGCCGTCGGCACCATCGGCCACATGATGGCAGGTGGACATGTGCATGTCTGGGGAACGGGCACGTCTCCCAATCTCAATCCCGGCCAGCATGGTGACGACAAGATACCCTATACCCGGCCAGTCGATACGCGCTTCACCTTTCACGCGACACGCGGACCGTTCAGCCGCCGCGTTCTCGGCAGCGACGGGCCAGCCGTCTATGGCGATCCGCTCTGGCTTCTGCCGCATTTCCATGATGCGCCTGTCAAAAAGACGCATGAACTCGGCGTCATCCTGCATCTGGCGGAATTGTCCGAGCGCACCTTCGATGCCCGTCCGAAGGACACCGAAGGCCGCCACCATGTGGGGCCGTCGGATGCGGGAGCCGTCAAGCTGATCAACACGGTCACGCCGACGACGATCGGCGCGCTGCGCGAGCGGCTGGACGAGATCCTGTCCTGCAAGCGGATCGTCTCGACCAGCCTTCATGGCATGGTCTTTGCCGAATCCTACGGCATTCCCTGCCTCTATTTCTCGCCGCGCTCGCGCAGCACCGGGCTGGGTCGTATCGATCTCTCCGACGAGAGCGGCGTCATCGACCTGCGTTTCGTGGATCTCTATCGCGGTCTCGGCCTTTCCGAACTCGACATCTGGTACCAGCCCCGGCAGGTCAAGACGAACTGGCAGGCTGTGATCGACGCCGTTGATAAGGTCTGGGCGCCAAAGGTCTTCGACGACAGACCCCTGATCGAATCCTTCCCGCTGCCGCTTGCCATGATGGGCAAGGGCGCGCGCGGCAGCGCCTTTGATGCGCCGGTGATCGCCGCGCTGCCGACACAACGAAAACGGCTTCCGGGCCAGGCCTTCATCGAAGGGCTCGCGGACCGGTTCTTGAGATGACGATCATGAAACGTCTTATGGTCACGAAATTCGATTGAGTGTTCGCCGCTCTGGCGACAATGTGAAAAAAAGCCTGCCGGATTGCCGGCAGTCAGGAACAGAAACGGGTGGACGCGGAGCGGGTGGCATCAGCGCTTCCACGGCGACGATTGAGGGTTACGTCATGGGCAAGGTTACAGGTTTCATGGAAATCGACCGGCAGCTGGCAAAGTATCAGCCGGCCTCCGATCGTATCCGCCATTTCCGGGAATTCACGATTCCGATGTCGGAACCGGAAGTACAGAAGCAGGCGGCACGCTGCATGGATTGCGGCATTCCCTTCTGTCACGGCCCGACCGGCTGCCCGGTGCACAACCAGATCCCCGACTGGAACGACCTCGTCTACAGCGGCAACTGGGAAGAGGCGATCCGCAACCTGCATTCGACCAACAACTTTCCCGAGTTCACCGGCCGCATCTGCCCCGCGCCTTGCGAGGAAGCCTGCACGCTGAACCTCGAGGATGCCCCTGTTACCATCAAGACCATCGAGCAGGCGATCGCCGACAAGGCCTATGAGATGGGCTACATCGTGCCGAAGCCTGCGGTGACGAAGACCGGCAAGTCGATCGGCATCATCGGCTCAGGCCCTGCCGGCATGGCGGCGGCCCAGCAGCTGGCGCGCGCCGGACATGCCGTGCATGTCTACGAGCGGGAGACCAAGGCCGGCGGCCTGCTGCGTTATGGCATTCCGGACTTCAAGATGGAGAAGAACTTCATCGACCGCCGCGTCGAGCAGATGACCGGCGAAGGCGTGACCTTCCATTATGGTGTCAATATCGGTGTCGATCGCACGGTGGAAAGCCTGCGCGAAGAGCATGACGCCGTGCTCTATTGCGGCGGCTCCGAGACACCGCGCGACGCCGGCATTCCCGGCGGCGATTTCGCCGGCGTGCATGATGCAATGCCCTATCTCGTGCAGCAGAACCGTCGGGTCGGCCGCGAGAATATCGACAGCGTCGGCTGGCCGTCGGACCCAATCCTTGCCGGTGGCAAGCACATCGTCGTCGTCGGCGGCGGCGACACGGCGTCGGACTGTGTCGGCACCGCGTTCCGTCAGGGCGCCGTCAAGGTGACGCAGCTCGACATCCGCCCGCAGCCGCCGGAAAAAGAGGACAAGCTCGCCGTCTGGCCGTTCTGGGCCACGAAGATGCGCACCTCCTCGTCGCAGGCCGAAGGCGCCGTGCGCGAGTTCCAGGTCGCAACGCTGGAATTCGTCGGCGAGGACGGCGTGCTGACCGGCGTGAAGTGCTGTCAGGTCGACGATCGCCGCAAGCCGGTTCCCGGCACGGAGTTCGTCATCAAGGCCGACCTCGCCTTCATTGCCATCGGCTTCAGCGGCCCGTTGAAGGCCGGCGTTCTGGAAGAGCTCGGCGACGCGCTCGCCATCAACACCGACCGTCGCGGCTCCAGCAACGTCATCGCCGACGACAAGGATTATCGCACATCGGTCGACAAGGTCTGGGCTGCCGGCGACGTGCGTCGCGGCCAGTCGCTGGTCGTCTGGGCCATCCGCGAAGGCCGACAGGCCGCACGCGCGATTGATGAGGCCCTGATGGGCTCCAGCGTCCTGCCGCGCTGATCCCGCGAAACTTCTCCATGGAAGGAGGATGCCCGGTAAAGCCGGGCATCCTCGGCCCTCAGGCCTGTCGCCGGTCGTAAGCCAGCCGCGCCTGATCGATCTGCTCCTGATGCTCGAACGCCCAGTTGCCGAGCGCCTGCACGGGCTCGCGCAGCGACTGGCCGAGATCGGTCAGGGCATATTCCACCTTCGGCGGAATGGTCGGATAGATCGTCCGCGTCACCAGCCCGTCCCGCTCCAGGTTGCGCAGCGTCAGCGTCAGCATGCGCTGGGAAATGCTCCCGAGCGCGCGCTTCAGCGCGTTGAACCGCTTCGGCTCCGGCGCCAGCAGCATCACCACGAGCACCGACCATTTGTCGCCGATCCGGGAGAGGAGGGCGCTGGCCATACGGCAGTCATGGGTTTCGTGCAGCGTCTCCAGCGTCATGTCCATATTTGTAGGTGTCATGAATGTGCCTCCTTGCGCGCGCTCCTCAACGTCATTCATAGTGCCTCGGTATGGAAAAGTAACTCAAAAACGCGACGCACCCGGTAACGCAGCGGGGCGTCGGCTTTTCATGCGGACCGCATTCGAACGACCTGCACATGGTACACAAAGGATAGACACATGAAGCTTCTTCACCTCGACTCCAGCATTCTTGGCGACCATTCGGTCAGCCGCGCGCTGTCCAAGGCTGCGGTCGAGCGTCTCACGGCAGAGAACCCCGCAATCGAAATCACCTATCACGACCTCGTCGCCGAGCCGATCGCCCATCTCACCGGCCGCTACCTCGCCGGCCAGAGCGACGACGTGCAGCACGATCAGGCGCTTCAGGAAGATCTGGCACTGGGCGGAAAGGTGCTGGACGCGTTTCTTGCGGCCGACATCGTCGTCATCGGCGTGGCGCTCTACAATTTTGGAATTTCGAGCCAGTTGAAAAGCTGGGTGGACCGGATCTGCGTGGCCGGCAAGACGTTCCGTTACACCGAAACCGGTCCGGAGGGTCTGGCGGGCGGCAAGCGCGTCATCCTGACGGTCGCGCGTGGTGGCCTCTATGGTCCGGGCATGCCGTCGCAGCCCTTCGAACATGCCGAGACTTACCTGCGGTCGGTTCTCGCCTTCATCGGCGTGACCCATCCCGAGGTCATCGTGGCTGAAGGCCTGGCGCTCGGTGCCGAGCCACGCGAAGCAGCGACCAAGGCGGCACTCGAGACAGTCGCCACGCTCAAGGCCGCCTAGAGAAATTCCAGCAAAAGTGCGCAGCCATTTTGCGTCCGGAATTGCGTTAAAACACTCTTTGGAAAAGTCAGGGCGCCCGCTCTGAGCCTATCGCAGCGGGACGACCTGCCACGGCGGTGCGGCCCCCAGCCGGGGGCCAGTTCCGGTCTTTGGCGGGGCTGCGGCCTTCGATGGTGATGGATCGGCATTGCCTAGAGATGAGCCTGCCGCCGATGAGGCTGTCTCCGGTGTCACGGCCGGCGGCGCCAGCACCGTCTTCACAAGCCGAAAATCGTCAACCCGGCCGAACGGGGCGGGCGGGGCTTCGCCTTTCTCGATCAGCAGGTCCCGCGCGCTGCGCCCGGTACTTGCCGGCAGGCTGGCGCCGTCCAGCAGGGCGGACGCGCCGTCGAGGTCGGGATCGACAAGGCTGATCGGCTGGGTCTTGATGATGGTCTCGCTGGTCGGGGCCGTTACCACCAAGTCCTTCATGTCGCTCGGATCGGGAATGTCGCTACCGGGCGCTGCCGTCTCGCCCAGAAGGCGGCGGATGTCCTTTTCCACGTAGAAGGCGAGCTTGCGTTTGCCGGCCGGCGTCAGGTTGATGCCGTCGGCACCGCGCAGGCGCACCTGCTGGCCATTGATGTCGGAGCCCGTCGTCACGAACTTGCCCTGCTCATCGACGAAACCATCCCAGATATCAATGAACTGCCCACCGACCTTCTCGGCTTCGGTGCGGAAGATGCCGTTGAACGTCACCATGTCCGCCGTCATCGCGGGTGACTGGAACGACGGCATGCCGACCCAGAGAAGCGGCACGTTGCGGCTGCGGGCAAGGGCTGCAAACGCTGCGACGCGCTGTGTGTACTCGGCCATCCAGGCATCCGTGCGGTATTTTTCCCGCACCGCACCGATCTTCATCTGCTGTCGGTCGTTAGCGCCGAAGCTGACGACGATGAGGGCCGGCTTCACGTCATCGGCATAGACGGGGAGCATGTTGGGCCAGTCGAAATAGTCGTCGCGCACCATGCCGGAGGAGCCTTCGCTCCGGTTCTCGACCACGATGCCCGGGCTGTCGGCAAAGGCGGTTTGCAGCCCGTCACTGAGGCTGCCGGCGATGAAGTCGCCGACGACAAGCACGGTCTTGGCATCCGCCTGCTTTGCCACGATTTCGGGTGCCGGCGTCTCGACAGGGGCGGGACGGGGTTTCGCCCGCTGCGGCTTCGGCTGACGCCGCACCGGCGGCGGCGCCTCGCGGTTGATATTCCCGCCGTCGCCATAATCCTCATAGACGCGCTGCTGCTGGCGCGGTCGTCCAAAGAACATATCAAGGATTGTGCGTCGCTCCTGCGCCTCGGCGCGGCTGACGGGCGGGAGGAAGGCGACGGCCGGCAGAGCGATGACGATGGCGAGAATGAAGGCCGCAAGCCGGCGCAGACGAGCACGCCGCGACGGTTGCGGCGAGACTTTGCTCTGATCAGCGCGTGGTGTCACCGCTTTGGGCATCTCGGCTCGGGGCATCGACATCTGCATTCCGGCCGGGCGTCCTGCCCGGTCCTCTTCATTTCCACCAGACCATCGGACGATGGCTTGCCCGTTCCGGATTCTGTGCCCGAAAACGGCCTGGTTGCCCGGTGTCGCCGATCAATCCCGCAGGGCGCGGAGAAGGTTCTGCGTCGGCTGGCCGTCCGGGGTCATGCCCTTGCGGTTCTGGAAGGCCTGGATCGCAGCTTTCGAGCCGGAGCCGAAATTGCCATCGACCTCTCCGTCGTAATAGCCGAGTTCCTTGAGGCGCGACTGCAGTTCGAACTTCTGCTTGACGTCCAGCGTGCCGTCCGGCCGGCTCCAGGCCTGCTGCATACCGCCATAGCCGGCAATTTCGTCGGCAAGAAGACCGACGCCGAGCGCGTAGGAGTCGGAGGCGTTGTAGCGCTTGATGACGGAAAAATTCTTGGTCATCAGGAAGCCCGGGCTGCCGCTGCCGCCCGGCATCTTCAGCGTGGCGCGAATGCTGCCGTCGCGGAATCCCTTGCCGTTCGGACGGGTGAAGCCGAGGGCCGTCCACTGCTTCAGCGTCTTCGTCTGGCCCTGGAGGTCGGAGCCGCCGGCGGGCACCGCCGTCTCGTAGCCCCAGGTCATGCCCGGTTGCCAGCCGTTCTTCTTCAGAAGGTTCGCGGCGGTCGCCAGCGCATCGGGGATCGAGTTCCAGATATCGCGGTGCCCGTTGCCGTCCGCATCGATCGCGTAGAGGAGGTAGCTCGTGGGAATGAACTGCGTGTGGCCCATGGCGCCGGCCCAGGAGCCGTTGAGTTCGCGTGGGCTCACATCGCCCGACTGCAGGATCTTCAGCGCGGCGATCAGCTGTGTCTTGGCGAATTTCGCCCGCTTCGGATCGGCATAGGCAAGGGTCGCCAGCGCTCGCGGCACGTAATGCAGCCGATCGTCCTTCTCCAGCACGGCGCCGTAGTTGGACTCCATCGACCAGATGGCGAGCAGCACGTTTCGATCGACGCCGAAATGCTTCTCGATCGCATCCAGCGTGCGGCGGTGCTTCACCGACATTTCCTGGCCGACCTTCTGCGTGTAGGGGTTCACGCGGCTGTCGATATATTCCCAGATCTTGTGCTTGAATTCCGGCTGGTAATTGGCCTTCTCGATCACGGTCTCGTCGGGCGTCTTCACGCCGGCAAAGGCCTTGCGATAGGTGCTCTCGGAGATGCCCGCTTTGGCGGCCGTGGGATAGAAGCCGTTGATCCATGTCTGGAAGCCGGCATCGGCGAAAGCAGGCGTGGTGGCGAGGAACGCGGCGGCGGCAACAAAGGCGGCGCGGAGGCGGCGGCGAAGGGGCAGACTGTTGCTGTTCATCGGTCTGTCGTTTCCGTAATCTCGGTCTCGCGCGTCGGGGCGACGGGCGAGACATCACTGTACCATTCCAGAACCGTCCCATCTTGCGCTGCCGGTGACGGATCCGACGAGTGCCGGCTCTGCTGTGAGGGCCGGTTTGAGGAAGAGTATCGAAATGAGGTCAACAAGTTCTTTACCATGCCGAAGGACTTGCGTCTTCCTTAGGGAAAAAATAGCCTCTTACCCTTAGATACGTTCACGTTCTTGTGACGCGCATGCTGCATGTTCACCGGGCATTCACCCGGGGTCGTGCATCTAGGCGGTGCATGCCCGGCACTCCTTTCGGGCCGACTTTTGGGGGCGGGACGTGGACGCTCTGGAAACTGCGGGGAAGTCGGATAGATCCATGTCATCCGTCGCCGGGCTTGGGGGAGAGGTGCGTCGCAATTGCGTGGAAACGGAGTTGCTACGAACGAGAACATCGGGATCGACGTTCATTTTAAGCCGGTTTCCGGTAAGACGACATCACGCCACGGTGGATCAGCGCTCGTTGATCTCCACCGTCCTTTTTAAGAATGACTGAGAACTGGAGATATTGATGAGTGAGAAGCGTAAGGTCCGCAAGGCCGTCTTTCCTGTTGCCGGCCTCGGCACGCGTTTTCTGCCCGCCACCAAGGCTGTCCCGAAGGAAATGCTGACGGTCGTCGACAAGCCTGTCATCCAGTACGTCGTCGATGAGGCGATCGAAGCCGGTATCGAACACCTGATCTTCGTGACCGGTCGCGGCAAGGGCGTCATCGAAGACTATTTCGACATTCAGACAGAGCTTGAGCAGACGCTGCGCGAGCGCAACAAGACCGCCGAACTGACGCTGCTCGCCGACATTCTGCCGAAGGCCGGGATGGCCAGCTTCACCCGCCAGCAGGCGCCGCTTGGCCTCGGCCACGCCGTGTGGTGCGCCCGCGATATCGTCGGTGATGAACCCTTCGCGGTTCTCCTGCCCGACATGATCATGCGCGGCGAAAAAGGCTGCCTCAAGGGCATGGTCGAGCTGTACGAGCAGAGCGGCGGCAACGTGCTCGCCGTCGAGGAATGTGCGCCGGAAGTGGCCCACAAGTACGGCATCGTCGGCGTCGGCGAGACGATCGGCGAGGGCTTTGCCATCAATGCCATGGTCGAGAAGCCGGCCGCAGGCACAGCCCCATCCAACTATTTCATCAACGGCCGCTACATCCTGCAGCCGGAGATCTTCAATATCCTGGAAACGCAGGAGCGGGGCGCCGGCAACGAGATCCAGCTGACCGACGGCATGCTGAAGCTGCTGAAGAGCCAGGATTTCGCGGGTTACGTTTTCCGCGGTGAGACCTACGATTGCGGCGCCAAGGATGGCTTCATCCTCGCCAACGTCGCTTTTGCGCTGTCGCGCGACGATATCCGCGGCTCGGTCGAAGGCCCCCTCAAGGCCCTTCTCGCCCGCTGATCGATCGATACCGAACAAGAGAGCCGCGTTGCATTTGCAGCGCGGCTTTTTTCGTTTCGGGACCGATATGTTCGCGACGGTGCCTTTGCTCAGCGCCGTAGCGTCAGGCCAACCCCGATCCGGGCGACCGAGGTCGCTTCGCCGCGATCGGGGGTCGTCCGCTCATAGCTGACATCGCCGGTCAAAGCGAGATAGCGGTTGATGTCGTAGGTCAGGCCGGCGCCGGTCAGCCAGACCTTTGTGTCCGACGAGGCGCTGCCGGAGGGATAGTTGCGGAATGTCAGGCTGTTGGAGAGCCGCGCCACGAGCGCCGAGCGCAGCTCGTGTGTGACGCGGCTCGACAGCGTATAGGCGAGCGCGCCACTTTCGCCCGAGGTTGTGGAGGGCTCCAGCGTCGTGGAGAGGCCGGTCGAGACATCCGTTCCGCGTTGCGGCGACCAGTTGATGAGGCCGTCGATGGTGGCGCCGTTCAGGTTCTTCAGCCGCGCGTCGTCGAAGCGGTAGGTGTTGTAGCCCAGCGCCAGCTCGCCCTTCAGCTTCTCGCCGAGATCGGCTTCCACCCCGGCGCGGCCGGAATAGGTTTTGTAGGATCGGCTGTAACCCAGGCTGTCCGAGCGCAGCTCATAGACGCCACGGCCGATGGAGGCTTCGAGGAACGGGATGAGGGCCGGCGACAGTTCATAGCCGATGCGTGTCGTCAGCGTGCCGACATCGCGGTTGCGGTCCGTCTGCGACAGTGTGGTGCCATCGGAGAGATCGACATCGGAATAGGTCAGGCGGTTGACATCGACCTTGGCCGAGCCGCGCAGAATGCCGAAATCATGCTCGATTCCCGCACCAAGAGAATACTGGTTCACGCCGGCTTGCGTTTCTGCGCCGTTGATCGCGTTCGGGTCGGTCGCATCCTCGCGGTCGAAGCTGTAGCCGGCACGCAGCGTGGCGATGGTGTCGCGGCTGATATCGAGGCGAAAGGCGCCGTCGATGTCGGCTCGCGGCTTGGTTTCGCCGGTGCCGGAGAGATTGCGCTGCCAGTAGCCCTCGCCGGTGATGCTCAGTTGGTGGCGGGACCAGTCGGAGGTCAGCGTGCCCTTGAGGCCCGTTTCGGTGTAGGTGCGCCGCTCGCGGTTTTCGCCGCTGCGTGTCGTTTCCGAGTTCAGCGTCTGCCCGATCGAGGGCTTGAGGGTGAAGGTGCCGAGCGGAATGCCGGGTACGTCGTCATCGTCCGCAAGTGCCGATTTCAGCCCATCCACGCTGCTTTCCCGCAAGTTGGACCGGATCAGGTCCTGATCGCGCAACAGCCCGCCATCGACCACGGCATCATCGCCGATGGCGCCGGTGATATCGGCGTCACTGGCCGCCGTCGTGATGCCGCCCGTCGTGGGCACGGCGGCTGCGGCCGCGCCGGCCGCCTGAGGGCTGAGTGTTGCCGAGGTCGGATCCTGCGGTCCTGCAAGGTCGGTATCGCCTGCGTCATCCTCCACCGCTTGCGCCCGGGCGGTGCCGGGCAGAGCAAGCTGTGTGAGGCAGACGGAGAGAAGCAAAAGGACCATGGCAGCACGAGCGGGCCGGAGGCCACGCGCATCAGTGTCCGGGAGGTGAGAAGGCGCCATGGGCCGGGTCCGCAAGCTCGAAGCAATTGTTTCGCAATCGTAAACGCTTGTGGTTAACCAATCCTTATCTGAAGGCGTCCTCGCTGAAGCTTTCGGCTCAGGCGGCTGGGGCTTCTTCCACGAGAAGCCGCTGGCCATCTGCGGACAGGACGCGGACGCGCGCGCCGGTCGGCAGGTCGGGGCCGCTGACGGGCCATGTCGTATCGCCGAGACGAACGCGGCCGCGTCCTTCGGCGATCGGTTCCTCGAGAATGGCGGTACGCCCGATCAGGCTGCGGCCGCGCTGGTTCAGCATCGGCGTGTCGGAGGCATGATCGAAGCGCGCCAGCAGGCGGCGGCCGACGAGCACGGCGACGACGGAGAGGATGGCGAACAGGGGTAGCTGCACATGCCAGCCGAAGACGTCCGCGTTCCAGAAGATCAGCGCCAGCGCTCCGGTGACGATCGCCGCCATGCCGATCCAGACGAGAAAGACGCCGGGAACGAGGATTTCGGCCGCGAGGAGGACGAGGCCGAGAACCCACCAGGCCCAAGGGCCGAGCTCCTCGATGACGCGCGCGACCATCAGACGCCGGTCCGCGGCGGGGCGAAGGGCGAGGGGGTGTTCGGTGTGCTTGGCGGAACGGATCGCGTCGGGCCGCGCGGACGTTCCGGCGCCGTCGCGGCGTCGCCGAAGACTTCGCGGGCGATGGCACCGATGCCGCCGAGCGAGCCGATGAGGGCTGAGGCTTCCATCGGCATCAGCACGATCTTCGAATTGGGCGCAGTGCCGATCGCGGCGACGGCTTCGGTGTATTTCTGGGCGACGAAGTAGTTGATGGCCTGCACGTCGCCGGCAGCGATCGCCTCGGAGACCATGCGCGTCGCCTTCGCCTCGGCCTCGGCTAACCGCTCGCGGGCTTCCGCGTCACGAAATGCAGCCTCGCGCTGGCCTTCGGCCTGAAGGATCGCCGACTGCTTGGCGCCTTCGGCCCGCAGGATCTGCGCATTGCGCGAGCCCTCGGCCTCCAGCACCTGGGCGCGCTTTTCGCGCTCGGCCTTCATCTGGCGCGCCATGGCGTCCACCAGATCCTTCGGCGGCTGGATGTCCTTGATCTCGACGCGGGTGACCTTGATGCCCCAGGGGCCGACAGCCTCGTCCACGACACGGAGCAACTGGTCGTTGATCTTGTCACGATTGGAGAGAAGCTCGTCGAGATCCATCGAGCCCATGACCGAACGGATATTGGTCATGGTGAGGTTGAGGATCGCGCTCTGGAGATTGGAGACCTGATAGGCGGCCTCTGCCGCGTTCAGCACCTGATAGAAGGCGACGGCATCGGCCGAGCAGCTGGCATTGTCCTTGGTGATGACCTCCTGGGTCGGCACGTCCAGTACCTGCTCCATCACGTTCATGCGTGCGCCAACGCGGTCGATGAAGGGAATGATAAGGTTCAGGCCCGGCTCCAGCGTGCGCGTATAGCGGCCGAAGCGTTCGATCGTATGGCGATAGCCCTGCGGAACCGTCTTGATGCCGGCGATGAGCACGAGGATCACCAGGACCGCAAAGGCCACCACAACGATGTCGAATCCGCCCAAGATCATCTCCTCCGTGTAGCGATTGACCCCGGCTTAAAGCGTGCCGCGATCCCTCGGATTCGCTCGGTACGCTGTAAGCTTTTGTTTTTACGCATGTCGTTATCGCAAAACCGCTGCGCACTTTTGCGCGACATGCTTAGCATGCCGGGGCGCAATGCGGAACCTTGCCGTTCCCGCGACGCGGGAACGGCGGGGATCAGATGCTCGGTGCGCCCAGCACCCGGTCCAGCGAAACGGCCTGCGGTGCTGTCACATCCACCCAGCCGCCGAGTTCGCGGCGGACCACGTGTTCGAGGACGCGCATGCCGTCGTCGCTGTCGTTGAGGCAGGGGATATGCGTGAACTTCTCGCCGCCCGCATGGTGGAAGGTCTCGGCAGCCTCCACGGCAATTTCCTCAAGCGTTTCCAGACAGTCGGACACGAAGCCGGGGTTCATCACCGCGATCCGCTTGATGCCCTTCTGCCCGAGCGCCTCCACGGTCTTGTCCGTATAGGGCTGCAGCCACTCCTCCGGGCCGAAGCGCGACTGGAAGGTCACCTGCAGCTTGTCCTTGGACCAGCCGAGCCGCTCGCGCAGCAGACGCGCCGTCTTGTAGCACTGGCAGTGATAGGGGTCGCCCTTCTTGAAGTAGGACTGGGGAATACCGTGGAAGGAGGTAAGGACCACTTCCGGCTCCCAGTCGAGCGTCGCGAGATGCGTTTGGATCGAGTTCGCAAGACTTTCGATATAGACCGGATCGTCGTGATAGGGCGGCACTGTGCGCAGCGCCGGCTGCCAGCGGGACTTCAGCAGCCGGCGGAAGGCCTCATCGTTGACGGTCGCCGTCGTGGCGGCGGCGTATTGGGGATAGAGCGGGAAGAGCAGGATCTTCTCGCAGCCGGCCTGCTTCAGGGCCTCCATGCGCGAGGGAATCGAGGGCTGGCCGTACCGCATGGCCCAATCGACCACGACATTGTCATGGCCGGCAAGACTTGCCGCCATCTTCTCACTTTGGCTGCGCGTGTACGTGCGCAGGTAGCTTTCGTTCAAATCCTTGTTCCAGATCGTCTCATAGGCCTTGCCCACCTTGGCGGGGCGCGTGTTGAGCACGATGCCGTAGAGGATCGGGTACCAGAAGACGCGGGACCATTCGATGACGCGCTTGTCGCTCAGGAACTGCTTGAGGTAGCGCCGCATGGAGACCTTGTCGGTTCCATCGGGCGTGCCGAGATTGACCAGGAGGACGCCGACTTTTCCAAAGGCCACCTTGGGGTGGTCGGCGGGGAGGGGCGTGACGGTCATGTTCATGGCGGTTCCCTAGGCAGGAGATGGAGACGGTGTCCGGTACGGACACGGGCTGCATCGGTTCACATCGCCTTATGTAAAACAAAAACCGGCCCGGGGAACCCCGGGCCGGTGCAATAGGATGAGGCCGATTGTCTCATTGCCTGCCGATAGCGCCCATCCGGGTGTGACGCCTTTCGAAAAGGCGTTCTCCCCGGGCTGTGTTCCCGCCGGTGCAGGTTGGCGAAAAAGCCTTCGCGGCCCCAACGGGTTCACGCGGGCCTACCCCTATGACCGCGCGCGTCAGGAAAAGACCGCGAAGAAACCCGTCAGCGCGGCGGCAGGGTCAGTTCCGTGCCGACATGCAGCCGCTCGGGAACCGGATTGCCGTTCGCTCCGGCGATCGTCTTCCACTTTTCGCCATCGCCGTAGACGGATTTGGCGATGTCCCACAGCGTATCGCCCTTGACGACGACATGGCGTGTTTCGGCCGGTGCCGTGGCTGCCGGTGCGGGTGCCGGCGGTGCAGTTGTTGCCGGCTCCGCGGATGCTGGCTCTGGTGCAGGCGTTGCAGGAGCCGGTGTTGCAGGAGCCGGTGCTGCCGGCGCGGGCTCGACTGGCGCAGCGGGCGTCGCAGGTTCAGGCGTAGCGGGCGCTGCGGGCGTTGGTGCTGGTGTTGTCGGAGCAGGCTCGGGCGATGTGGCAGCCGGAGGCGTTGCGGGTGCTGCCGGTGTCGATGCAGCGGGCGGGTTTGCCGGTGCCTGTGCCGGTGCCTGTGCCGTCGTCGTTGCCGCGGGCGGGGCGGCGGGCGCCTGTTTTGCCGGAGGCACGTAGCTTGCCGGCGTCAGGTCGGTGATGCGGCCGTCGGTGTAGGGCTTGTAGGGGTTGTGCGCGCCGAGATAGGCGGCCACCGCCTCTTCCAGATTGGGGCCGAAGTCGTAGGCGTTCTTGGCGTTGGTCGCGAAGATCTTGAAGCCGTCGCCGCCGCCGCGCACGTAGTTGTTGGTGACCACGCCATAGGTCTTGGCCGGATCGATCGCCGTGAAAGCATCGCCCTCCTTCACTTCAACGGCGCTGATGCGGCTGCCGACGGGCTTCGATCGGTCGAACGCATATTTCAGGCCGGCGACCTGCAGGAAGCGGCCGCCGCCATCGTCGATCTGGCTCACGGCATTTTCAAGCGCGGTCACGAGATCGGCGCCGGTCAGCTGGAAGGTGGCGATGGTGTTCTGGAACGGGAGCACGGTCAACACTTCGCCCATGGTCACCGGACCGGCATCGATCGGCGCGCGCAGCCCGCCGCCATTTTGCAGCGAGATGGTGATGCCCTGATCCTTCACGCGGTCGAGCTGGGCGTCGGCCAGCAGGTTGCCCATGCTACATTCCCTGGCGCGGCAAACCTTCCGGTCGCCCTCGATGGGTCCGGAGGTCTCGCCGACCACCTTCTGCTTCAGCGCCTCGATCGGCGCCTTCAGTTCGTTGATGCGCGCTGTGAGCGCGGCGTCGGGCTGGAATTTGCTGTCGATCAGGATCGGCTCGCCGGTCGCTTCCTTCACCACGCCCGCATCGTCGAAGACGATCTTCAGGTCGCCGAGATAGCGCGAGTACTGGAAGGCCTGCACGACCGGCACCTTGTGGCCATCGGGGTTGTCGACCCAGGTCGGGTAAGGCCCTTCGGCACCCTCGACCGTGTTCGACAGCAGCGTGTGGGAATGCCCGCCGACAACGACGTCGACATCGGGAATCTTGGCGATGGCCGAAAGGTCGCGCGGATACCCGACATGGGTGAGCGCGATGATCTTGTTGACGCCTTGCGCCTTCAGCGCGGCCACGGCCTCGGTGATCTTGGCGACATCGTCGGTGATGGTGATGTTCGGGCCGGGATTGGCGATATCGGGCGTATCATTCGTGACGGCGCCGACGATGCCGATCTTCTGCCCGCCCTTTTCGATCACGATGGAGGGCTTGATGCGGTCGCCGATCTTGGCGGCAGCGCTCGGCACGACATTGGCGGTGACGACGGGGAACTGCACCTTGTCGAGGAAGGTCGCGAGCACGTCGTCGCTGTCGTCAAATTCATGATTGCCGACGGTCATGGCGTCGAACTTCATGGCGTTCAGGACCTCGGCTTCCGTCGCGCCCTTGTAGGTCGTGTAGAACAGGGAGCCCTGGAAATTGTCGCCGGCATTCAGCAACAGCGTGTTCTTGCCGGCACCGTCCAGCGCGCCGCGCGTGGTGTTG
Organism: Rhizobium sp. 9140; assembly: GCF_900067135.1. Taxonomy (NCBI): domain Bacteria; kingdom Pseudomonadati; phylum Pseudomonadota; class Alphaproteobacteria; order Hyphomicrobiales; family Rhizobiaceae; genus Rhizobium; species Rhizobium sp. 9140. Next base: position 146,949 of record NZ_FJUR01000001.1, on the reverse strand, counting down.
ATGGCGGTCAGCAGGCGGGCGGCGCCGCCGAAGCAGGCGTTCTTGGCTTCCTCTTCTGCGGAGCAGGTCGCATCGGACTTGTTGATCGCCTCGATGCGGGAATGGAAGTCGTTGATATGAAGGATGTTCAGTTCGTAATCGGCAAAAGCGGCACCTGTGGACAGGGCCAGCAGGGACGCAGCCATCAGGCCGGTCTGCAGGGTGCGGATCATCACGATCTCCTCTTTGTCGAACGCATGCCCGCTGCCGGGATTCCGGCACCGGACAACGGGATCGTTTCATCCCGCCGTCCCGACTTCAAGGAGAAAGAGCAGTGCCCGGCGATTTTTGCCGCCGGGTCGTCGGGTTTTACACGCGGCGCGACAGCGAGAATTGAGCGCCGGTGTCGGTCGTGCAGTTGAGCTGAGAATTGGTGACCATGGCGCAGTTGACCTTCTGCTGGGTCTTGCGAACCATCGAGGTCATGTTGATCTCGACGAGCTTCGGCGTGATGCTGACATAGCTGCCGGAGGCGAGAATCTGGTTCGTATCGGTCGTGCGGGTGGAGAAGGTGCCGCTTGCGAAGGTCGAGACGATGCCGTTCGGATCGGCCCAGGTTCCTTCGACGCCCACTGGCATGGCCTGGCTTCTCGGCATCTGGCTGACCTCGCGCGGAGCGGACTGGCACGAAGCGAGTGACGCGGCGACAGCAAGGGCGGTCATGATGGCTTTGGGATTCATTGCAGGGTCTCCGTGGTGCTCGGAACGATCGGAACGTCGAAAAACCATGACGTGATCGACTCTTGTTTGCAAGCGGCGCGGGCATCGCCGTTGCCGCGGTGGATGACGCAGGCCTGTAAGCGCGGCTTTCGGGAGACAGTTAAGCTCGACCTGCGCAGAAAAAAACCCGGAGCGATGACGCTCCGGGTTTTGTCCGGTCTCGATTGGTCGCGGCCTAGCGAACCAGGATGTTCTTGAACTGCCAGGCATCGCTCTCGTCGATCTCTTCCGGGAAGAGGCCCGGGCGGCCGTCGAGCGGGGTCCAGTCGGTGTAGTGTCCTTCGACGGGGCCGAGATAGGGCGTCTGCACTTCGAGGCAGCGCTTGTAGTCGATCTCGTCGGCTTCCACGATGCCGGCCTTCGGGTTTTCCAGCGCCCAGACCATGCCGGCGAGAACGGCCGAGGTTACCTGCAGGCCGGTCGCGTTCTGATAAGGCGCGATGCGGCGGGTTTCTTCCAGCGACAGGCGCGAACCGTACCAGTAGGCGTTCTTGTCGTGGCCGTAGAGCAGGACGCCGAGTTCGTCGACACCGTCCACCAGTTCGTTCTCGTCGAGAACGTGGAGAACCGGCTGCGGCGTGCCGCCATTGCCGAACATTTCGTGCAGCGACAGCACGGCGTCGTTGGCGGGATGGTAGGCATAGTGGCAGGTTGGGCGGAAGGTAACTTCGTCGTCCTTGTCGCGAACCGTGAAGTAGTCGGCGATAGAGATTGACTCGTTATGCGTCACAAGGAAGCCGTATTGCGGGCCGGGGGTCGGGCACCACGTGCGCACGCGGGTGTTGGCGCCGGGCTGCTCCAGATAGATGGCGGCCTGGCAACCCTTCTTGTGCTTCTTGGCGTTCTTCGGCATCCAGTTTTCATGGGTGCCCCAGCCAAGTTCGGCCGGCTGCAGACCTTCCGAGATGAAGCCTTCGACAGACCATGTGTTCCAGAAGACGTTGAGCGGCTTCGGGTTCTTCGCACGCTGCGTGTCGCGCTCGGCAATGTGGACGCCCTTGACGCCGACCTTCTTCATCAGCTTCGCCCAGCCTTCGCGGTCGTGCTGGTCCGGCTCGTCGAACTTGATGTCGAGGTCGTTGGCAAGGTTCACCAGCGCCTGCTTGACGAACCAGGAGACCATGCCCGGGTTTGCGCCGCAGGTGGAAACGGCCGTGGTGCCGCCCGGGTTCTTCTTCTTTTCGTGGCGCATGGTTTCGCGCAGCGCGTAGTTGGTGCGCTCGGAGTTCTTCATGCTCTTGTCGAAATAGAAGCCGAGCCAGGGCTCGACGACCGTGTCGATGTAGAGCACGTCGAGCTTGCGGCAGAGCTTCACGAGATCGACCGAGCCGGTATCGACCGACAGGTTGACGCAGAAGCCCTGGCCGCCGCCAGCCGTCAGAAGCGGCTTCAGCAGCTCCTTGTAGTTGTCCTTCGTGACGGCCGCCTTGATGTGCTTGACGCCGTGCTTCTTGAGGATCTTCAGGTCAGCTGCGTCGTCACGCGGGTCGATGACGACCATCCGGCTCTTGTCGTAGGTGAAATGCCGCTCGATCAGCGGCAGGGTGCCGCGACCGATGGAACCGAAGCCGATCATGACGATCGGGCCGGTGATTTCGCCGTAAACCGGATGAGAGGCTTCCGCCATAGGGTCTTCTCCTGAACGTTTCTTTTTTAGGCAAGCCGATCCGGGTTCGGTCGACTCTGGGCAATATGCGCGCCCCTAGATCATAAATCGATGTCACAATAAAGGGCCGGCTTCTTTCGGTGTTCCCTTAAATGACAACTCTCGTGGTGCGGAAGGGTTCGGACTCGACCAGCCGGGCGGGAATGAGGCCGCGCAACGCATTGCCCATGAACAGCGAGCCCGCGCGCACGGCATCGAGCGTCAGGCGCTCGACACGAGCGCGGCGGGCGCAGATCAGCTCGGTGCGCAACACGCCGGCCAGCAGGCCGCAGGCGATCGGCGGGGTTTTGAGAATGCCTGTGCCATCGTCCAGAAACAGCGAGGTGATGGTTCCCTCGCAGGGTTCGCCGCGCTCGTTGAGCAACAGCACCTCGTCGGCCTCACCGGGCGGCCACTCGCCACGCGCCGCGTCATAGGCTTCCCGCCGGCTCGTCTTGTAGCGCAGAAGCGAATCGGTCGAGGCAAGCCGGGTTTCGGCGATGCGGACGCGCCAGACGGTCCCCGGCGGCTGGGCGGTGAAGGGCACGACGGCGATATCGAGGTGGCCGTCGCGCGCCAGTTCCAGACGGACGCGGGAGGGGCTGGTCGCGTGCGCAACGGCGTGTTCGAGCCGGGAGGTCACGTCGTTCGGCAGGGTGAAACCGAGGCGCCGGGCGGAGCGGGAGAGGCGGGCCATGTGCAGGCGCAGGCGCGCAAAGCCCATGTCGAGGCCTATATCGCTGCTCCCAGCCGGTTCGTATCGCAGCGTCTCGATCAGGGTGAAGTCGCTCACGGCGTATTCCCCAGTGCGGGGGCCTCGTCGCCCAGCGCAAAGCGGGCCTTCAGCAGGCATTCGGCATATTCGGCCTCGGCGGTGGAGTCATAGACGATGCCGCCGCCGACATGGAAGATCGCTTCGCCGGTGTCGAACAGCGACAGGGTGCGGATGGCCACGCTGAAACGCATGTCGCCGTTCGGCGCGATATGGCCGATGGCGCCGCAATAGGCATCGCGCGGGCCGGTTTCCAACTCGCTCAGGATCTCCATCGCCCGGATTTTCGGCGCGCCCGTCACCGAGCCGCAGGGAAAGATCGCCCGGAAGATGTCGGCGATGGAGAGGCCGGGGGTGAGCCTTGCCTTCACATGGCTCACCATCTGGTGGACGGTCGGGTAGGTCTCGATGTCGAACAGGCGGGGCACATCGAGCGTGCCGATCTCCGTGATGCGCGAGATGTCGTTGCGCAGGAGATCGACGATCATGCGGTTTTCCGCCTGGGTCTTGCCGTCGGCCAGCATGGCGGCGACGATCGCCTCGTCTTCGGCAGGAGACGCGCCGCGCGGGGCGGTTCCCTTCATCGGATGCGTCTCGACCATCCCGTCGGCGATCTTGAAGAACAGTTCCGGCGAGCGGGAGAGAAGGATCGGGCCGTCAAGGCTGACAAGCGCGCCGTATCGCACCGGCTGGTGCTCGATCAGCGACCAGAAGGCATCGAGCGGATCGCCGTTCCAGCGCGCCGTGATCGGCATGGTGAGGTTTGCCTGATAACAGTCGCCCTGCCGCAAATGCCGGTGCAGCCGGTCGAAGCGATCGCGATAGGCGGCGAGATCCCAGGCGGCGCGGGGCGACGTGAGAAACGGCGTGTTGTCGCGCCGGCGGCGCGGCACCGCAAGTGGATGGGCGGCGTCCGCCGGACGCTCGAAGACGCCGAAGCAGAGGAGCGGCGTTTCCCGGTTCTCGGGCGCCAGCGGCGCGAGCCGGTCCTCGAAAAGATAGCCCGCTTCATAGGCCATGAACCCCGCCAGCCAGTGGCCGGCCGCCTTTACCGCTTCCATGCGGGCGAAGGCGGTGAAGACCTCGGCGCGCGTGCGTGCGGTGATGATCTCCAGCGGCTCGGCAAAGAGCGTCACCGTGCCGGTCGTGTCGTCGCTGAAGAGGATGAACGGGTCGGTGGGCATCGGGGTTTCCGGGTTGTGGCATGACCCTAATCCGGCTGCCGCCACCTTCCGCCGCATGCGGGGAGAAGGACGATGTGGCACGCGCTCGCTATGCGCTCGAAAATGCGTGGGCCACGTCCCCTCTCTCCGCAAGCGGGAAGAGGATTAGGGTGAGGGGCGGAGGTGGGCGAAGAGTGTCATTTCAATCCAGCGCTCACGCGGGTCACGCCGCGTCCAGTGCTTCCAGCTCGTCAATCAGGCCTTCGATCATCGAAAGGCCCTTTTCCCAGAAGGCGGGGTCTGTGGCGTCGAGGCCGAAGGGGGCGAGAAGTTCGCTATGATGCTTGCTGCCGCCGGCCTTCAGCATCTCGAAATACTTCTGCTGGAACCCACCTTCGGCCTTCTCGTAGACCGCATAAAGCGAGTTCACCAGGCAATCGCCGAAGGCATAGGCATAGACGTAGAATGGCGAATGGATGAAGTGGGGGATATAGGCCCAGTAGGTCTCGTAGCCCTCCGAAATCCCGATGGCCGGGCCGAGACTTTCCGCCTGCACTGACAGCCAGAGCTGGCCGATGGCCTCGGGCGTCAGTTCGCCGTCTTTCCGCGCCGTGTGCAGCTTGCGCTCGAAGTCGTAGAAGGCGATCTGGCGCACGACCGTGTTGATCATGTCCTCCACCTTCTGGGCGAGCATCGCCTTGCGCTCGCGCTTGTCCGTCGTACGCTCCAGCAGGGCGCGGAAGGTCAGCATTTCGCCGAAGACGGAAGCGGTTTCTGCGAGCGTCAGCGGGGTCGAGGCCATCAGCGCGCCCTGTCCGCCAGCCAGAACCTGATGCACCCCATGGCCGAGTTCGTGGGCAAGCGTCATCACGTCGCGCGGCTTGCCCATGTAGTTCACGAGCACATAGGGGTGGGCTGAGGGCACGGTCGGATGCGCGAAGGCGCCCGGTGCCTTGCCCGGGCGCACGGCTGCGTCGATCCAGCCGCCGTCGAAGAAACGGCGGGCGATGGCGGCCATTTCCGGATCGAAGGCGCCGTAAGCCGAAAGCACCGTCTCGCGCGCCTCGTTCCAGGGGATCAGGTGGTTGGGCGTTTCCGGCAGGGGCGCGTTGCGGTCCCAGAAGTTCATCCGCTCCATGCCCAGCCACTTCGCCTTCATGGCATAGTAGCGGTGCGACAGGCGCGGATAGGCCGCGCGCACGGCCTGCGCCAGCGCGTCCACCACCGCACGCTCCACGCGGTTGGCGAGGTGCCGGCTGTCGGCGATGTCGGTGAAGCCGCGCCAGCGGTCGGAGATCTCTTTATCTTTGGCCAGCGTGTTGGTGATGAGCGCGAAGGTGCGGATGTTCGCCTTGAACGTCGCGGCCAGCGCCTGCGCGGCTTTGCGGCGCGTTTCCGCATCCGGCTCCTGCAAAAGGCTCAGTGTGCGCTCCAGCGGCAGCACCGCGCCATCGACGGTGAAGGTCAGCGCGGCCATGGTCTCGTCGAACAGGCGGTTGAAGGCACCGGCACCGGTCATCGATTTCTCAAGGAACAGCTGCTCCAGCCGGTCGTCCAGCTGGTAGGGCTTGTCCATCCTGAGGTCGACGATCCAGGGCCGGTAATGCGCGGCCAGCGCGTCGGCCGCGAGCGCCGCATCGAGCACCGCATCGTCGATCCGGTTCATTTCCAGGGCGAAGAACAGGAGATGGCTCGCATCGTCCGTAAGCTTGGCCTGGACGTCGCCAAAGAACTTGCCGATTTCGGGGTCGGAGGTGTCGGTGTAATATGTGAGGCCTGCATAGGAGCCGATGCGGCCCATGAGGTCTTCCAGCGCTTCGAATTCCTGCACGGCCTTCCCCAGGCCCTCGTCACCGGTCTTCGCGGCCGCGTCCGCCAGGCGGCCCTTCCACTTTGCCTCGAAGGCCAGGCATTCGGCGCCGGCCTTTTCCATGTCGTCGCGGAAGGCCTGCGAATTCGGTGCGGGAAAGAGATCCTCCAGCTTCCAGCGCGGCAGATCGCCCAATGCAGCGTCCATCGTTGCGGCGTCGACGGTCGCGGCATCTGCGGGGCTCATGACATGCTCGGGAAAAGACGACGTCCGGGGAGAAAGGGTCATTGCGGTCACTCGCTTGCTTCGGCGCGCCAAGGCACTCGGCCGGGCTTGGCGCGGGGCCGGAACCTAACGTCCCCGTTGGTTAAAATGCAAGTCTTTCGCCAAACACCGTGTTCAATCCTTTGTGCCAGGAATGGACGCTGAAGGTGGCGTGCAGGACTGTGCGCCGATGACGTTGAGGCAGGAGGTCCCATGGCAGCGCAGATTCTCGTGATCGAGGACGATCCGGTCCAGCGGCGGATCCTGACAGGCATGATCGACCGGCTCGGCCATATCGCGCATGTGGCGGAAAACGGTCGCGCGGGGCTCGATGTGCTGCTGCGCCGCGGCGCGCGGATCGATGTCATTCTTCTCGACCTGATGATGCCGGAAATGGATGGCCATGCGGTACTCGCGGCGCTGGCCGAACGCAATATCACCACGCCCGCCATCGTGCAGACCGGGCAGGGCGGCATCGAGACGGTGGTGCTCGCCATGCAGGCCGGTGCCTTCGATTTCGTGGTGAAGCCGGTCTCGCCGGAGCGCCTGGCTGTCGCCATCGGCAATGCGTTGAAGCAATCCGGTCGTCCGGTGCGCGGCTCGACCAGCCGGCGCAGCCGTGGCGATGTCGTGCGTTTCGAGGATGTGGTGTCCGCCAGCGAAGCGATGATCCGCGTACTCGATCTGGCCAAGCGCGCCGCCCAGTCGAGTATACCGGTGGTGCTCGAAGGTGAATCGGGCGTCGGCAAGGAAATGGTGGCGCGTGCCATCCAGTCTGGCAGCGACCGGTCGGGCAAGTCCTTCATCACCGTCAATTGCGGTGCGATCCCCGCCAATCTTGTGGAAAGCATCCTCTTTGGTCATGAGAAGGGTGCTTTTACCGGTGCGACCGAAAAGCATGCCGGCAAGTTCGTGGAAGCGGATGGCGGCACGCTGTTTCTGGACGAAATCGGCGATCTGCCGCTGGCCGTGCAGGTCAAGCTACTGCGCGCCGTGCAGCAGGGCGAGATCGAGACGGTCGGCGCGCGCCTGCCGCAGAAGGTAGATGTGCGGCTGATCTCGGCCACCAACAAGGACCTGATCACCGAAGTCCGCGAAGGCCGGTTCCGGGAGGACCTCTATTACCGCCTGAACGTCTTCCCCATCGCCATTCCCGCGCTGCGCCGCCGCAAGGAGGACATTCCGTTGCTGGTGCGCAACTTCGTGGAGATCTTCTCCAGCGAGCAGCGACTGGCTAAGACACGCACGGTCAGCCATGGCGCCATGGCGCTCCTGACGGCTTACGATTGGCCGGGCAATATCCGCGAACTGGAAAGCGCCATCTACCGCGCCGTCGTCATGGCGGACCGTTCCGAACTCGACGTCACGGATTTTCCGCAGTTGGCCGTCACGCTGCCGGACAGACTGGCGCATGGCGTGATCCCGCATCTCTCGTCCGAGCCGTTGCGGAGCGAGGGTTCGACCGACGAACCGTTGTCCTTTGCCGGACTGTCGCATGCCCGCCCGGCACAGAGCGAACCGCCTCTCTCGCCATCCGAACGGAGAGCGATGCGGTCGGTGGAAACGGTGACCGATTCGGCCATTCCGAGCGTCGATGCCGGTGGCAATGTGCGAAAGTTGGCCGAGGTTGAGGAGGAGCTGATCCGGTTTGCGCTGAAATTCTATCGCGGGCAGATGAGCCAGGTGGCGCGAAAGCTCGGTATCGGGCGCTCGACGCTCTACCGCAAGCTCAAGGATTACGGGATCGATCCGGACGATCCGTTCTCGGAAGCCGCATGATTCACGTCCTGTTGGGACAAGCTTGCCTTACGCTTTCGTCGAAAACATGCAGTGTCGTTTAGACCTTGTTAGTGGTCCGTTCACTATATTATAAGGATAGGGGACGACTGTGGCATAAATGCCATGCTGTCACCGTATTTGACAGTCAACTGGATAGCCACAGGGAGCGGCGTGTCCGTCGACGGGGAAGAAGGTTTGCAGGATTTGTCGGGAATGATAACGCCTTTCGGCGCCAAAGTGCGCGACCTTTGCCGCCGTTGGGCCGGCCGCATGCCGCGTCTTCTCGGATCGCTGGTCATTGCCGCATCCATGGTGACGCCTGGCGTGGTGCCCGCCGTCGAGGCCGCCGGACAGACCCGGACGCTCAAGATCTTTTTCATTCATACCCGCGAAAAGGCCGAAATCACCTTCAAACGCAATGGCCGCTACGACCCCAAGGGTCTGCAGCAGGTCAACAACATGCTGCGCGACTGGCGCCGCAACGAGCCGACGAAGATGGATCCGCGTCTTCTCGATCTGATCTGGGAAGTCTACCAGAAGAGTGGATCGCGCGATTATATCCACGTCGTCTCCGCCTACCGCTCCCCGGCCACCAACGGCATGCTGCGCTCGCGCACTAAGGGTGTTGCCAAGAAGAGCCAGCACATGCTCGGCAAGGCGATGGACTTCTACCTGCCCGACGTGAAGCTGAAGACGCTGCGCGAAATCGGCATGAAATTCCAGGTCGGCGGCGTCGGCTACTATCCCACATCCGGTTCGCCCTTCGTCCATATGGATGTCGGCGGCGTGCGTGCCTGGCCGCGCATGAGCCGCGGCGAACTGGTTCGCCTGTTCCCGGACGGCAAGACCATGCACCTTCCCTCCGACGGCTCGCCGCTTCCCGGCTATGAGCAGGCGGTGGCGGACTACAAGCGCCGTGTCGGGTCCAGTGCTATCGAAGTGGCCGGCGGCGGGACAAAGGGTGCCGGCGATCGCGATACCAAACGCGGCGGCAAGAACCTCTTTGCCATGCTGTTTGGCGGCGGCGATGAGGACGAGGATGCAACGGCGATCGCAAGCGGTGCTCCCAGCGGGTCTGAGAGCGACGATGCCGAAGCGCCTGCCCGGGCGCCCCGTACCACCAAGCCCGCGACCGCCCCGGTTCAGCAGCCGGTTCTTGCCGGTGTAGAGGGTGCGGACGAAGGCCCGGTGGTGGCCGAACAGACCGTCAAGGCGCCGGTTCCGCTCGTTCGCCCCGCTTTCCAGGAAGCCGACACAGCCGTCCAGACCGCGCTCGTGGCGCCGACCCGGAATGCCGCGCAGGATGCTCTTGCCGCAGCGCTTCCCGATTCGACGGCGACAGGCCTGGCGACCACAGCGGAGGAATTTGCCGATCTGCGGAGCTACAAGGTTCCCGTGCCGATGGCGCGCCAGACCGATCCGCAGGGTAGTGAGGCATTGCTTGCCAGTGCCGACCCGAATGCGATGACCGAGGACTCCGAGGCTCTTGGCTTCGTGCCCGTACCGGCCCTTCGTCCGGCTGGTGAAGCTGCCCTGATGGCTGTCGCCCAGGCCGACGTTTCCGGCGCAACGGCCGGCATGGCTGCACAGCCGCTGCCGGCACCGACGACGACGGCGCCGGCTGTGATCGCGACCGCACAGGCCCCGGTCGATACCGCGGCGGAAGCCGGAGCCAAGGTTGCCCTTGCGGCCCCGACCGTCGCCACCATTCCCGCTGCACGGCCGGAAGCCGTGGCCACGGCGCAGACGCCGCCGGCCGCTCCGGCCCATGATCCGACCCGCATCGCTGCGGCGCCGGTTCGACCGGCCAACCCGCCGGTCGAGCTTGCGTCCTACGCGCCGGCTCCGTCGTCCGCCCCGCGTGACCCGTTCGGCAGTGCTTTCGATGTGCCTGCCGAGGTGCCGACCAAGGCTGCCCGTCCGAAAAAGGTTCAGGCCGACGCCGCGCATCGCACCTCCGTGCGGACGGAGCCGAAGCTGACGCAGAAGATCATTGCGGAATGGGCGCTTTCGACCAGCCGCATGGCGACATTGTCGAAGCCGGTCAAGGCACCGCGCTTCGTCTCCCGCTCGTTACGTGCGTCGCCGACGACGGTCTACTCCGCCGGTTTCACCAACCGTCCAGCCGTTGCCGATACGGCAAAGTTCAGCGGTACAGCCGTTAACTTCATGGAAGTTCAGCGCTTCAACTGAGGGTAGTGGTTTGTGAGGTGAAATCTTGTATATTCCCGCTCCCCAAAACAAAAATGCCCTGAAAATACGGGGTATTTTTTTCTCTATACGGTAAATCCCCTAAAAATAGATCTTTTGGTTGTAAACTCGGGCGAAATTTGACACCGTCTCACCAGACTTACAGTAAGTCGGCATTCGGAGTCCGGTCATGGCCACCAAGGCGCACTCATCGCTCTCCCCATTCAGCCCGGAATGGCGCGATTTGAATTCCGTTCCTCCGCATCGCTATTTCACGTCGAATCCCGTGGTCGATCGCCTCAGGCGTGCCGTGCCGTTCGATCATATCGTGATCAGCGGGCTCGACCTGGAGGGGTATCATTTCGGACGTGGCGTGTCCGTGGATACCGATCTGCCGCCGGCCTATGTCGAGACCTATGCGCGCGAGCGGCTCTATGAGATCGATCCCTTCGTCGAGGCCGCGCTTTCGGGAAAGGTCGTGATCGAGGCCGAGGTCTTCGCGGAGACGCCGAGGCCGGCCCTTCTGGAGCGCGTGACATCGACCTTCAACGTTCACAATCGAACGCTCGTGCCGGTCATGCGCAGTTCCGTGGTCTACGGTGCCGTCACCTTCATGCGGGAGACGCCGTTCGACAGCGAGGAGCTCGCGTTCGTTACTCTGATCGCGCCCTCCCTGCATGCAGAGGTCACGCGGCCGCTGATGGAGCGCTTTGCCGTTTCGCATCTGCGCTTGTCGCGCGGTGAGGTCGCCTGTCTGAAGCAGGCGAGCCATGGCCTGACCAGCGAGGGCATCGCGCGGGCGACAGGTTACCAGAACGATACGGTGAACAGCTACATCAAGTCGGCCATCAAGAAGCTGGGGGCCGCGAACCGCACCCACGCCATCGCCGATGCCATCCGGCGAAACCTCATCCATTGAGCCTGATCCACAGCGCTGGCCGTCAAACGCAAAACGCCGCCCGTCGATCCTGACGTGCGGCGTTGACGTTGCCTGCAGATGACGCGGCCGGACTATTCCATGCCGAGAGCGGCCATGTAGGTCTGGAGGATCGTTTCCTCTTCGATGCGTTCGTTCGCATCCTTCTTGCGCAGGCGAATGATCGTGCGGATCGCCTTGGTGTCGTAGCCGCGGCCTTTCGCTTCGCCCATGACGTCCTTGATGTCGTCGTTTACACATATTCTCTTTAAAGTGTACTCGTGCGAAGCACTCCGTTTCGGCTTTAGCCGACAAAGGCATGGCCGGGCGAGCGGCTCACCATATTGCAAGCAAGCCGGCCAATGCCGTCTTTCTAAGAAAACAAAGGCGGCGTTAGCCGTCTATATCCGGCACTGCCGGTTCGGACCCCGAACGAAGCGCAGCGTAGCGAGGGGCTCTCAGAGCTCGACGTCAGCGCTTCCCTGCCGTTATATTAGACAGTCATTATTTTCGGCGCGAATTTTTGATGGATGAATCCAAGCTGGGAAAATCGGTGGGTCCACGTCGTCGCTGGGCATCAACGATTGAATGCCGAATTGTGAGCGAACCTCTTGAAAAGAAGCGAGGATTACACAGACGCTTTACCCTTGCCTAACACCCACGCCTAAGTACCTATCGGTTACGGTATCACGCCTCCCGAGGAGAACTAGGCCGCGCGCTTTGTAGAACTGGAAAAGTTTCTCCCTGTCGGGCCGCGATATAGCTTCTCCATTTTCAGCCGCACTTACTACGCGATATTCGACTCCTGCATTTTCCGAGACGATCTTCATGCTGAGAGCCTCGAATGCACGAGCAGCAGCAAACGCGATGGCGCCTGTACAGTAAGTGTATTCGGAGTTCGCCGACACTCTTGGTGTCCGCGTCTCCGGGTCCCACCATCGAGCGCCCGAGCAGCGCACCTCACCCGAGCCAATCTCTACGGTGCCCAGGAACTCAATGTCAGCACGCTCGTAATAATCTCGAAGCCTAGAATTGACCTCGTCAATTGGTCGGATTCCCGTCTCAGCAATTCGCAGGGACTTAGGGCTAACGCTGGCCGCAGCGGCAGCATCTAGCTGTGTAAGGCCTGTCAAGGCGCGAGCGGCTCGAAGGGCGGCGGGTGGTACTGGCGGCTTCATAAACCGGTTCAGCCGGTCGCCAGTGAGAAAGTCAACAAAAACCAAAATGGGGTCTTTAAATACCCATGAAACTCTGTAAGGTTCAAAAAATAGGATTCGTATTGACCTATTATTGAACAGGAAATCTAGCTTGAGCGACTCATCTTCCCTTCACTGGTTTGGGCTCACCAAAAAAGAATTGGAGTTTCGACTACGCAAGATTGCCGACGACATTTACGCCGGTCCGCCGAAGATTGATGCCGTGCCCGCGATTATCGAGAACTGGGCCTTAGCTCGGCGCACCGTTCCCTGCCTTGTTGGCATTCCCATCGGTCACCCGACAATAGAGGACGGAAAGCCTCTGTTCTCTAGCGAGCTATTTTATCTCGATGAACAGAGGGGCGTAGCTCGGTCATTTTCTCGTTGGTACCGGTTAGGTACTCGTGTCGAGCCAGAATTCTGGGATCAGCGCACCCCGAGGCAACAATGAGAGCGTGGATTTTCTCCGACCTTCATTTGGAAATCGACCCGAATTTTGCATTAACAAAAATTCCCGATGCCGACATCTGCCTCTGTGCGGGTGACATCTTCGACGGTGGTGTTCTGGCAAGCATTCTCTGGCTGGGAGAGTTCGTTGCCCCGCACATGCCTGTCGTTTTCGTGCCTGGGAATCACGAATACTATCGCAGCTCCTTCAAAGAAGGACGAGCCGGCGGCTACAAGCTGGCGGAAGCCTATGACGACCTATTCCTGCTAGACGGTGATTCGATCATCCTTGGCGGATATCACTTCATCGGGGCGACGCTTTGGACCAATTTCGATCTGCACGACGAGCCAAGATTAGCAATGGCGCTCGCCAAGAATGAATTGAACGACTACCGCCGTATAAAGTTATCAAAGACCCCGTTCAAGCGGTTCTCGCCACACGAGAGCCTTTACCTTCATCTCCGATGAGAGCGGCGGTGCAAAATTAGACCACGGTAGCGGCGGGATTGTCCCGCTTCGGGCGGCGTAAAAGTCGGCCACCTATTTCTCTTCTGCAATGAGCGCAGGAGGGCCTGGGGATCTATACCGTGGAATTATATCTGAAGGTTCGACTGGCTTGCTCGGAAGGCATGAGCCGGCGTCAGGCTGCAAAGCATTTCAACATATCGCGCGACAGCGTTTCCAAGATGCTGTCCTATTCGACGCCACCTGGCTATCAGCGACAATCACCGATCCGGCGGCCCAAGCTGGATGCGTTTGTCTCGACGATCGATCACTGGCTGGACGAAGACAGACAAGTGCCGCGCAAGCAGCGCCATACGGCCAAGCGGGTGTTTGACCGGCTTCGAGACGAATGCGGGTTCACTGGCGGCTATACGATCATCAAGGATTACATGCGCGAGCGGGATCAGCGCCGCCAGGAAGTGTTCGTGCCGCTGTCGCATCCGCCCGGCCATGCGCAGGCCGATTTCGGTGAGGCGATGGTGGTCATCGGCGGTGTCGAGCAGAAGGCGCATTTCTTCGTGCTCGACCTTCCGCACAGCGACGGCTGCTACGTGCGGGCCTATCCGGCGGCAGTGGCCGAGGCCTGGGTCGATGGCCATGTCCATGCGTTCGCTTTCTTCGGCGCCGTGCCGCAATCGATCGTCTACGACAACGACCGTTGCCTGGTGGCGAAGATTTTGCCTGACGGCACCCGCAAGCGCGCGACGTTGTTCAGCGGCTTCCTGTCCCACTACCTTATCCGGGATCGCTATGGCCGTCCCGGCAAGGGCAACGACAAGGGGAACGTCGAGGGTCTCGTCGGCTATGCCCGGCGCAACTTCATGGTACCGATCCCGCAGTTTGCGACATGGGAGGCGTTCAACACCTTTCTGGAGGAGCAGTGCCGGAAGCGCCAGCGCGACAGGCTGCGCGGCGAGAGCGAGACGATCGGCGAGCGCTTGCGGCGCGATCTGGCTGCCATGCGCGCCTTGCCAGCCTCGCCATTTGATGCCTGCGACCAGGCAAGTGCCAAGGTGACGGCGCAGTCGCTGGTGCGCTACAAGACCAACGACTATTCCGTCCCGGTCGCCTATGGCCATCAGGATGTGTGGGTGCGCGGCTATGTCAACGAAGTGGTCATTGGTGGCCGTGGCGAGATCATCGCCCGCCATCCTCGGTGCTGGGAACGGGAAGACGTCGTCTTCGATCCTGTCCATTACCTGCCGCTGATCGAGCAGAAGATCAATTCGCTGGATCAGGCAGCGCCCCTCCAGGGCTGGGACTTGCCGCAAGAGTTCGCTACGCTGCGCCGGTTGATGGAAGGCCGCATGGCCAAACACGGCCGGCGTGAGTACGTGCAGGTCCTCCGCCTGCTGGAGAGCTTCGAACTCGCCGATCTGCATGCGGCGGTGAAGCAGGCGATCCAGCTTGGCGCCATTGGCTTTGACGCCGTCAAGCATCTGATCCTGTGCCGGGTGGAACGCCGGCCGCCCAGACTGGACCTGTCCATCTACCCGTATTTGCCGAGGGCGACGGTCGAGACGACATCGGCGAAGGCGTATATGCGTCTCCTGTCGTCGGATGCGGGAGAAGTCGCATGAACACCCAAGCACCCGAGATCCTTCTCACCCATTATCTCAAAACCCTGAAGCTGCCGAGTTTCCAGCGCGAGTACCAGAAGCTGGCCCGGCTGTGCGCCACCGAAGGCGTCGATCATGTCGGATACCTCACCCGGCTTGCCGAGCGGGAGATGATCGAACGGGACCGTCGCAAGGTCGAGCGTCGCATCAAGGCGGCCAGGTTCCCGGTCGTCAAAAGCCTCGACAGTTTCGACTTCGCCGCCATCCCAAAGCTGAACAGGATGCAGGTGCTGGAACTGGCGCGCTGCGAATGGATCGAGCGCAGGGAGAACGTTATCGCTCTCGGCCCCAGCGGCACGGGCAAGACCCATGTGGCGCTCGGCCTCGGCCTGGCCGCCTGCCAGAAGGGCCTGTCCGTTGGGTTCACGACAGCGGCCGCACTGGTCAGCGAGATGATGGAGGCGCGCGACGAGCGGCGTCTCATCCGGTTCCAGAAGCAGATGGCCGCCTACCAGCTGTTGATCATCGATGAACTGGGCTTCGTGCCGCTGTCAAAGACCGGCGCGGAATTGCTGTTCGAGCTGATCTCGCAACGATACGAGCGAGGCGCGACCCTGATCACCAGCAACCTTCCTTTTGACGAATGGACGGAAACCTTGGGGTCCGAGCGCCTGACCGGCGCTTTGCTCGACCGCATCACCCATCACGTCAGCATCCTCGAGATGAACGGCGACAGCTATCGTCTCGCCCAAAGCCGCGCCCGAAAGGCCGGCTGACGCCCTTCGAAAATCGCAACGCGCGCATGAGACCCCCGCTCGGGCCTAAGCCCTCCCGGCGGTCTCATGCGCGCGCCACAAGTGGCCGACTTTTGCGCCGCCGCGTGGCAGGATTTTACTCCGCCGTTGACAAACTACTACGAATTTGGAGGACGTTTCCAAGCCCTTTCGCAGGCATTGGATCATGCAACCGTCGGTGCGACACTGCGATATGCGGGAACGACGATTCAGGGTGACGCTCTCTCGCGCCAGCAGAAGGAGCTGGCGGTGAAGGTTATGGGAAAACTGATCACGGGCGATCTTCGTGCGTCAGGACCCATTGCGAACGAGCTTATGCGTTTTCAAAATCGCCTGCGGATAAGGGTCATGCCTCCGGAGCAGCTTCTTGATTGGACCATTCAGCGCACAGAGCGAAATGACACAATGTTATATCCTATGCCTTGGGGGTATTGTGCATGGTCCAAGACCAGCGGCAGGTATGCTCAATGCTTGGAGAAAGCGCAGAGAAAGGTCGGCATTTCACGGCCAGATAATAAGAAGAGACCATGCATTTGCGGCAGCGGTTGCAAACAATTCCTCCGTACGCCTGAGTTCGAGGGTTTTTGGGAGCACGCTGGGGAACGTCACCAGCAAATAATCGATAATCCTGCCGCACCCGATCGCCTCGTGGAAGCTGCGAGGGAGGGTGTTCGGATAGCTCGCCAATCTGAAAGGATGGAGACGTTGTAATGCGTACCCTGAAATTGATAAAGCTGCCACCGAAAACCCGAAAGGCTACCGGTGAAGAAGCCGCGGTTCTTTCGGAGGGTACAGAGGCCTCGGTAGAGTTGAACGCCGAGCAACGGTTTCAGCGAGGCCTCGATGAACTGCGAGCTGTCACAACGTTTTCAGAATACCAGCAGGCTGTGGAGCGTGGTGTTTCCTTTACCGTCGATGGATTTCGGCGAAGGATTAAGGTCGGGAACACGGCGATGCGGACAACGCACAGAGAGCTATTCTCACAACTGAACGATATTTTGGACTACATTTATCCAGAAATTCTCGGCGTTCGGCGTAATCTGAAAGGACGGTCCAGAAACCCAAATCAAAAACCCAAGAGGCGATCCAAGGACGATGAGGTCAAAAGGCTAAAGGTGCAGCTGGATCGAATGGATCGCGACTGTCTCGATCTACTCGCGGAATTACGCATTCTGAGAGCGAACTAATATATTGCTGGTATTGACCGCGTGCTGCCCGTCTCGTGGCAGCACGCGGTCTCGTCATTCTCTACTCCATGCCCAGGGCGGCCATGTAGGTCTGGAGGATCGTTTCCTCCTCGATGCGCTCGTTCGCGTCCTTCTTGCGCAGGCGAATGATCGTACGGATCGCCTTCACATCGTAGCCACGCCCTTTGGCCTCGCCGAAAACGTCTTTCACATCGTCGGCGATCGACTGCTTCTCTTCTTCCAGCCGTTCAATCCGTTCGATGAACTGACGCAGCTCAGCCGCCGCTACATTTTCCACCGTATTGCTCTCGTCCATCGTCAAACTCCCAAAAATTCTTGAGCCTCAGTAGGCTACTAGATATAATGTCCCGATAAGTAGCTGATATTGAATGCTTTAGTGGCTCGGTCTAATTGGACGATGTGTGCAAATCACTCGCGATTGCAGCCTTTTCTTCTTCCAGGCGCTCGATACGCTCGATGAACTGGCGAAGCTCGGCAGCGGCGACGTTTTCCACGCCCGTTTCCGGGATTGTTCTCTCGTCCATTCCTGTTGTCCTTTTCGTTCAGGCTGTTTGATAGAGCATACGCCTCGTCGTCCCGCCGGGGAGGGCAAAGACGGGATGCGGGAATTTCGGAGGCTTTCGGGCCTCATGCCCGGCTGGGCCGTCACCTGCCGTGAAGCGGCGTCGAGGTCAAGTCACTTTGCGCAAAGATTGCCGCGCGCCGCTGCCGCCTGCACCGTGCTCACGCCTTCGGGCGGTTGATCTCGAAGGCCGGCTGCGTGTCGGTATTCGCCTCGCGCTGGTGCTTCTCGCGCCATTCGTCATAGGGCATGCCGTAGACGATCTCGCGGGATTGCTCCTTGGTCAACGGCTGCCCGCTCGCCTCGGCCGCATCGCGATACCAGTTGGACAGGCAGTTCCGGCAGAAGCCGGCAAGGTTCATGAGGTCGATGTTCTGCACGTCGCTCCGCTCGCCGAGATGCGCCAGCAGGCGGCGGAAGGCGGCAGCCTCGAATTCGGTGCGCTGTTCCGGTGAGAGTGCGGGCATCGGGCTTGTGTCGGGCATGGGCATATCCTTTCGGTCGGCGGAGCGAACAGGGCGCTCCCAAGGCAAAGTGTTACGCGGCGTAGGGTCCCGTGCGGGAGGGGTGCCGCTCCGTGCGGTGCAGGTCGGCGCGGGCGTTCAGCCGCTCGAAGATCGGCGCCAGACGGTCGATCCAGGCGGCGACGCCCTCCGGCGTGCCGATCTCGTCCTGGCGCACCTCGATCAGCGCATGCGGCATGCCGGTTTCCATGCAGTGGCGGTAAAGCGTGTCACCGCGCAGGGCGCCGTCATAGGGCTCGTTGTCGCCGACCACGACATCGCCGGGTTCGCGCAGCGCTGCCAGAAGCGGCAGCACGGCGCGCGCGTCTGTGTCCCAGAGCACGGTGACATGCCATGGGCGGGGTTCGCCCTTCCAGGCCGGGGTGAAGGAGTGGAGCGACAGGATGAGCGGCGTGCTGCCGCTCGCCTCTGCAACCTCGGCGATGGTGTCGGCAACGGCCCGGTGATAGGGGCGATGGAAGCCCTGAAGGCGCGCCTCGGCTTCTTCCGGCGATAAAGGATGATTGCCGGCGATGATCGCGCCGTCGGAAATCTTCATGATCAGGGTCGGATCGTCCTCGCCGCGGTTCGGGTCGATCAGCAGGCGGGAATAGCGGCTCATCACGGCGGGCACGTCGAGACGCGCGGCCAATCCCCGGATCAGAGGCTCCACGCCGATGTCGTAGGCGATGTGCCGGGCAAAGGCGCTTTCGGCCAAGCCGAGCGTGCCGTAGCGGGATGGCAGCCGGTTGGTCGCGTGGTCGCCGAGCAGCACGAGCCCGCGGCTCATCTCGCCTCTGATAATCTCGAACGGCGCCTCGTCGGCCATGGGGTTCAACCTCCTTGCATGCCTTTACAATTTTGATGACATGCCGAAAAGGCGATCGCAAGGCAGGCGCTTAGGGACTACGCGGTGTCCGCCCGGAAAAAGCCGGAAATGAGACCTTACACTTCCGTTGACTTTCGCCCCGCACCGTCGCAAGAAAGTGCCTCGACAAAATGCAATGGAGCACCATTGGAAACCGTGTCTCGACATCTTCTCTCCCCGTCGAACATGCGTCGCTTGTCTCTCGGTGGATTGACTGTCTTCGCGCTCGCGCTCGCCTCCCCCCTCGTGGCAACGGAGGCGCGCGCCGAATTTCGCGTCTGCAACGGTACGCAGAACCTCGTCGGGGTGGCCATCGGCTACCGCGCCAAGGAAGGCTGGATCACCGAAGGTTGGTGGCAGGTACCTGCCACCACCTGTGCGACGCTGATCGAGGGCGAACTGCAATCCCGCTACTACTATCTCTACGCCGAGGATGCGGCGCGTGGTGGCCGGTGGACAGGCAACGTCAACATGTGCGCCGCTGAAAACGAGTTCAAGATCGTCGGCGTGCAGGACTGTTTTGCGCGCGGTTTCCAGCGCATGGGCTTCAAGGAATACGACACGGGACGCCAAGGCAGCTGGATGGTTCAGCTTTCCGATACGCCCGCGACTCAAGAAGGCCAGAATTGATGAGACGGAATAGAAAAGCCAAAATCCTTGCGACGCTGGGACCGGCGTCGAACGAAGAGGCGATGATCCAGAAGCTGCACGAGGCCGGTGCGGATCTCTTCCGCATCAATATGAGCCATGCCAGCCACGACATGATGCGTACGCTCATCGAGCGTATCCGCTCCGTCGAGGCTCGTTGCGGCCGCCCCATCGGCATTCTCGCCGACCTTCAGGGTCCCAAGCTTCGCGTCGGCAAGTTCGTCGACAGCAAGGTCGACCTCGTTCCCGGCCAGACCTTCACGCTCGACGACAACGAGACGCTCGGCGACAAGACCCGCGTCTTCCTGCCGCATCCCGAAATTCTCGAAGCGGTCAAGGCCGGCGACCGGTTGCTAATCGATGACGGCAAGCTGCATCTGCGCGCCGAAAGCGCCGACGGCAAGAGCATCGTCTGTACCGTCGTGTCCGGCACCAAGATCTCCGACCGCAAGGGCGTGAGCCTGCCTGATACGCTGCTTGGCGTCGGCGTCCTCACAGACAAGGACCGCGCCGACCTCGATGCCGTGCTTGCCACGAATGAAGTCGACTGGGTGGCGCTCTCCTTCGTCCAGCGTCCCGAAGACCTGATCGAAGTTCGCAAGATCTCTGGTGGCCGCGTTGGCCTGATGTCGAAGATCGAGAAGCCGCAGGCGATCGAACGGATCGACGAAATCATCGAGCTTTCGGATGCGCTGATGGTTGCCCGCGGCGACCTCGGTGTCGAAATGCCGCTCGAGGCCGTGCCCGGCCTGCAGAAGCAGCTCATCCGCGCATGCCGCCGCGCCGGCAAGCCGGTCGTTGTCGCCACGCAGATGCTGGAATCGATGATCTCGGCACCGGTCCCGACTCGCGCCGAAGTCTCCGACGTCGCCACCGCCGTGTTCGAAGGTGCGGATGCCGTCATGCTGTCGGCCGAGTCCGCCTCCGGTGATTACCCGGTCGAGGCCGTTGCGACCATGTCGTCAATCGCCAGCAAGGTCGAAACCGACCCGCATTATTCCGGCATCATCTACGCCCAGCGCACGCCGCCGGAAGCGACGGGTGCGGACGCCATCTCGCTTGCCGCGCACCAGATCGCCGAAACGCTGAAGCTGTCGGCCATCGTCTGCTACACGTCTTCGGGCAATACCGGCCTGCGCACGGCGCGCGAGCGTCCGCAGGTGCCAATCCTCGCCCTCTCGCCTGTCATCCAGACGGCGCGCCGGCTCTCGGTGGTCTGGGGCATGCACTGCGTCGTCACCAGCGATGCGACCGACCTTGACGACATGGTCAATCGCGCCTGCCGCATTGTCGCCTCGGAAGGCCTTGCCGATCCGGGCGACCGCATCATCATCTCGGCAGGTGTTCCGCTCGGCACGCCCGGCGCCACGAACATGCTGCGCATCGCCTATATCAGCGAAGACGGCGCCGGCGGCGTCTGAGCCTTCGAAATACCGAACGACAAAACGCCGCGTTCCCGCATGGGGACGCGGCGTTTTGTCGTTCAGTCCTCGTTGTCGCCGGCGATGCGCTTTTCCGCTGCGCGGGCGATGCCATCGAGATCGGGCGTTTCACCGGCAACGGTCTCGATGGCGGCGATGGCGACGTCGGTAACGATATAGTCGGGCTTGTGGCCGAGATTTTGGATGGTGACCAGCCGTGAACCCGCGATCGCCTCATGCAGTTGGCGGGAGTGAATGTCCGGCAGGACGACCTTGTCCCGGTCTCCGGTGATGATAACCGTGGGCGCTGTGATTTCGCCATAGCGCGGCGCGACCTTCGTGACATAGGCGAGCAGATTGGCGATATCGACGGCATTGTTGCGGAAGGTCGCGGGGCGAAGCGCCAGATAGGTCTTGCTCTGGGCGATGTAATCGTCCGGCCGGTGGTTGGGCGCAAAGACGCTGCGGGTGGCCTTGTCCACCAGCAGGCGGCCGACGGTGGGTGCGACGAGGGTCGCGAAGAGATCGCCGAGCAGAGGCGTCTTGGCGACGTCATAGTACCACTCGACGCCGCCCGGCCAGGGATGGGTGGCGGGGGAGAGGAAGACGAGGCCGGCCACCATGTCCCTGTGGTTCAGGGCAAAGGTCGCGGCAATCGCGCCGCCGAAGGAATGGGCGACGATGATCGCTTTGCGGATCCCGCGCTTCTTCATGAGGGCGGCCACCGCATCCGCCTGTCCGTCCGGATAGGCGTTGCGCGGCCCGCCGCGCTCGGAATAGCCGAAGCCGGGGCGATCGAGGAACAGCATCTCGGCTCGGCCTTCCAGCTTCGCACGAAAGGCTGCCATCGGGTCGTTGAGGTTGGCGCTGGCGCCGTGGATGAAGACGATGGGCGGCAGGTCTGCGCCGGGCGGGCGGGGCACGTGAACGCTGTTCATGCTATAGCCGCCGACATCTGTGAGGTCGCCCTCATGGCCGCTGGTCCGCTCGAAGGCCGATGCCTGATAGGTTCCGGCACCGATCCCCACGGCCATCAGGATGAGGAAGGCGGTGAGCGTCGAGAGCATGATGATCCTGCGGGTCGGGAAGGGAGGCATGGTCTATCGTCGTCACACCGTTAGCGATACTGGAGCCGATGCGCTAAACCGAGGGTAGGGCTTGCGGTCTGAATCGGATTGTCGATGTCATACGGAGCGCTCCGGGGAACGGTTCACCGGAGCGCGGATCGGCGCATTGTCGGAAGGTAGAGCAAGACCCTCTTAGGTACGGTTGCCCGCCAGCTTCTCTTCCAGTTCCCCCACCTGCTCCTGCGCCTTGCGCTCGGCGGGGTAGACGGCGAGGAACTGTTCCCAGGCGCGCAGGGCCAGTTCGTCCTTGCCGGAGGCGGCGAGGATTGCTGCCATTCCCGCAAGCGCACCGAAGTGCCGCGGCTCCAGCGCCAGCACGCGGTTGATGTCGGACATGGATTTCCGGTAGTTGCTCATCTGGTAATGCAACGTCGCCCGCTGGTTCCAGCCCTCGACATAGTCGGGCGCCAGCGCGATGACCTGATCGTAGAGGTCGAGGGCACTCGGCTGCTTGCTGTCGGCCACGGCCTTTGCCGCCCACTGCATGAGCAGGTTCACGGTCGCACTTCCCGAATCCTGCCATTCCAGACGGATCTGCTCGGCAATGCCGCGCGCCTTCTCGGCATCCCGCTCGCGCTTCAGCGCGGCAAACAGGGTGTCGAGCTTCTCGGCCCGCGTCGGGAGTTTTTCCGGCTCGGCAGGCTTCGCTGTGGGCCTGTCTGCCGTTGGCGCCTGCGCGGTATCCGCCGCCTGGACAGGGACAAGGCACGACACGACAAGACATGCCGCAACCAGAGGCGCCAGGCGAGACAGTGCGGAAATCAGGGTACGGGACATGAAAAAGGCCATGGTGAGAAGGTATCCCGCCATGGCCTCAGATCAAATCAATTTTATGACATGCCCCTCGACCAAAGGTCGAAACACAGGTCAATTCAGTCCCGCTTCGGCAGATATGCCTCAGCCCTGACGGGCCTTGAAACGCGGGTTGAGCTTGTTGATGATATAGACGCGGCCCTTGCGGCGAACCAGACGGTTTTCGCGATGACGGGCCTTCAGCGACTTAAGCGAATTTTTGATCTTCATCTTTCTGATCCGCAGTTGCGGCGAATGCACATTCGCACAGGGTCTAAACAATCAAAAAGCGCGCCTGCGAGCCTGTCAGGGCTGAGCGCGCTCTTTACGGTGGCTGGCAAATACCCCGAGCCCGGGCTGCTGTCAACCATAACGGCCGGGATTTTGGACGCGAAGCCCGGTTTTTAGCAGGTTTGCGACATCCGGCGCAAAGCTCAGCCCAGCACCGTCACATGGCCCATCTTCCGGCCCGGACGGGCTTCATCCTTGCCATAGAGGTGAACGAGCGTACGGGGCTCCTGCAGCCAGCGCGGCAGGTCGTGGATGTCGTCGCCGATGAGGTTCTGCATCACTGCGTCCGAATGACGGGCCGTATGCCCAAGCGGCAGACCGCAAACGGCGCGGATGTGCTGCTCGAACTGCGAGACCACGCAGGCGGCCTCCGTCCAGTGGCCGGAATTGTGGACGCGGGGTGCGATCTCGTTGACGACAAGCCCACCATCCGGCCGTACGAAAAACTCCGCGCCGATGACGCCGACGTAATCCAGCGTTTCGAGAATCGCTCTTGCCGCAGCGGTCGCAGCCTGCGCGGCTGCCGCGTCGATCGCCGCGGGAACGGTGGAGGTGTGCAGAATGCCGTTGCGGTGAACGTTCTCCGCTGGATCGAAGGCCGCGAACGCGCCATCCGTGCCGCGCGCGGCGATGATGGAAATCTCGCGGTCGAAGGCGACGAAGCTCTCGAGGATTAGCGGCACGGCGCCCAGACGTTCGTAAACGGCGGCCGAATCTTCGCCATCGTCGCGGAAGACATGCTGTCCCTTGCCGTCATATCCGAAACGGCGGGTCTTGAGCACGCCTTTTCCGCCGAAATCGGCAAGGGCAGCCGTCAGCTCCGCGGCGCTGTCGATCGTGTGAAAACGGGCCGTCTCCAGACCGCAGGCATTCAGAAACCGCTTCTCGGTGACCCGGTCCTGCGCCACTTCCAGCGCCTTCGGCGGCGGATAGACCGGCAGGCTGCGCGCAAGGCGCGTGGCAGCGGAAACCGGCACGTTCTCGAATTCGTAGGTCACGATATCGCAGGCCTCAGCCAGTGCGTCGAGCGCGGCTTCATCGTCATAAGCGGCGACGATCTGCCGGTTGGCGGCCTGCGCTGCCGGACAATCCGCCTGCGGCTCGAGGATGACGGTGCGCACGTTGAGACGCGCGGCGGCCATGGCGAGCATGCGGCCGAGCTGGCCGCCACCGATGATGCCGAGTGTGATCATGCCGGGTCGACCGGATATTCGGCGACCGCGGCGCTCTGCTCGGCGCGCCAGATATCCAGCCTGTCGGCAAGATCCGGATCGGACAGCGACAGTACGGCGGCAGCCAGCAGGGCGGCATTGATGGCGCCGGCGCGGCCGATGGCGAGTGTGCCGACCGGAATGCCGGCCGGCATCTGCACGATGGAAAGCAGGCTGTCCTGGCCGGACATGGTCTTCGACTGCACCGGCACGCCGAAGACGGGCAGGGGGGTCATGGCGGCGGTCATGCCGGGAAGGTGGGCGGCACCGCCGGCCCCGGCGATGATGACCTTGAAGCCTTCCTCGCGGGCGGAGGTGGCGAAGGTCACCAGCCGGTCGGGCGTGCGGTGGGCCGAAACGATGCGTGCTTCATAGGGAATGTCGAGCGCATCGAGCATGTCGGCGGCATTCTTCATGGTTTCCCAGTCGGACTGGCTTCCCATGATGATGGCGACGGGGGGCGGACCGGGGTTCGTCACGTCTCGCACTCCTTGAAGAGAGGTTCGCGGGAAAGAGGTTGGCGCCGGCCTTCATGCAAAGCCCGCGCTGTGAGGTAAAGGGTTCACGCTCGGTCGTGTGTCGCAAATCCGCATCAGGCCCATTCAGGCGATGATGTCGGGAATGATCACATCCTCGATCTTGGTGATCCTGTCCTTGATGACCAGCTTTTTTTTCTTCATCCGCTGAATTCGCAGCGCATCGCAGCCGGTCTGGATCATCGCATTGATGGCGACATCGTAATCCTCGTGCTCCTGCCGCAGACGCGCAACGCTCAGTCTGAGTTCGGCCTGGTCCTGATCGGGCATGCGGATTTCCCTGTCGGCATCCGGCGGCAGAACTGTCGTCGGGTAAGAAAGTTGGTGCGTGGCCGCAGGGTCTCAAGCGGCCGGTTCGGATCATTGCGGCGCGGCGGGAACCTTCCGGCCCCGTGCGCGATTCATCCAAGGCGCGATCCTCTAGCATAGAACGATCGTTCACGGGAAGTTATCCGTTTCTGCGATTTCGCCTTCGACAAATCGGCAAACGCATGGCACACTTCCCCGGTTAGAACCTGAACATCCGGCGCCTGGCGACCGGATGCAAGCAAAAGGAAGGGACTGCCACATGAACATTGAGGCTCATCTTGCAACGCTTGAGAAGAAACACACCGTTCTCGAAGAAGAGCTGCATTCGGCTCTGACAAGACCGTCTGTAGAAGACGAATATATTGCCACTATCAAGCGTCGGAAGCTGCGTTTGAAGGACGAGATCGCGAAGATCCGTTCGACGACTCATTGATTACGTACAGCATTCTCTCCAGGGAAATTCACGTGACAGCCGGACCCAGCCGATCATGACGGCATGAGATCCGCGCTCATGAAGCGAGGCGCCTCGCGGATCGGCTCACCCCGTCTGCGAGGCGTCGGCTTTTTTCAGTGCCGGGATTGGTGCGCTCTATGATGGAGTGCCGATACCTGCGACCTGCTGCCGGGTCGTCCATACGGGCACACTGCTGGACCATCGTCTACGCGACCTCCCCGTCTGCCATTCTTGCCAAATCTCAGGGCCTGCTCGCTGATTCTGCCCGCTAGACCCCACGGCGGGGATAACCGCTATGCAATGCGCACGGACACGGTGGCGCGCGCCGCTGGAGCCGCGCCGCCGATCTGCTGCCGGCGCGTTTGGCATCGGGCGATACGGGTCGAAGCGCACCATCGCGGGATGCTGACTTCGGGACGCAGGGCGTCACGCCGAAGAGTGCATGGTAAGCGAGCAAATACAAAAATGGCTGGAAGCATGGGATGTCGCGCATCTGTCGGGAGCATGGTCTCGGCGCACCACGAACGAACATCCCGCGCGCACGCTGCCCTAAAGGGTGTGGAATGCGAAGCACCAAACATGTCCGTTAAGCGACACGAGAATGAGCCAATGCAGAATAACTTATTCTGCGAACAGTTTGATGAAGAGACCAAAAGCGTCGCAGATATGCGACTTTGACGGGAATGTATTATAGCATGTGCGTCAAACGTAACGGACGTCGCTCCGTTGAAACGCTCGATACCCGCTGCACGATCAATCCCGATTCGGGGACGTACGTAGCATACTCTCGAATCGGACACCGTGCACCGATCGTGCCCCGGCTGAAACAGCGCAAGTCCTTATCGAAAGCTTCCCGAAAGCCGCGTTCCTATCACGGATGGAGCCTTGCCCTCACTATGGCGGTTATCTTCAAACGGTCGCCAAGTCTCTGCTCTTGGCTACCGCTGATAACCGTATGCACAGCGGCGACTAGGCCCAGAACTGATCCAACCAGAGATTGACGGCGTCGAGTCCCGGCTTGTTGATATGGTAGATGCGTTTCGTCCCGTTGGGCGAGACCGAAACGAGGTTGGAATCGAGCAGAGCCTTGAGGTGCTGCGAAACGGCCGGACGACTGATTGGTAAGCCTTCGGCAAGCTCATTGACGGTCTTCGGCGCACGCCGAAGCTCCTCGAGCAGGTAGCGGCGGTTCGGGTCTGCGATGGCACTGAAGGGTGATAAATTTGACATATTAGAACGTTATTAGAAATGCACATTATCATCAAGTAAATTGTGCGTTGCCACAACCTATTTTTCGCAACCTGCTAATACTCGCCATTTGCGAGTATGTATTTTGGCGGAATTCTCTTGCAAGTAGAGATGCGCGTTCTGGCGGCGTGCCCTGGCATGGTTGATCCCCGACGCGCGAGCGGCTATCGCTGAGCGCACAGATAACACGCAGATGCACGCCCCTGTGGCCTGCTGGAGCACCTTCATGAGCCAGACCGACAATCGCTGCCGCCTCGTCCTCATCGTTCCCGATATCGCGGATGCCACGGAGCGCGCCCGCATCGTTGGCGACGCCCTGAAAGGCGGCGACGTCGCCTCCGTCATCGTGCCGCAATACGGGCTCGACGACCAGGCCTTCCAGAAACATGCGGAAGCGCTCGTTCCGCTCATCCAGGAGGCCGGCGCCGCGGCGCTCGTCGCGGGCGATACCCGCGTCGCCGGGCGGGTCCGCGCCGATGGCTTGCATGTCGAGGGCAATCACGAGGTCATGACCGAGGCGATGGAGAAATTCTCGCCGAAGCTCATCGTCGGCGGCGGCAATGCGGCCGACCGGCATCATGCGCTGGAAATCGGCGAGGCAAAACCGGACTATATCTTCTTCGGCAAGCTGAATGGCGACATCAAGCCGGAGGCGCATGGGAAAAACGTGGCGCTCGGCGAGTGGTGGTCCTCGATGATCGAGATCCCCTGCATCGTCATGGGCGGTGCCGACCCCGCCTCCGCTCTCGCGGTTGCGGAAAGCGGTGCGGAGTTCGTGGCGCTGCATCGGGCCGTTTTCGAGGTGCCGAAGCGTGCTGCTGCCGTGATTGCGGAGGTCAATGCACTGCTTGACGAAAAAGCGCCACGGTTTGGCGCTTAAGACCGGGAATGCTGGATCGTTTGCCCCGTCTCTGCCTTTTTTCCGTTGCCCTGTTCTCTGTGAGTGTGGCGTGCCTGCCTGCGAGCGCGCAGGACGCGCTTCCGGGCGTCGAGCCCGACACGGCCATTGTTGCCCCGGCCGAAACACCGGCACAGCCTGATGCGGAAGCGGGCGCCGAGCCGGAGGACGACGCGACGAGCGAGACCGGCGTGACGGCCAAGCGCGGCCGCATCACCCCGTTCAATGGCGCAGCCCTTCCGGAAAACGAAATCCCGGCGCTGCGGCGGCCGGGCGGCGAGGGAAAGCCTGCCGACGGCAAGATCGCGCCGTCCGGCGGCGTCAACGTGCTGGAGCGGATGGGCGTCGCCCTTCCAGCGCTTCCCGCCGAAAAGCCCTTCGAGGGCAAGGCCGACGACGCCTATGGTGCGTTCCAGCGCGGCTACTACCTCACGGCCATGGAGCTCGCTCTGCCGCGCGCACAGCTGGGCGATGCCTCGGCGCAGACGCTGGTCGCAGAAATTTTCGCCCAAGGGCTTGGCGTGCCGCGCAAACCGAAGGACGCGGCCTTCTGGTACGGGCAGGCCGCAGCCGCCGGCGATCCCTCCGCGATGTTCAAATACGCCATCCTCCTGATGGAGGGCCGGGACGTGCCACGCGACAAGGCCCGCTCCGAGGAGCTGATGAAGAAGGCGGCCGATCGTGGCAATGCCTCCGCCCAGTTCAATTATGCCCAGCTGCTTGTGGCCGACCTGCCGGGACAGGCCGGGCTGAAGGCCGCGATGCCCTATTACGAAAAATCGGCCAGCCAGGGCATCGCGGACGCGCAATATGCGCTGTCGCAGATCTACCTGAATGTCGATGGCATTCCCGACGACAAGCGGGCGCGGGCGCGGGAATGGTTGTTGCGGGCGGCCGCGGCCGGGATCGATACGGCCCAGCTCGATGCCGGCATCTGGCTTGTGGACGGCATCGGCGGCAGCCGCAACCTTGAACAGGGTTTCGGCTGGATGCTGCGCGCGGCGAATTCCGGCAATGTCGTTGCGCAGAACAAGCTCTCGCACCTCTATATCAATGCCATCGGCACGCGGCCCAATCCGGTGGAGGCGGCCAAGT
Source organism: Rhizobium sp. 9140 (assembly GCF_900067135.1). Lineage (NCBI taxonomy): Bacteria > Pseudomonadati > Pseudomonadota > Alphaproteobacteria > Hyphomicrobiales > Rhizobiaceae > Rhizobium > Rhizobium sp. 9140. Next base: position 117,980 of record NZ_FJUR01000001.1, on the reverse strand, counting down.
GGTACGTGCTGTCGCGCCGTGCGGGCCTGAAGGACGACGATCTCGAGGACTTCTACCTCGGCATCGGCGAGGCCCAGCAGAAGGCGGCCCGTGAGGCCGCGAACCGTTTTCGCGCGGTGCGCGGGTAGAGTTTGTCAGGGATCAGTGGAATCCGGTTATCTCGAAAAGACAAGGCCCTTCCGGCAGCCGTGAGGCTCGGCAGGTTTGCAGGGACTTGAAATTCGCGGGGATCTGTGGTCTTGAGGCGCCGCCCGGTGGATCGTCAGGACGATCCGCCGCGTTGTCGGCTTGATCCCCGGTGTCCGCGATGGATACCGTCGTCGCCGACCGTTCTGTGACAGCCCCGCGATCTGCCGGTCCTCTTTCCGGCGCTTTTTTCAGAGGAAGCCCGAAATGGCCCGTTCCGCCCTTCTCAACGTCATGGTCCAGGCCGCCTTCAAGGCCGGCAAGTCGTTGTCCCGCGATTTCGGCGAGGTGCAGAACCTGCAGGTTTCCATGAAAGGGCCGGGCGACTACGTGTCGCAGGCCGATCGCAAGGCTGAAAAGATTCTTCGCGAGGAACTGATGAAGGCCCGCCCGACCTATGGCTATCTCGGTGAGGACGGCGACGAGGTCGAGGGCACGGACGGCGCGCATCGCTGGATTGTCGATACACTCGACGGCGCCACCAACTTCCTGCACGGCATTCCGCATTTCGCCATCACCGTCGCGCTGGAACGTCAGGGCGAGATCGTCACGGCCGTGATCCTCAACCCGGCAACCGACGAACTCTACACCGCCGAGCGCGGCGGCGGGGCCTTCCTCAACGATCGCCGCTTGCGCGTGGCCGCGCGCCGCAGTCTGGCGGATTCCGTCATTTCCTCGGGGACGCCGTTCCTCGGCCGCGGCCACCACGGCAACCACCTCATCGAACTGCGGCATGTCATGGGCGAAGTCGCCGGCGTCCGCAGCCTCGGCTCGCCGTCCCTGGCGCTGGCCTATGTCGCGGCCGGCCGGTTCGACGGCTACTGGGAACGCGGCCTGATGCCGTGGGATCTGGCCGCCGGCATGCTGATGGTGCGCGAGGCGGGCGGCTGGATCGCCGATATCGATGGCGGGAACAAGCCGATCGAAGACGGCTCGATCATCGCCGGCAACGAATACATCCGCAAGGCGCTGCACGAGGTCCTGCACCGCCCGATGCCGGGCAAGTAATCGAGACCGGATCGTGCCGGCCGCTTGGCATCCGGCACGTCCCATTTCTGCCGTTTTTCCGCGTCGATATCGGCGCGCCGGCGCGGGTTTCCCGGGCCGGCCGTTGCTCTGCCCAGGTCGTTGATCTCTTGCAGAATATGTGCGCGAACCGTTCCGGTTTGGTAAATTATGCAGTAGGGTCTGCGCCATATGGCCGGGCCTGGCCGAGAGATGACCGGGCGGCCGGCTGGGAATCGAGAGAAGCGGCATGGCGAAACTGACATTGTCTGGCTGGGATGCGGAGCAGGACGGGGACTACAATCCGAACAAGCTGACGAGCCCCATGGTGTTCTTCTGGACCATGGTCATCTTCCTCATCATCGTCGGTTTCGTCGGTGCCATCCTGTTCCGGCAGGCGCAGGCCGCCTTTCTCAGCAATCCCGGCCTCAACGGGCTGATCCTCGGCGTTCTGCTGATCGGCATCCTCCTTGTCTTCACCCATGTTCTGGCGCTCAGGCCCGAGGTGCGCTGGTTCAACAGCTTCCGCGCCGCCGGCAGCGCCGACAAGGTCGGGCGCGATCCGGTTCTGCTCGCCCCCATGCGCGCGCTGATCGGCAAGCGCCATTCGATGGCGATCTCCACCGCCGCGCTCCGCTCCATTCTCGACAGCATCGCAACCCGTCTTGATGAATCGCGCGATACATCGCGCTATCTCATCGGCCTTCTCGTCTTTCTCGGCCTGCTCGGCACCTTCTGGGGCCTGCTCGGCACCATCGGCTCCATCAACACCGTCATCCAGTCGCTGGATGCCGGAAGCGGCAGCACGGAGGATGTGCTGTCCGCGCTGAAGACAGGCCTGTCCGCCCCGCTCACCGGCATGGGAACCGCCTTCTCCACCTCGCTCTTCGGCCTTGCAAGTTCGCTGGTTCTCGGCTTCCTCGATTTGCAGGCCGGTCGGGCGCAGAGCCGCTTTTATACCGAACTCGAAAACTGGCTGTCTTCCGTGACCGATGTCAGCTCGGATGTGAACGTGCGCTCCGAAGTCAGTGCGGGCGATCGCTCCGAGGACCTGCGGCTTATCGCGGAGGAGCTGAGCCGCATGACGCAGGAAGGCGGCACGAGCCAGCGCACGACGGCGGCCATGGCCAGCCTTGCCGAAGGCATTCAGGGTCTGGTGAAGAACATGCGCGGCGAGCAGCAGATGCTGCGCGACTGGATCGAGGCCCAGCAGGAAGAGGCACGCTCGATGCGCCGCACGCTCGACAAGCTGGCCGCGCGTCTCTCCGATAACGACCGGAAGACCCTGCCGACGCCGCGTCGGGCCAGCGAAGAGACGGGACAGGACTGAGATGGCGCTACGCAGGGGTCGCCACCAGCGCACCGTGGATTACTGGCCCGGCTTCGTCGATGCCCTATCGACGCTGCTGCTCGCCATCATGTTTCTGCTCTCCGTCTTTGTGCTGGCGCAGTTCCTGCTCAGCCGCGAAATCAGCGGCAAGGACGAGGTCCTGACGCGGCTGAACAGCCAGATCAACGAGCTGACCCAGCTTCTGGCGCTGGAAAAGAGCGGCAAGCAGGATCTGGAGGATTCGCTCGCCAATCTGCAGGCATCGCTCCAGACATCGGAGGGCGAGCGCTCGCGGCTGCAATCGCTGCTCGACCAGGGCAGCGGCAGCACGGCTGCGGCCGACCAGCGGATCGGCGACCTCACCGGACGGCTGGAAGCCGAACAGCAGGCGAGCGGCCGGGCGATGAGCCAGATCGATCTCCTCAACCAGCAGATCGCCGCCCTGCGGAACCAGATCGCCGCCATCGAGAGCGCCCTTCAGGCCTCCGAGGCGCGCGATGCGACGTCGCAGACCAAGATCGCCGATCTCGGTCGCCGCCTGAACGTAGCGCTGGCGCAGCGCGTGCAGGAACTCAACCGCTACCGATCCGATTTCTTCGGCCGCCTGCGCGAAATCCTGTCGGACCGCGAGAACATCCGCATCGTCGGCGACCGCTTCGTCTTCCAGTCGGAAGTCCTCTTTCCCTCCGGCGGCAACGAGCTGAACCCGGCGGGGCAGGAGGAGATGGGCAAGCTCGCCATGGCGCTGCTCGATCTTGCCAAGGAAATCCCGGCCGAGATCAACTGGGTGCTGCGGGTCGATGGCCACACGGACAACGTGCCGCTGTCGGGCTCCGGTCGTTATATCGACAATTGGGAGCTTTCGTCGGCGCGCGCCACGTCGGTCGTCAAATACCTCATCTCCAAGGGCGTTCCCCCCGGCCGCTTGGTCGCTGCCGGCTTCGGCGAGTTCCAGCCGATCGCCGAGGGCGACACGAAGGAAGCCCGCGACCAGAACCGCCGGATCGAGTTGAAGCTGACGGAGAAGTAGGGGAGCAGGGGGCAGCCTTCCGACCCGGCGACAGCTCCTGACCCTAGCCCTCTCCCCGCCGGCGGGGAGAGAGGACGTGGCATGCTCGACGTTTTGATATGTGGCGAAAGCAGTGCCTCGAGGTCCCTTCTCCCCGCGCGCGGGGAGAAGGTGGTGGCAGCCGGATGAGGGGCTGTGCCCCGGTTACAAACGCCCCATCAATCCAGCGTCACATTCGCGTCCTTCACCACCGGCGTCCACTTGTCGATCTCTGCCTTCACATGCGTCTTCAGTTCCTCCGGTGTCGAGGCGACGATGGTGGCGCTGAAATCCTTCATGCGGGCGACGACATCGGGATCGGCCATGGCCTTCTTTGCGGCGGCGTTCAGGCGGGCGATGACGGGTTCGGGCGTGCCGGCCGGGGCAAACAGGGCATTCCACGTATACGTCTCGTAGCCTGGCACGGTCTCCGCGATCGTCGGCACGTCGGGGAAGGAGGCTGCCCGCTCGGCGGTGGTCACGCCCAGCGCCCGCAGCGTGCCGGCCTTGATGTGGCCGGAGGACGAGGGCAGGTTGTCGAACATGATCGGCACTTGATTGCCGATCACATCGTTCAGCGCCGGGCCGGAGCCCTTGTAGGGGATATGCTGCATGCTGACGCCGGCCATTTTCTTGAAGAGTTCGCCCGACAGGTGCAGCGGCGTGCCGTTGCCCGACGAGGCATAGGCATATTTCTCCGGATCGGCCTTCAGAAGTGCGATCAGTTCGGCCACGGTCTTTGCCGGCAGTTCCGGATTGACCACAAGCACGTTCGGCACCAGCACGAGAAGCGAGACCGGCGCGAAGTCCGTCTCGGGATCGTAGGGCTTGGTCTTCAGGATCAAGGGGTTGAGCGCGTGGGTGGCGACGGTGCCCATCAGGATCGTGTAGCCGTCCGCATCGGCGCGGGCGACGTTCGTCGCGCCGAGGTTGCCCCCTGCACCCGCGACGTTCTGGACGATGACCTGCTCGCCGAGATCGTCCGACATCTTCTGCGCGACGATGCGCGCCACCACATCCGTTGAGCCGCCGGCGGCGAAGGGCACGACCATGGTCACGGTTCGCTGTGGAAACTCCTGCGCCTTTGCGCTGCCTGCGCCGAATGCAAGCGGCAGAGCCATCGCCAGGGCTGGCAGAGCTCCGGTCAAAAAGGATTTGAAGACAGACATCGCGTTCCTCCCGTCACTGTCTGAGATCGGCTCGGCGCAACCTCCGAAGCGCCAGCCGGGATGCAGAGTGACATCGGGGGACGGGAAGAGACAACCGCCTCTTTGGGCGAAAGACGCCGCCTCGCCGCATTTTGCCGCGCGGGGCTTCGTTCATGGGTAAACTTCCACCCGCCCATGAGCGAGATGGGTGGAAAGATACCCAGTTGGACTTAAAGGCTGGCGAAGTTGAGCGCTTGCGCGCCATGGTCGAACTGCAGCCGTGCGAGACGCGCATAAAGCCCGCCCTGGCGCACCAGCGAGGCGTGGGTGCCGTCCTCGACGATGCGCCCCTGATCCATGACCAGAATACGGTCGGCCTTCAGCACGGTCGCCAGCCGGTGGGCGATGACCAGCGTCGTGCGCGTGCGCATCAACCCGTCGAGCGCCGTCTGCACCAGCGTCTCGCTTTCGGCATCGAGCGCGGATGTCGCCTCATCGAGCAGCAGCACCGGCGCATCCTTCAGGATGGCGCGGGCAATGGCGATGCGCTGGCGCTGGCCGCCCGACAGGGTGATGCCGCGCTCGCCGACCGGCGTGTCGTAGCCATCGGGCATGGCCCGAATGAAGGTATCGGCCTGCGCGGCGCTCGCCGCCGCTTCCACCGCCACCCGCGTCGCACCCGGCGTGCCGAAGGCGATGTTCTCGTGGATGGTGGCGGCAAAGATCGTCACGTCCTGCGGCACGATCGCCACCCTGCTGCGCAAACCGCGCGGCGAGAGATCGCGGATGTCGATGCCATCGAGCCTGACGGTGCCGTTATCGGGATCGTAGAAGCGCAGGAGCAGTGAAAAGAGTGTGCTCTTGCCGGCGCCCGACGGGCCGACGATCGCAACGGTCTGGCCGGGCTCGACCGCAAAACTCAAACCTTTCAGACTCTTTTCGAGCGGGCGCGTGGGATAGGCGAAGTGGACGGTCTCGAACGCCACCCGGCCGATGGCGGGCTGCGGCAACACCTTGGCATGTGCGGGCTCGGTGATCGCGGGCTGTTCCTGCAGCAGTTCGCTCAGCCGCTCGGCAGCACCCGCCGCCTGCGAAAGCTCGCCCCAGACTTCAGACAGGGCGCCGAGGCTGCCGGCCGCAAAGACGGAGTAGAGCAGGAACTGCCCGAGCGTTCCGGGCGAGATCGTGCCCGCGAGCACATCCTGCGCGCCGAACCAGAGCACGGCGACGACGCTGCCGAAGATCATGGTGATGGCGAAGGCGGTCAGCGCCGAGCGCGCGGTGATCGCACCGCGTGCGGCCCTGTATGCGTCTTCCACCGTGCTGCCGTAGCGCGCCATGGCTGTCGCCTCGCCATTGAAGGCCTGCACGGTGCGGATCGCGCCGATTGCTTCGCTCGCATAGGCGGACGCGCCCGCCAGCCTGTCCTGTGCCTCGCGCGAGCGGCGGCGGACGTTGCGGCCGAAGGCGACCAGCGGAAAGACGATGACCGGTATCGCCATCAGCACGAGGCTCGAGAGTTTCGGGCTGGTATAGACCATCATGGCGATGGCCCCGAGGCAGAGGATGATGTTGCGCAGTGCGACGGAGGCCGTGGCGCCGACCGCCGACTTGATCTGCGTCGTATCCGCCGTCAGCCGCGAGACGATCTCGCCGGACTGGTTGACGTCGAAGAAGGCGGGGGACAGCCGGGTGATATGGTCGAACACCTCGCGCCTGATATCGGCCACCACTCGCTCGCCGAGCGTGATGACGAAGAAGTAACGCCCGGCGCTCGCCAGCGCCAGCACGATGGCCAGCACCATCAGCATGGCGAAATAGGTGTTGATGAAGGCGCTATCGGAATTGGAAAAGCCGTGGTCGATCATGCGGCGCACTGCCAGCGGCAGCGTCAGCGTGGTCAGCGCCGCGGCCACCAGACAGACGGCGGCCCCGGCCATCAGGCCGCGATAGCGTTTCACATAGGGAAGAAGCCCGGCCAGCGGCCGGACCTTCCGCGTGGCCCCCACCGCCTTGTCGTTGTCGATCGCCACACTGTCCTCCAGTCGCCCAGCGTCTGGACGAAACATTTCACGCGTCTTGCGGCCAAATCCCGTCATCCGGCTTTGCTGCCGGGCCTTGCTCATCGGGCCTTGTTATCTCTTAGGCCTTCATGTATAGGCACCGCATCCAATTGAAAAGACGTTGGCCGAAATGCGGTCTGCGGCTTCATTATCGTGTTCGGTCCCGCAGCCGCAAGTGGTTGCGACAAATGGACCCGGGAACTGCAGGAAGAGTGTTATGAAGGCTGATATCCATCCCGCTTACCACATGATCAAGGTGGTCATGACCAACGGCACCGAGTACGAGACCCGCTCGACCTGGGGCTCCGAAGGCCAGACCATGAACCTTGAAATCGACCCCCATTCGCACCCGGCCTGGACCGGCGGCAACCAGCAGCTCATGGACCGCGGCGGCCGCGTTTCCAAGTTCAAGAAGCGCTTCGAAGGCCTCGGTCTCTAAGATTCGCTTTGGACAGTGCGTCGTTTGGCGCGCTGGATGCATGGAATTATTGGAAAAGCCCGGTTTGCCGGGCTTTTTTGCGTTTGTCGGGTAATCTAAAGAGAGGTCTCCGAGAGGCCGCCTCAAACTCAGCTAATGGCCGAGAACACGTCCACCAGACACGAAAAAGCCCGGCGTGCCGGGCTCGTTTCTTCTGATAGGAACCGTCTGATACCTCAGTTCGCGCCAAACGCCGTTTGAAGCAAGTTCAACTGGGCCTTTACGCCGTTCTGATTGTCAGGCACGAAGCTGCCGGCTTCCTGGGGGCGGTAGATTTCGCGGTCGAGCAAAGCGACGCGGTTCTGGAGACGGAGCGAGCGGTCTATGAGGTCGCGGAAGCCTTCCGGAAGGTCGGACCAGCCAGGAGCCGTTCGATCGACATTGAAACTGTCGAGGCGAACCTTGTTCTTTTCGGAAAGCACCTGATCGCGGGTCATTTCGCCATTGTTCACGGCGCGCTGGAGAAGAAGCCAGGACGCCATCTGCATCAGGCGGGTGGTGAGGCGCATGGATTCGGCCGCATAGAGGACCGACGCCATGCGCGGCAGAACTTTGGAAGCTGCGCGGCCGTGGCCATCGAGATAGCTCGCCGTTTCCTCGACGAGCCCCATGCCCTCAGCGTAGAGCGCCTTGAACTGTGCCGATGCTGCGGCGTGGCCTGCAAAACTGACGGTGTTCAATCCGCGTTCGGACATGTTTCATTCCCTGGTTAGACGCATTCACTCGGTCAGGTAACGGGCGGGTCGATAAAAAGTTTCTAACGCCGCTCTTCTCAGCACGAAGAATGATCTCATAGCGCATTTCACGCAAGTATATTCTTAAGAAAGGGTTAACATCCACACCTTGATGAAGACCTCCGCCCGAAGGCGCAACGACGGCAAAAAAAAAGAGCCGCAAAAGCGGCTCTCAAGGTAAAACAGGGAGAAAATCAGACCATTCGCCGAAGTGAAATGTCTGAGTCCAGAGCGAACTGGATGTCATAAGGTATAAACCGGAATGCTTAACGGGCGGTTAACAATGTATTGTTCCGGCCTCGATCTGCCGCATCTTTCATAAAATTATTGTTTCGTTCATCTTTCGCCGTGGAGAAGAATCGCGATTCGTTTGCTGTTCTCCTGTTCCTACGGATTGGGCCTTATGTCCTCCTTACCCACGATCTCCGTTGCACCATCCCGTTCTCCGGCTTCCCCCGGTGACGGATCGACGATCGTCACTTGCGTGGCGCGGGGCGACATCTGCAGACTTTCGGGCGTCGCCATCAGCGGTCCGTTCGATATGGTGGCGGGATATGGGTCGCGTTGCGAGACGGGAACGGCCGCCCGGCGGCGGCTGCGGAAGAGGGCATAGGCGAAGACGATCATGTGGGCGCAAGCGGTGATCATGAACAGCGCGTAGGGACCCATCATCGTCATCACGGGGCCGCCGACGGTCGGGCCGATGATCGTGCCGATGCCGTAGAGCAGCAGCAGGCCGCCGGAGACTTTCACGAAATCCTCAGGCGCTGCGAAGTCGTTCGCGTGGGACACGGCGATCGGGTAGAGCGCATTCGACATGGCGCCGTAGAGGCCGACCATGATGAGCAGCGACACCTTGCCCGCCGGCTCGAACAGGAAGATCAGCAGCCCCGCCAGCGCGGCGACGGCGGAAATGCCGGCCAGCACGTAGCGGCGGTCCATCCGGTCGGAGAGCCGGCCGGCCGGAAACTGCATGATGGCGCCGAGGAAAATGACCGTGCTGACCATCACGGCGACATCCGCATCCGGCAGACCGGCCTGGCGCCCGAAGACGGCGGCGAGCGTGCCATAGGCGCCATTGGCGATGCCGACCATCAGAATGCCGAGGAACGACACGGGAGAATTGCGGTAGAGGCCGGCCAGATCGAGGCGAACCTGCTTCAGCGGCTGCGGGGAAACGGCCGTGGACATCAGCGTCGGCAGCATGGCCACGCAATAGACGATGCCGCAGACCATGAAGAGCACGGCCGTGTTGGTGTCGCCGAAGGGCACGATCATCTGGCCCGCGACCACGCCGAAGAGGGTAATGGCGATGTAAAGCGAGAAGATCGCGCCGCGGCTCTCGTTCGTTGCCCGCTCGTTCAGCCAACTCTCGATGATCATCGACGTGCCGGCGGTGCAGAAACCGGTGAAGGCCCGCAGGACGACCCACCAGACGGGATCGACATGGATGCCGGTCATCAGCGCGACGATGGCGAGAATGGCGGCGAAGATGCTGAAGGCGCGGATATGGCCCGCGCGCCGTACGATGGTCGGCGCCGTCAGGCAGCCGAGCACGAAGCCGCTGGCCCAGGACGTGCCGAGTAGGCCGAGCAGCGTGGCCGAATAGCCCTCCGTGGTGCCGCGCATCGGCAGGAGCAGGCTGTGAAGGCCGTTTCCGAGAAACAGGAACAGTGTTCCAAGGAGAAGGGCCGCGACGGGGAGGAGATTTCTGGTCATGAGACTTCGCTTGTTCCGGACGTGCCAGCGAACCTACTGCAAATTTCCCGAAACCGGAATCGGTTTGAGCATCAATCTCCTCCAATGTTCCGGACGGCGGCGGCATCGCCATCCGCGACAGGTTCCGGCGGCAACCGAACGTTCCCGTCCGGGCGCCAGGACGCTCGAAACCGAACAGAAAGCGCGTCGCATGCCGGCCATAATTGTTCTATGGTCGTGGCGATGTCCAAAGCGCTCTCCCTCCTGCTTCTCGCCCTGATGACGGTCCAACTGGTGAAGCCATTGGGCTGGCCGGGGCTTCGCTATCGCCGGGATTTCTGGAAGATCGCGGTGGCCGCCATCGCCGTGATGATGCTGACGGTACTGATCCGGCCGTAGCCGCGATCCGCAGAGTGCGTCAGACCGTGAGCGTGCCGCGCATGACCTCCACGCAGTCGCCGATGACCAGCACGCTCATCGGCTTGCCGTCCGACATCGCGACACGCAGGCGGATGTGGCTGGCGCGGCCCATTTCCACGCCCTGGTCGATCGTCAGTTCCACCGTTTCGGGCATTGAAGTCACCTTGGTGGCGAGATAGGCGGCGAGGGCCGCCGAGGCGCTGCCGGTTGCAGGGTCTTCCGCGATGTTGTCGAGCGGCGCAAACATGCGGGCGCGAAGCGAGAGCGGATTCTCGCCGGAGCGGACATAGAGGAAGACCGACAGGCGGCCGTCGACCGGGTCAAGGCCGGCCTCGACCGCGGAAAACAGGCTCGTCTCCGGGTGCGCCGCGGCGAGTGTTTCGAGGTCGGGCAACTCGGCGACGAGGAAGGGCAGGGCGACCGAGAGGAACAGCGGGGCGTGGTTGCCGGTGGCGATCTTTGCCGGGGCAAGCCCGATCATGGGGCCGAGCGTGTCCACGGATAGGCCGTCCGCGACGGTCAGCATCTGCGGCGCCTGAATGCTGGCACCGGTGGCAGCACCGCTGGCGGCGCGCTCAACGGTCACCTCGACGATGCCGGCCTTTTCCTCGAAGCGCAGCCTGTCGCCGACCGGTTTGCCGAAGACATGGCCGGCGCGGGCGAGCGCAAAGGCGGTGCCGACATTGGGATGGCCGGCGAAGGGCAGTTCCATGGTTGGTGTGAAGATCCGCACCTCCGCCGTATTGTCCGGGTTTGCCGGCGGCAGCACGAAGGTGATCTCGGAGTAATTGAACTCGCGCGCGATCGCCTGCATCGTCTCGCTATCGAGTCCCCGCGCATCGGCGATCACGGCCAGCGGATTGCCGCGGAAGCGCTCATTCGTGAAGACATCGAGGGTGACGTAGTCGAACTGGGTCATATGGAACGGGCTCCGGTGATGCTGGGTCAAGAGCTATCCCGGATGCCGGCAGGTGCGAAACGGCAGACTTGTGACCATGACAATTTCGACGCGCTGCGGCTTCAGCGACGCTTCGGCCCTTCAAACGGCATAAAAAAACCCGGCCGCACATGGCGGCCAGGTCTCCTCCCTCCCAGAAGGTGTGACAGCATCCGTGCGAATGCCTTGTATAGGGTGTGCGAAAGGGCGGTCAGGCCGCCTTTTCGAGATCCTTCTTCCAGCCGCCTTGGGCCGCCAGGCCGCACATACGGGCGCGGTGGGTGAAGGCGCGCTGGCCGGCGGCGACGTTTTCGGCCTTGCCCTGCCATGCGTTCAGCGCTTCGGTCTGAAGTGCGCGGCCGTAGGAGAAGGTCATGGCCCAGGGCAGGTCGTAGCCGGCGATCATTGCGGAAAGGTGGGCGGTAGCTTCTTCCGTGGACTGGCCACCGGACAGGAAAGCGATGCCGGGGACGGCGGAGGGCACGGTGCGCTTGAGAACGGCGACGGTGCGCTCGGCGACCTGCTCAACGCTGGCCTTGCGCGCCTTCTTGCCGTCGATGACCATGCTCGGCTTCAGGATCATGCCTTCGAGCGAGACGCGAGCATCGCTGAGTTCGGTGAAAACGATGCGCAGCGTTTCCTCGGTCACTTCGGCCGAGCGCTCGATCGAATGGTCGCCGGGGATGCCGTCCATGAGGACTTCCGGCTCGACGATCGGCACGATGCCGGCTTCCTGGCAGAGCGCCGCGTAGCGGGCGAGCGCCTGCGCATTGGCCTTGACGGAGCCGAAGGTCGGCAGCGTGTCCGAGACGGCGATGACGCCACGCCACTTGGCGAAGCGGGCGCCGGCATCGTAGTAGGTCTTCAGGCGCTCGGCGAGACCGTCGAGGCCTTCGGTGATGGTTTCGCCCGGAAACTTCGCCATCGGCTTTGCGCCGGTGTCCACCTTGATGCCGGGAACGGCGCCGGCCGCGCGGATGATATCGACGAAGGGTGTGCCGTCGGCCGCCTTCTGGAACAGCGTTTCCTCATAGAGAATGACGCCGGAAATATGCGATTTCATCGCCTCGTCGGCGCGAAACAGCATATCGCGATAGTCGCGGCGCGAGGTCTCGCTGGAGGCAAGACCGATCGTGTCGAAGCGCTTGCCGATCGTCGCGGTGGATTCGTCGGCGGCCAGAAGACCCTGTCCCTTTGCCATCATCGCTGCGGCGATATCTTCCAGTCTCTCGGTCATGATCCATCCTCTGCGGCGTTTTGTCTCTACCTCTGGCGATAGCAGAAGTCGAAGAGGATGCAAAATAAATTAAAATATTTAAAACGATTGAAAATAATTTAATCGTTTGAATTACCTGTGATTTCCAATGGTTTTCGGTCAAAGCGCATGCAAGCGCTTTGGATCGCCTGCACGCCGGAGGCGCATGGCTGACCACGCGCCTCCATGAATGTCTTGGGTTACTTCTGCTGGTGGAGGATATCGACGCCCGGAAGCGGCTTACCTTCCATCCATTCGAGGAACGCGCCGCCGGCCGTGGAGACATAGGTCAGGTCGTCGCTAACGCCGGCATGGTTCATGGCCGACACTGTGTCGCCGCCGCCGGCAACGGAGACGAGCGCGCCGCTCTTGGTGCGCGATGCCGCGTGCTTCGCGACGGCGACGGTCGCCTTGTCGAAGGGCGCGATCTCGAAGGCGCCGAGCGGACCGTTCCAGACCAGCGTTTCCGCCTTGCTCACCCAGTCGTTCACAGCCGCGATCGACTTCGCCCCGACGTCGAGAACCATGGCGTCTTCAGGGATCGCCTTGATGTCGACCACCTCGTTGGCCGCGCCCGCCTTGAACTCGCGCGCGATGACGCCGTCTACCGGCAGCACAATGGCGCAGCCCGATGTTTCCGCCTCGGTGAGAATGCTGCGCGCTGTCTCAGCAAGGTCGTGCTCGCAGAGCGACTTGCCGACGTCGATGCCTTGGGCGGCAAGGAAGGTGTTGGCCATGCCGCCACCGATGACGAGGGCATCGACCTTCTTCACGAGGTTGGTCAGAAGATCGATCTTGGTCGAGACCTTGGCGCCGCCGACGATGGCGACGACCGGGCGCTTGGGGTTGCCGAGGCCTGCTTCCAGCGCTTCGAGTTCTGCCTGCATGGTGCGGCCGGCATAGGCGGGCAGCAGATGCGCGAGACCTTCGGTCGAGGCATGGGCGCGATGCGCGGCGGAGAAGGCGTCGTTGATGTAGATGTCGCCATTTGCAGCAAGCGCCTTGGTGAAGTCGGCTTCGTTCTTTTCCTCGCCCTTGTGGAAGCGGGTGTTTTCGAGCAGCAGGATATCGCCGTCCTCAAGGCTGGCCACGGCCGTTGCGGCGGCTTCGCCGATGCAGTCGGCGGCAAAGTGAACGCGCTGGTCGATGATGTCCTCGACGGCGGCGGCGATCGGCTTCAGCGACATATCCGCGACCGGCTCGCCCTTGGGGCGGCCGAAATGAGCGAGCAGGATGACCTTGGCGCCCTTTTCCGACAGTTCGCGGATCGTCGGCACGACGCGCTCGATGCGGGTTGCGTCGGTCACCTTTCCGTCCTTGGTCGGCACGTTCAGGTCGACGCGCACCAGCACGCGCTTGCCGGCAATGTCGGTCAGGTCGTCAAGGGTCTTGAAGGTCATGTGTCGTCTCCGGTTACGTCTGATCGGGTCAGGTTCGAATGAAAAGCGTGGGATAGTCGAGCACGAAGCCGTCCGCATCCAGCAGGAGATCCGCCGTGAAGCTGCGGTCGGCGGCCTCGTAGCGATAGAGGCGGTCTTCGGCAAGGCAGGTATAGAGCTGGGCATCGCGCAGCGGCTCGAACGTGTCGAACGGGATGTAGAGCATGTCGAGGCTGCGGGTTCCGTCTTCCGGACGTAGCGCCAGCCGCCGGATCGGCAACGTATTGGTAAAGGGCGTTCCGGCGAGATCGACGTCGATGCACCCCTCGAAGGCCGGCAACGCATGGCCATCGCCGTCCTGCCAGTGGCCGAGGCCATCCGAGATGAGCGAGAGGCGGAAGCCGGTCGTGGTTTCCAGCGTCAGGGCTGTCGTCGTCCAGTGCGGGTCGCAGTCGATCGTGTAGCGAAGCCCATAGGTCGAGCCGCCGCGCGCGCCGATCACGACGGATTCGATGCGGATACCGGGGTGCAGCCCGGATCGCGGCATCAGCGTCAGATGCTCCAGGCCCTCGTCCTCGAACGGGCGCCAGCGCACGGTCATCTGTTGCAGCGGGCGAAACATCGAGGGGATCCTTGCCTTACCCTGCGTTGGATATGCCGAGACGTTGCTTCAAGGCGGTTAGGCCTGCTGACAGACCGCAGGTAAAAAAGCCCCGGAACGCCTGTGGCGCCCGGGGCTCGTCATGGTCTCAGAGCAGCTTGCCCATGGCGACGGCCGTGTCGCACATGCGGTTGGAGAAGCCCCATTCATTGTCGTACCAGGACAGGATGCGCACGAAATTGCCTTCCAGAACCTTGGTCTGGTCGATGGCGAAGATCGAGGAATGGCTGTCATGGTTGAAGTCGCGGGAGACCAGCGGCTCGTCGGTGTAGCCGAGAATGCCCTTCAGCTTGCCGTCGGCGGCAGCCTTGATGGCATCGTTGATTTCGGCGACGCTCGTGTCGCGCTTGGCGACGAACTTGAAGTCGACGACCGAGACGTTCGGCGTGGGAACGCGGATGGACGTGCCGTCCAGCTTGCCCTTGAGTTCCGGCAGCACGAGGCCGACGGCCTTGGCGGCGCCGGTGGAGGTCGGGATCATGGACAGGGCTGCTGCGCGGGCGCGGTACAGGTCCTTGTGCATGGTGTCGAGCGTCGGCTGGTCGCCCGTGTAAGAGTGGATCGTGGTCATGAAGCCGTGGTCGATGCCGATCACGTCGTTGAGGACCTTGACGACCGGCACCAGGCAGTTCGTGGTGCACGACGCGTTGGAGATGACCGTGTGTTCCTTGGTCAGCTGGTCGTGGTTGACGCCATAGACGACGGTAAGGTCGGCACCGTCGGCAGGCGCCGAGATGATGACGCTCTTCGCGCCAGCCTGAAGGTGGGCGGCAGCCTTGTCGCGGGCGGTGAAGATGCCGGTGCACTCAAGCGCGATATCGACGCCGAGATCCTTGTGCGGCAGTTCGGCCGGGTTGCGCACGGCCGTGACCTTGATTGGCTTGCCGCCGTTGATGACGATCGCATCGCCCTGGACTTCGACGGTTGCGGGGAACTTGCCGTGAATGCTGTCGTAGCGCAGCAGATGCGCATTCGTTTCGACCGGGCCGAGGTCGTTGATGGCGACGACTTCGATGTCGGTGCGGCCGGACTCGACGATGGCGCGGAGCACGTTGCGGCCGATGCGGCCGAAGCCGTTGATGGCGACTTTCACTGTCATGTGGGCTCTCTCCCTTTGAGAAGGCGTAACGGGTTCAGGTAATGGTCATCGGGCATGCGCGGATGCGCATGCCCCTTCCGGGATGTGTTTACGAGAGTTTGGCTTCCGCAGCCGCGACGATCGCGTCCGAGGTGATGCCGAAGTGCTTGAACAGGTCCTTGGCAGGGCCGGACGCACCGAAGGAGTGCATGCCGACGAAGGCGCCGTCGGAGCCGATGAAGCGATCCCAGCCCTGGCGGACCGCGGCTTCCGCCGCGATCTTGACAGGCGCGGTGCCGATCACGGTCGTCTTGTAGTCTTCCGGCTGGTCTTCGAAGAGCTCGAAGCACGGCACGGAGACGACACGGGCAGCGATGCCCTTGGCCTTGAGGTCAGCGGCCGCCTTGACGGCGATCTCGACTTCGGAGCCGGACGCGAAGATCGAGACCTTGGCGTCGTCGGCTGCAATCAGCTCATAGGCACCCTTGGCGCAGAGGTTCTCCTCCGAGTAGGTGGTGCGGGCCGGAGCAAGGTTCTGGCGGGTGAGCGCCAGGCCCGAGGGCCGCTTGCCGTCTTCCAGTGCCAGCTGCCAGCATTCCGCCGTTTCCACGGCATCGGCCGGGCGGAACATCAGGAGGTTCGGGATGGCCCGCAGCGCTGCCATGTGCTCGACCGGCTCGTGCGTCGGGCCGTCCTCGCCCACGCCGATCGAGTCATGCGTCAGCACGTGGATGACGCGGATGCCCATGAGGGCGGCAAGGCGGATCGACGGACGGCAATAGTCCGAGAAGATCATGAAGCCGCCGGAGTAGGGGATCAGGCCGCCATGGAGCGTGATGCCGTTCATGGCCGCGGCCATGCCGTGTTCGCGGATGCCCCAGTGCATGTAGCGGCCGCCGAAATCCGTCGGGGTGATCGACGTCATCTGGCTGGTCTTGGTGTTGTTGGACGGCGTCAGGTCGGCAGAGCCGCCGAGCGTTTCCGGCAGGAAACCGTTGATGACTTCCAGTGCGTCCTCGGACGCCTTGCGGGTTGCGATCGTCGGAGGCTTCTCGGCGAGCTTCTTCTTGTAGTCGTCGATGGCCTTGTCGAAGCCGGCGGGCAGCTGGCCTGCAAAGCGGCGGGTGAATTCCGCCTTCTTCGTCTCGTCGGTCGCAGACAGGCGTGCTTCCCAGGCCTTGCGGGCCTGCACCGAACGCTCGCCGGCGCTGCGCCAGGCATCAAGAACGTCTGCCGGCGTATCGAAGGCTTCCGATTCCCAGTTCAGGGCCTTGCGGGTGGCAGCGATTTCTTCCGCGCCGAGCGGCGAGCCGTGAACCTTGTGGGTGCCGGCCTTGTTCGGTGCGCCGAAACCGATGACGGTCTTGCAGGCGATGAAGGTCGGCCGGTCGGACTTGTGCGCGGCTTCGATCGCGTCGGAGATCGCCTTCTGGTCGTGGCCGTCGACTTCGATCGTGTTCCAGTGCACGGCCTTGAAGCGGGCGATCTGGTCGGTCGAGTCGGACAGCGATACGGCGCCGTCGATGGTGATCGAGTTGTTGTCCCAGAAGAGCACGAGCTTGTTCAGCTTCAGGTGGCCGGCCAGAGCGATCGCTTCATGGCTGATGCCTTCCATGAGGCAGCCGTCACCGCAGAGCGCGTAGGTATAGTGATCCTGGAGATCCGAGCCGAACTCCTGTTCGAGCTTGCGCTCGGCAATCGCCATGCCCACGGCATTGGCAATGCCCTGGCCAAGCGGTCCGGTCGTCGTCTCGATGCCCGTGGCATGGCCGAATTCCGGGTGGCCGGCGGTCTTGGAGCCGAGCTGGCGGAACTGCTTGATGTCCTCGATGGTCATATCGGGATAGCCCGTCAGGTAGAGCAGGGCATAGAGCAGCATCGAGCCGTGGCCGGCGGACAGCACGAAACGGTCGCGGTCTGGCCAGTTGGGGTTCTTCGGGTCGAACTTCATATATTTGGTGAAAAGGACGGTCGCGATATCGGCCGCTCCCATGGGCAGGCCGGGATGGCCGGAATTGGCCTTTTCCACTGCATCCATGGCCAGAAAACGGATCGCATTCGCCATCCGGTCGTGTTGTTCATTCGAGATCATGACTGTTCCGCTTAAGCTTGGTGATCAGGGAACGGTCTCTATCCTCCAAAGACCGCATCGGAAGCGGGGTGAGACATAGCACCTCGCCCGGTGGAGTCAACAAAGACGGCAGGCGCCGGGGTCCCGTCGAAGCACGAAAAATCGTGCGTGATCCACAGCTTCCAGCCTGAAGCTGACGGGCTGGCGTTGTGTCGTCCGGCGGATTGAGTCTAATAGTGCGATTGGCTTTGACGAGGGCGCGGCTTGCCGATTCGGTGCCCCGGCCATGGAATGGAAGCAGACACGATGGCGGCAGGGAAGACAGTCAGGGCGGCAATCGACGAGCTGAAGGGGGCCGTCGCCGGTCTGGAAAGCGTGATCGACGGCCGGCTGGACCGCGAACGCGACCGGGTGGAGATCGAGGGCGAGGTTCGCCGGGTCAATACGGACAGGGCGCGGCTTGCGCAGGAGCTCGACCAGTCGCAGTTCCGCGCCAACCGCCTCGAAGAGGTCAACCGCGAGGTTTCCCGTCGTCTCGTAACGGCCATGGAAACCATTCGCGCCGTTCTCGACCGGTGATCCCTATCTCATCCGTCAACGGGCCTCGGGCCGGGAGTTAGCCAATGGCGCAAGTCACCGTGACGATCGACGGTAAGGCCTATCGCATGGCCTGTGAGGAGGGGCAGGAGGGGCATCTCACCGATCTCGCTCTGCGCTTCGACCAGTATGTCAGCCATCTCAAGGGCCAGTTCGGCGAGATCGGCGATCTCCGGCTGACGGTGATGGCGGCCATCATGGTGACGGACGAACTTTCCGAGGTGGATCGCCGGTTAAAGGCGCTGGAGGCCGAAGTGGACGGGCTGAAGCGCGCCCGGGACGCCGCCGTCGCCAGAGAAGCCGATGCGGAAGAGGCGCTGGCCTCCGCGCTCGGCGAGGTCACGACCCAGATCCAGGGTCTGGCCGCCCGCATCGTCAACCGCCCGGCGCCCCCCGCCCAGCCTGGCCATCCTCCTGCCCAACCGCGCTAAGCGTTCGTTTCGAGACGCCCCCGCCGATTTCGCAAACGGCCTCTGGTATGCCGCGCCGAAGCACTCTATATTCTTTTCTGCGGTCTGCGCTTCACGACAGGAACCACAATCCCTGGGGCCATACTCGATCCAACGGGAGCTGTCCCTGTCCAGGCTCGTGGGCCTGGGCATATGGCGCCCACCTACGTTTGTAGGCACCCAGGATCGTAAACATCCATCGGTCGTGTGGATCGCACCTCATCTCCTCCCTTGAGCCGTCAGTGCTTTGACGCGGTGCCGTTCGGCCTCGCGACGAGCGTCTTGCCGCGCACTTAGCCTCGTAGACGATGCGACAAAATTGATCCCGCTCGCTGGACGGTGCAAACCGGATGGCGATATGAGGGGATCATGACGTTAACATCCAGAGAGCAGAAGGCGCTTCTGCGGGCCGAACGGCTGTCGCTGCGCGATGCGCTGTCGCCGGAGGCGCGGGCTGCCGGCGCCGCCGCGATGCTTCGTCACATCGGTACGCCGGAGTTTGCTCGGGCCTTCCACCTTGCCGGGTCCATGGTCTCCGGCTTTTGGCCGATACGATCCGAACCCGACATCCGGCCGCTTTTGGAGGCGTTGCGTGGCATGGGCGCCCGCCTTTGCCTCCCCGTCGTTCTCGACCGCGAAACCATCGTCTTCCGCGAATATCGCGCCGGTTCACCCGTCGTGAAGACCGGGTTCGGCACCACCGGACCCGACAAGACGGCGCCGGAGGTCGATCCGGATATCATGCTGGTGCCGCTTTCGGCCTTCGATCGCGGCGGCCACCGGATCGGTTATGGCGCCGGCCATTACGATCGCGCCATCGCGCGTCTCGACGCGCTGGGCAAGCGACCGCGATTGATCGGGATTGCTTTCGCCTGCCAGGAAGTGGCATCAGTGCCTTTTGAGCCGCACGACATCCCGCTTGACGCCATTCTGACGGAGGAAGGCCTGATCGAGACGCAGCGGCGGGGCTTACAAGCGAGATCAATCTGATATGAGACTTCTGTTCCTCGGCGACATGGTGGGCAAGACGGGCCGGACGACGGTCTGGGAAAAGCTTCCGGGCATCGTCTCCGACCTCAAACTCGACTTTGTCATCGTCAATGGCGAAAACGCGGCCGGCGGCTTCGGGATCACCGAGGATATCTTCCTGGAGACGATCAATGCCGGTGCCGACGTGGTCACCACCGGCAACCATGTCTGGGACCAGAAGGAGGCCGTGACCTTCTGCCAGCGGCACGACCAGTTCCTGCGGCCCGCCAACTATCCCGCAGGCACGCCCGGGCGCGGCTCCGGCCTCTATTTCGCCCGCAACGGCGCGCGCGTGCTCGTCGCCAACATCATGGGCCGCGTGTTCATGCATCCCGAGCTCGACGATCCCTTCAAGTCGGCCGAGGCCATTCTCGCCGCCTGCCCCTTGACGGAGCAGGCGGACGCGATCGTGTTCGACTTCCATGCCGAGGCGACCAGCGAGAAGCAGTGCTTCGGCCATTTCGTCGACGGGCGCGCCAGCTTCGTCGTCGGCACCCACACGCATGTGCCGACCGCCGACCACCAGATCCTCAACGGCGGCACCGCCTACCTGTCGGATGCAGGCATGTGCGGCGACTACGACTCGTCGCTCGGCATGGAAAAGGAGGAGCCGCTCAACCGCTTCATCTCCAAAATGCCCAAAGGCCGCTTCGAAGCCGCATCCGGCCCCGCCACGATCTGCGGCGTCGGCGTCGAGATCTCCGATCGCACCGGCCTTGCCGAAGCCATCGCTCCCTTGCGCATCGGCCCACGCCTTTCGGAAACCGTACCGTCCTTCTGGGCGTGATCGTCTCGATGCGGAATATGAGACGTTACGCATATTGACATCAGCCGGCAGAGCGCATTTTCTGTTGCCGACCAAGACCACTTGGCGCGCTGGCGGGTTGTGTTACGATATCCATGCGGATCGTGTTCAACGAGATCAAACGGCAGAGCAATATCCGGAAGCACGGACTGGATTTCGCAAATATAGAAATGTCCTATTTCTCGCGTTCGATCATTGTCCCGGCGAAGAAAGCTCGGATGCTGGCCGTCGGGCAATATGAGCATGTCATCACGGCCGTGGTCTTCTCGCGTCTTGGCACGGAAGCTATTTCAATTATCTCCTTCCGTCTGGCGAGCAAGAAGGAAAGAGCAATTATGAGCAAAGCTAGAAAATCCCTATGGCCCGTAACGGACACTGACGAAGCCGAAATTCAGGCGAGAATCGCTTCTGATCCTGACGCTCCAGAGGCAACGGATGAGGAACTGGCCCAAGCGCGCCCCTTCGCCGAGGTCTTTCCCGATCTCGCCGAAAGCATCCGCCGGGTGGAAGCGGAACGGGAAGCGTCAAGGGAACGCGTTTCCCTCGATCTCGACGGCGATGTCCTCGCCAAGTTCCGGGCGACCGGCGAAGGCTGGGAGGAGCGGATCAACAAGGTCTTGCGCTCGGCCAAGCCTTAAAGCCGTTCCTCAGGCAATGACGCGATTGTGACGTATCGCCTCTTTACCGCGAGCCGCCTGCGCATATCCTGACACGACCGCCGAACAAGGCCGAACCGGGTCAGGGTGTGCCATGCTGCGATCTGCCGTTCTCACCTGCGCTGTCCTTGCCTCTGCCGGCTTCGCCTTCCTGCAGGCGCCGGCGCTCGCTCAGGAGCGGGCGGTCAGCCAGTGTCAGGCGATCGCACAGGCGTTGCCGGACGCCGGTTTCGTCCAGTTGGCGAGCGCCGATCCCTTCGCATTCTCTCTTCAGCAGGCTGCAACACGCGACCAGACCGTTGCCATCACCTTTCTCGGACACTCCACCTTCCTCTTGGAAACGCCGGGCGGGGTGACGATCGCGACCGACTATTCCGGCTTTCACCGCCCGCCGCAGCCGCCGATGGTGGCGACGATGAACAAGGCGCATTCGACGCACTACACGCTGACGCCGGGGCCTGAGATCGCCCACGTGCTGCATGGCTGGAGCGACGACGGCAACGCCGCCGATCACGATCTCGTCGTCGGCGACGCCTATATCCGCAATGTGCCGACCGACATTCGCGCCGGCTATGGCGGCGCGATGGAGCCGGACGGCAATTCGATCTTCATCTTCGAGGTTGCCGGCCTCTGCGTCGGCCATCTCGGCCATTTGCATCACGAGCTCGACGAGACGGATTACGCCGAGATCGGCCGTCTGGACGTGGTGATGGTGCCGGTGGATGGCGGGCTGACGATGGGCGCGGAGAGCATGGTGCGCGTGGTCACCCGGCTGCGCTCCGCGCTGATCCTGCCGATGCACCGGCGCGGCCCGCCGGTCGAAAGCTTCCTCGGCCTCTTCGGTCCCGGCTTCGACCGCAAGATGGCTGACAGCGCCACCGTCACCGTCTCGCTGCGCACCCTGCCAAAGAAGCCGCTGATCATGGTTCTCCAGGGCCTTTGAGGCTTTGCACCCGCGATGAGCCGGACAACAGGCTGGACGAACCGGCCGGATGAAATTATAAGGCGGCCCGATCCCATCATCGGCAGAGTTTATCCAAGAGGGCGCCATGGCCGGCCATTCACAGTTCAAGAACATCATGCATCGCAAGGGCCGCCAGGATGCCGTGCGCTCCAAGATGTTTTCCAAGCTCGCGCGCGAAATCACCGTCGCGGCCAAGGCCGGCCTTCCCGATCCCTCGATGAATGCCCGCCTGCGCCTTGCCATCCAGAATGCCAAGGCCCAGTCCATGCCGCGCGACAATATCGAACGCGCCGTCAAGAAGGCATCGGGTGCCGACAGCGAGAACTACGACGAAATCCGTTATGAGGGCTACGGCCCGGGCGGCGTCGCCGTTATCGTCGAGGCGCTGACCGACAACCGAAACCGCACTGCGTCCAATGTCCGCTCGACCTTCACCAAGGCCGGCGGCGCGCTGGGTGAAACCGGCTCGGTCTCCTTCTCGTTCGATCGCGTCGGCGAAATCATCTACAAGCCCGATGTCGGCACGGCGGACGCCGTCATGGAGGCGGCCATCGAAGCCGGTGCCGAGGACGTGACCAGCGACGAGGATGGCCACACGATCATCTGTGGTTTCGAGGATATCGGCGAGGTCTCCAAGGCGCTGGAAGCGACGCTCGGCGAAGCCGAGACGGTGAAGGCGATCTGGAAGGCGCAGAACAGCGTTCCCGTTGACGAAGAGCGGGCGGAATCCCTGATGAAGCTCATCGACACCCTGGAAGACGACGACGACGTGCAGAACGTCTACGCCAATTTCGAAGTGTCCGACGAGGTCATGGCCAAGCTGTCGGCCTGACCCGCAGGTTGCAATCACGTCTTGCGCCGGTTGTTTTTGGTGTGAGGGTGCGCCCTTGCTAACTTAATCGTAATGTCTGTCGGTCAGCATGCAGTCCGTCTGCTGCTGCCGACGCCTCGTTGTCATCGAGGCGTTTCCCGCGTCGGCCGACGGACTGCGGAGGCCCATGTCGCTTCCGATGCGCGGTTTCCGCGCAGGTCCAACCTGAATGCTGGATGGAAAGCGGGCCGGGCGATGCGTTTCGTTCACCTCAGACTGATCGGACCCGCCATCGGCGGCGTCGCCCTTTTCATTGCCGCCATGGCGACCGTTCCCTATTACGGCGCGGCGCGGATCGACGGCGAGGCGCGGGTTCAGCAGGAGACGCTGGTCGAGCGCAATCTCGCGCTCTGGATCGCCGATATCGAATTCGCACTGACCTCATGGACCATCTGGGACGAGGCGATCGCCAAGCTCGACAACACGTTCGATTTCGAGTGGACGGATCGAAACGTCGGCGCCTCGTTGATCGGAACGTCGCGAACGCGCTTTGTCGCGGTTCTCAAGCCTGACGACTCCGTTCTTTACGCACGCACGGATGAGACGGTAAAATCGCGGCCCTTTTTCGCCCGCGGCGCGGAGCGGATCGTTGCCGACGCCGAGCCGCTCGTGGCCGACGTGCGCAAGCGCGAAGCCGGGCCGAAGGGACCGGGCATCCCGAAGCCCATCGCCATCAGCCGGATCGAGGTCGTCGGACAGGATGCCGTGCTTCTGTCGGCGAGCCTGTTCCAGCCGGATTTCGGTACGTCGCAGGTCAGTGGTCCTCGTGCGCCCGTGCTGATCACCGCCATGCCCATCGGCAGTAGCCTGCAGGATTTCTTCGGAACGCGGTTCCTGCTCGATGATGCCCGCGTCAGCCCCTTGAGCGAGGTCGTACCCGAGCGCGCTCGGTCGGAAATCGCCATTGGGCCTGATGGCGAGATACAGGTCCTCTCATGGCGCCCGCCGACCCCCGCGCGCGATATGCTCTATCAGGCGACGCCGCTCGTTCTCACGGTCTTCGTCGTACTTTTCGTCGGCGGTTTTCTGCTGGTGCGCATCTCGCAGACGACCGCCCAGATGCTGGTCGGTCGCGAACGCATGATGACGCATGCCGCCACGCATGATGTTCTCACGGGTCTGGCGAACCGGGCGCTGCTGGACACTGCGTATCTAGAGGCAATTTCGTCGGGATCATTTGTCGTGGCGTGCCTCGATCTCGATGGTTTCAAGGGCGTCAACGATACCTTCGGTCACGCGATCGGCGACGATCTGCTGCGCGCTGTCGCAACACGGCTGCGCGCGAATACACGCGATATGGATCGCCTTTTCCGCCTCGGCGGCGACGAGTTTGCCATCCTGATGCCATCGATCACAATTGCGGATGCCGAAGCGGCGTGCTGGCGGCTCGGGGAGGCCTTGTCGGCGCCGATGTACCTGCCGGGCGCCTATCCGCCGGGCCATCGCATCGAAATCGCCGCCTCTTTCGGGCTCTGCCACGTCAAGAGCCCGGAAACGAGCCGCGATGCCGCCTTCCGGTCGGCGGACGATGCGCTCTATCAGGCGAAGTCGCTTGGCCGCGGTTGCGTCGTCGTGGCGGGGAACGCGGATACCGGGGAGCAGACGGCGTTCACCGGCGATCTTCGCCGCGCTGCCGCCAGCTTGCGCGGCTGAGCCTAAATCATGCCGCGGCGGCAAGCTCCTGCCGCGCTTCTGCAAAACGACGGACCGACGTCAGTCGGGCCTCCATGTCGAAGATCGGCATGGAGATGATCAGTTCGTCCGCGCGCGTATCCGAGAGGAACGCCTGCGTCTTCCGGCGCACCGTCTCCGGCCCGCCGACGATGGCATAGGTCATCGCGTGATCCACGAAGCCCTTCTCCGACGCATTCCAGAGACCGTCCATGCTGTCGACCGGCGGCGGAAACTGCCCGCGCGCATTGCGGCGCAGCGCCACGAAGGATTGCTGCATCGATGTGAAGAGATGCTGCGCTTCCTCGTCGGTATCCGCGGCCACGCCCATGATGCCGACCATGGCGTAAGGCTTGTCGAGAATGGCCGACGGCTCGAAACGTTCGCGATAGATCTCCAACGCCGAAAACAGCATGTCCGGTGCAAAATGCGAGGCGAAGGCGAAGGGCAGGCCGAGCATGCCGGCGAGCTGCGCGCTGTAATGGCTGGAACCGAGAAGCCAGATCGGGACGTTGGTGCCGGCACCGGGGGTGGCGATCACCTCGCCCTCGCGCGGCGTGCCGAGCAAGCCCTGCAGTTCCACGACATCGTTCGGGAAGGCATTGGCGCTGCCTTCCATGTGGCGCCTGAGCGCCGCCGCCGTGCGCATGTCCGTGCCCGGCGCCCGGCCAAGGCCGAGGTCGATGCGGCCCGGATAGAGCGCCGCGAGCGTGCCGAACTGTTCGGCAATGACGAGCGGCGAATGGTTGGGCAGCATGATGCCGCCGGAGCCGACGCGGATCGTCTTCGTGCCCGCCGCCACATGCGAGATGACAAGCGCGGTCGCGGCACTGGCAATGCCGCTCATGCCGTGGTGTTCTGCCAGCCAGAACCGCTTGTAACCCGCGCGCTCGGCCTCCTGAGCCAGTCGCCGCGAGTTGTCGAGCGCGTGTGAAACAGTGCTGCCTTTGGTGATCGGCGACAGGTCGAGAATGGAAAAGGGGACCATGGAAAGCGGCCTTCAATTGATGAACGTCATTGTCATGTAAGAGACCCGTTTGCCGAATCCAAGGACGGCTCAGAACGCGTTCGTTGCGGATGTTTTTGTTTTGTTCACATTTTGCTGGCAGCGTCCGGGTGCAAAGGCTAGGATATTTTCATGCAATCCACGATTCGCATTATCGGTATCGATCCCGGGCTCCGCCGCATGGGATGGGGCGTGATAGACACGCTGGGCAACACGCTACGCTTCGTGGATTCCGGCACGATCCTGTCGGATGGCGATGCTGATCTCGCCTCGCGGCTCTGCCAGCTGCATGACGGGCTTGCCGATATCATCCATCTTCACAAGCCGGACGAAGCGGCTGTCGAGCAGACCTTCGTCAACAAGGACGCCGTGGCGACGCTGAAGCTCGGGCAGGCTCGCGGCATCGCCATGCTGGTGCCGGCCCGCGCCGGGCTGAGGGTGGCGGAATATGCGCCGAACGCCGTCAAGAAATCGGTGATCGGCGTCGGGCATGGTGAAAAGCAGCAGATCCACATGATGATCAAGGTTCTGATGCCTAAGGCGACCTTCAAGGGCAACGATGCCGCGGACGCGCTGGCCATCGCCATCTGCCACGCCCACAACCGCCAGAGCTTTGCCGGCAGTCTCGCCCATCGCATCGCGGCCGCCACGGCATGACGACTTTCCTGTAAGCTTTCTTCTTTTTCTCGGGGACCTCAGCGGATGATTGGCAAGTTGAAGGGCACGATCGACGAGATCGGCGACGACCATGTTGTGATCGACGTCCATGGCGTCGGTTATGTCGCCTATTGTTCCGCGCGCACCCTCGGCAAGCTCGGCTCGACCGGCGAGGCGGCCGTGCTGTTCATCGAGACCTATGTCCGAGAAGACCAGTTGCGCCTGTTCGGCTTCCTCTCCGCGCTGGAGCGCGAATGGTTCCGCCTGTTGCAGAGCGTCCAGGGCGTCGGTGCCAAGGTCGCGCTTGCCGTCCTCTCGGTCCTCACCCCTGGCGAACTCGCCAACGCTATCGCGTTGCAGGACAAGACCTCCATCTCGCGTGCGCCTGGCGTCGGCCCGAAGGTGGCCGTGCGCATCGTCACCGAGCTGAAGAACAAGGCCCCGGCCTTCGCCGGTGAGGCTTCTGCCGGCATTGGCTTCAAGCAGGAACTGGGAGAGGGGGCCGTGCCGGCCCCGGTCGCGGATGCCGTCTCGGCGCTGACCAATCTCGGCTATTCCCGCGATCAGGCCGCCAACGCCATCGCCGCAGCCCTGCGCAATGGGGGCGAGGGGGCCGACAGTGCCAAGCTGATCCGGCTGGGTCTGCGGGAGTTGTCGCAGTGATTCCTTGTCTGCGAGGGGATTCCTTACTATGGTACGAAGGTAAGGAATGGAGCGTCTTATGGGCTATGCTGCGAAACTGACATCCAAAGGACAGACGACGATACCGATCGAGGTCCGGAAATATTTGGACCTCAATCCGGGCGATCAGATGGATTTCATCATCGAGGATGGTGAGGTCAAAATCCGGGCGAAGACCAGAAGTATCATGGAGTTTGCCGGTATTCTCGGTCGCGCTCCCAATGGAGTGAGCCTGACGATCGAAGAGATGGACGATGCCATTGCCCAGGCGGTGGCCGATGACGACCGGAGGATCACGCGTGATTGGAATCGATACAAACGTGCTTCTCCGGTTTCTGATGACGGATAACGCCGAGCAGAACCAGAGCGCAGTCGCGTTCTTCCGTTCGAGATCGGCTGCCGATCCGGCCTATATTTCCACCTTCGTGTTCGCCGAAGCCTGTTGGGTCCTGAGCAGGAGCTATGGTTTCAAAAACCATGACATCGCAACACTGTTTGAAGGCTTGATGGCCAGCCGCGAGATCGTTTTCGAGGATTCGGATGTCATAAAAGGCGTCTTTTCGTCAGATGAATTTGCGAAAATCGATATTGCGGACGTCCTCATCGCGGGCTTTGCCAAGCAAGCCGGCTGCGAGAACATCGTTACGTTTGACCGGAAGGCTGCCCGCCTCATCCCCGGAATGGAACTTCTCGCATGACAGACGAAACCCGCCTGATCTCTCCCGAAAAGCGGGGCGAGGATCTCGATACCGCGCTTCGGCCGCAGTCGCTGGACGAGTTTACCGGCCAGGCGGAGGCGCGTGCCAATCTGAAGGTCTTCATCGAAGCAGCGAAGCATCGCGGCGAGGCGCTGGATCATGTGCTGTTCGTTGGTCCGCCCGGTCTCGGCAAGACGACGCTGGCGCAGATCATGGCCAAGGAGCTGGGCGTCAATTTCCGCTCGACATCCGGTCCCGTCATCGCCAAGGCCGGCGATCTCGCGGCGCTGCTCACCAATCTGGAAGAGCGCGATGTGCTCTTCATCGACGAAATCCACCGGCTGAACCCGGCGGTCGAGGAAATCCTCTATCCCGCCATGGAGGATTTCCAGCTCGACCTGATCATCGGCGAGGGGCCTGCGGCGCGCTCCGTGAAGATCGACCTGTCGAAGTTCACGCTGGTCGCCGCCACCACGCGGCTCGGGCTGCTCACGACGCCGCTGCGCGACCGTTTCGGCATTCCCGTGCGTCTCAGCTTCTACACGGTGGAGGAGCTGGAGCTGATCGTGCGGCGCGGGGCGCGGCTGATGGGACTTGGCATTACCGACGGTGGCGCGCGCGAGATCGCGCGGCGCGCGCGGGGAACGCCGCGCATTGCCGGGCGGCTCCTGCGCCGGGTGCGGGATTTCGCGCAGGTCGCCAGGGCCGAAGCGGTCACGCGGCAGATCGCCGACGAGGCGCTGACGCGGCTGCTCGTCGATAATATGGGCTTCGACCAGCTCGACACGCGCTACCTCACTATGATCGCGCTCAACTTCGGCGGCGGTCCCGTCGGCATCGAGACGATCGCGGCGGGTCTGTCCGAGCCGCGCGATGCGATCGAGGATATCATCGAGCCCTATATGATCCAGCAGGGCTTCATCCAGCGCACGCCGCGCGGCCGCGTGCTGACCGTCAATGCTTGGAAACATCTCGGGCTTGTGCCGCCCAAGGATCTCGAAGCCTCGCAGTTCCGCCTGTTCCAGGAGGACGACTGAGTGCTCTCCCGGCGCGGGCTCCTGAAGACGCTCAGTGCGTTCGTGCTGGCGGCCTTGTCCGCCGGCGCCTACGCTGTCGGCATCGAGCCGCGCGGCCGTCCCCGTGTCGTCACGCACCGGATGACGCCGCCGGGCTGGCCGCAGGGTCTGGTGCTGCGGCTCGTTCTGGTCAGCGATATTCATGCCTGCGACCCTTACATGCCCGCATCGCGGATCGCCGAGATCGCGCATCAGGCGAATGGCCTTGGCGGCGACATGATCCTGTTGCTCGGGGACTTTCTTTCGGGCATGCGGCTGGGATCGCCGGTGCCGCCGGAGGCCTGGGGCGAGGCGTTGCGGCCGTTGCGCGCGCCGCTCGGCGTACACGCCATTCTCGGCAATCACGACTGGCTGGACGATCCGCAGGCCATGGAGAGCGGCAGGCCCGTGACCGTTCAGGCCGTGCTCGATCGTCTCGGCGTGCCGCTCTACAACAATCGCGCCGTGCGCCTCGAAAAGGACGGGCACGCCTTCTGGCTGGCCGGTCTTGCGGATCAGCTGTTTCCGGCCGCCGGGCTCGACGATCTCGCCGGCACGCTGGCAAGCGTGACCGACGCCGCACCCGTCATCCTCATGGCGCACGAGCCGGACATCTTCCCGGCCGTCCCCGCACGCGTTGCCGTCACGCTGTCCGGCCACACCCATGGCGGGCAGATCCGCCTGTTCGGCTATTCTCCCGTCGTACCGTCACGCTTCGGCAGTCGCTATGCCTATGGGCATATTGTCGAAGACGGCCGCCATCTTGTCGTGTCCGGCGGGCTTGGTACGTCCATCCTTCCGGTCCGGCTCGGCTCGCCACCGGAGATCACCGTCGTGGAGCTGGGCTGATGAGCAAACGCAAGATGGTCCGGCTCGATGCCGGCAACAAACGGTTCAATTTCCGGATCGCGGGGCTGGGTTTTCGCGACGGGCATGTCCTTGTCCACCGGGCCGTGCACGAGACGTTCTGGACATTTCCGGGCGGTCGCGCCGAAATCGGCGAGACGTCCGAAGCAACCCTTCGTCGCGAGATGCAGGAGGAACTGGGCGTCGATGTCACCGTCGAGCGCCTCTTGTGGACGGTCGAGAATTTCTTCCATTACGAGGCGCGCGATTTCCACGAGATCGGCTTCTACTATCTGATGACCGTGCCTCCGGTCTTTCCGTTCCACGCCACCGAGATCGTGCATCGCAACCGCGACGGCAAGAGCGATCTGGAGTTCAAATGGGTGCCTGCGACTGTCGCAGCACTGCGCGCGCTCGATATTCCGCCCTATTTCATTGCCGAGGAGATCGAGACATTGCCCGAGACCAGCCGGCATATCGTCTGGCACGATGGCGATCTCGACCTCATCTGACGGAACCCGTTTCACCGACGCGCATTTTCTGAAGCGACCGACCGTCGCGTCAGAGGAGCAAGCGATGAAGAAATTTGCAAAAGGCACTACGGTGTCATGGAAATGGGGACAGGGCACGGCGGAAGGGAAGGTGGACGAAAGCTTCACCGAGGATGTCGAGCGCACCATCAAGGGTCACAAGATCAAGCGCAAGGCCTCGACCGACGAGCCGGCCTACCTCATCAGTCAGGAAGACGGCGCGCATGTGCTGAAGAGCCATTCGGAACTGCGTGCGAACTGATGGCCGGCGATCACATTCCCCCGGAGGCGGTCGCCAAGGCGGCGGAAAAGGGCCTCGAGTTTCGCCAGACGTTCAAGCGGGGCGGCACGCAGATCGGCGTCGCGCGTGCCCGCGACCTCAAGAACCGCGCCAACCTGTCTCCCGATACGATCAAGCGCATGTCGAGCTATTTTTCCCGCCACAAGGTCGACAAGCGCGCCAAGAATTTTGGCGACGATAGCGATCCCTCTCCCGGCTACATCGCCTGGCTGCTCTGGGGTGGCGACGCCGGACGGGACTGGGTGGAGAAGCAGAAGAAGACGCCGGGAAAGGGCAAGGAATAAGGAGCAAGTCGTGCCGTCACCGGTTGTCTGTCAGATGTTCCGAAAGGGCTGCGATGTCGGCGCGGAAACGCTCGGTCCCGCCGGGATGCCAGCCGAGCGAACGCAGGCGGCTTGTGTCCATCGGATGGAACAGGCTTTTGTCCAGAGGCTTGGGTAGCGGATGAACGCAAGCGGTGGCCTGCTGAAGTTCGGAGAGGACGTCGTGGTGGCTCATCAGGAGGTCGGAAGCGTTGAACGCCCGGCCACTGACAAGCGTGGCGTCCGTCGTGAGAAGAAGGAGGATCGCAGCCGCCAGATCGTCACCATGGACCTCGGTGCCGACGCGATCCTCGACCGGCCGGCCGGAGAGGTAGTCCCGCGCAAGCGTTTCCCATTTGTGCGGCAGATCGGAAAGCAGGCCGTAAACGCCTGTGGCGCGGAGGCTGGCCGTCACGAAATCCTCTCCGCTCAAGGCACGCAGCGCCTGTTCTGCTTCCCATTTGACGATACCGTACAGGCTCTCGGGTGCGGGCGTCATATCCTCCGTCAGGAGAATGCCATCCGGCTGACGGCCATAGACGGCGCGGCTGGACAGAAAGATGCAGCGCCGGACGCCGGCGTGTTTCGCCGCTTCGAACAGGCGCACGGAGCCGTGAAGGTTGGCGCGCCGGAAGCCATCGGGGTCGTTGCCCTCGCCACCGCGATATCGGCCGGGCAGGTGCTGGAAGGCGGCATGGACCAGAGCATCGCATCCGTCGAAGTCGGGCAGGGTCGCGTCGGGATCGAGCGAGAGGAGCGTGGTCTCGACAGGGCGTGAGAAGGGCAGGGTGTGCGTCGCCGCCCTGACGCCGGCCAGCACCTCATGGCCCTGTGCGAGCAGATGCTCCACCACGAAGCGACCGACGATGCCTGTTGCGCCCGAGACCAGAATCCGCATCAGCCGGCTCTTTCGCTGAAGGAGGGGCCGGAAAGGCGCGCGATATCGGGAATGTCGGTGCCGTCGTGGAAGGCGTGCCAGAGGTCGATCAGCGGTTTCAGCGCCTCCGCCTTCGGGTGATCCGTCTCCCACGGCTTTTCATACTGGTAGTGCAGCACGCCGATGGAAGGCCAGTCCCACAGGCCCGGCAGCGCGAACCACACATATTGCAGCATGTTCATCGTCACCGGCAGGCCGTGCCAGTCGGGGAAGAACGCCTGCAGAAAACTCTGGTCGGTGCGGGGCCAGAACGCGTCCGGCATATCCAGCCTTTGCAACATCGCCCGGAACGTCTCGTCGGTGGGTTTGGCCACGAAGACGCCGGAGTTCAGCCGGTGGAAATCGGCAAGGCTTTCGTAGACGTTGGGCGCGGCCGAGAATTCCGGATAGGCGAAAAGCCGGTCGATGTTCCTCAGAACCAGAGCATCGGCGTCGATAAAGATGCAGCGCTCGTAGTCCGTCAACTGCCAGAGCCGCAGCTTGCAGAAATTGTCGAGCGGCGAATGAAAGGCCGGCTTGCGCCCCTTGGTGAAGGGCGCTGCGGCATGGACATTCCGCCTTGCATGCCGCTCGTTGAACGCGTCCGACAGCGGCAGCAGATCGGTTTCGATCAGCCGCACATCGAAAGCGCCCAAGGGCGCGAGCACATCCAGAGCGACTGCCGGCGTATGAAGAACGACGATATCGGCCCGGGTGCCTGTCCGGCGGATCGAGCGGCAGAGCGCTTTCGCGCCCATCGCGTAATCGGCATTGGTCACCAGCGTGACGAAGGCGTGGGCGGCGTCTCCGCTCATGAAACCGATTTCAGCCGGCGCCCTTCCGGGTCATGGACGATCTTTGCGGCGATGTCCTTCGTCCAGGCGGAAACGGCGGGAACGCGACTGCGATCGACGCGATAGGCGTATTTCTTCGCCACATCGACGATCTCCGACAGCAGGCCGTCCTTGAGCTTCGTCGGGGCGAGGCCGAGGTCGAGGAACTTGTCGTTCTTCACCACAAGGTCGTTCTCCGGCGCTTCCTTGCGCGGGTTCGGCAGCCAGGCGATCTCGGCGCCGGTCATGTCGCCGATCATCCGGGCAAGATCGCGCACCCGGTGCGTCTCGGTCATCTGGTTGAAGATCTCGACACGCGATCCCCGCTGCGGCGGGTTCTTCAGGGCCAGCTCGATGCAGCGCACGGAGTCCTGAATGTGGATGAAGGCCCGGGTCTGCCCGCCCGTGCCGTGCACGGTGAGGGGATAGCCGATGGCGGCCTGTATCAGGAAGCGGTTCAGCACCGTGCCGTAGTCGCCATCATAGTCGAAGCGGTTGACCAGCTGCTCGTGGCGCCGGGTCTGCTCGGTATGCGTACCCCAGACGATGCCCTGATGCAGGTCGGTGATGCGCAACGCGTCGTTCTTGGCGTAGAACTGGAACAGCAGCTGATCGAGGCACTTGGTCATGTGGTAGATCGAGCCTGGATTAGCCGGGTAAAGAATATCCTGACTTACCGTCTCGCCGCTCTGCGTGGTGATGCCGACGGGCAGATAACCCTCGGGGATCGCGGCGCCCACCGTCGAATATCCATAGACGCCCATGGTTCCCAGATGCACCAGATGCGCGTCGAGGTGCAGTTCCACCAGCGCGTTGAGCAGGTTGTGCGTTGCCGAGACGTTGTTGTTGACCGTGTAGTTCTTGTGCCGGTCGCTCTTCATCGAATAGGGCGCGGCGCGCTGTTCGGCGAAGTGGATCACGGCATCCGGGCGATGCTCGGCCAGCCAGTTTTTCAGAAGCTCGTAGTCCCGACCGAGGTCGATCAGGTTGAAATGGATGCGGCGCCCCGTCTCGGCATGCCAGATGCGCGTGCGCTCCTGGATGGAGTCCATCGGTGTCAGGGACTGCACGCCGAGTTCCGTGTCGATCCACCGGCGCGAGAGATTGTCGAGGATGTGGACGTCGTGGCCCGCCTCGGACAGGTGCAGGGCCGTCGGCCAGCCGATGAAACCGTCTCCGCCCATCACTGCAATCTTCATGACGTCGCCTCCTGAAGAAATGTCGATCGACGGTTGCCCGCCTCTGGAATGAATTTTGCGCCTTCACCGCTGTAATTAGAAATTATGACAGTTGTTCAATGCTTGTCGCGATCGCTTCTTTGCGCCACAACGGCCTTACGAACATGAGGACGGGCATAAGAGGCGGCAGGACGTGGATTATTCGATTGCGGGTCGGCTGGGCGACGAAGGGCATCTGCTCCACCAGCGGGTCTATTACGAAGATACCGATTTCTCCGGCCTCGTCTATCACGCCCGCTACCTGCATTTCCTCGAGCGCGGCCGCACGGATTATCTGCGCTGCCTCGGCGTCGAGCAGCGCGCTCTCCTGACGGCCGATGCCGAGGGGCTCGTCTTCGTCGTCCACCGTATGGAAATAGACTTCCGCCTGCCGGCCCGCATGGACGATATCCTGACCATTCGCACCGTGACGGAAAAGGCCGGCGGTGCGAAGATGGTGCTGCAACAGCAGATCCTCTGCGACGATCGCCTGCTGATCGCCGCAAAGGTCGTCATCGCCGTCATCAACGCCGCCGGGCGTCCGCGACGCCTGCCGGAAGCGCTGGCCGCAAAATTCCTCGCCTGAGACAAGCCGTTCTCGCGGGTGCGCAGGCTGCTAACCGAAGTTTCATTCCCGCATGCTACAGAAACGGCGATAGGGGATGTCCATGAAGATAGCCGTCAACGCCCGGGTCACGAAATTCGCCATGGGTGGCCAGCAGCGGGTTGCTGCCGAGATCGCCACGCGGCTAGGGCCGATGACCGAAATCGTGCCGGATCGCCCGCTCGGCGGCATGAAGGCGCATGCCTGGGAGCAGGTCGTGCTGCCGGTTCGCGCGCGCGGCCATCTCCTCTGGTCGCCATCGGCCACGGGACCCGTCGCCAAGGGAAACCAGGTCGTTACCCTCCACGACGTCGCTTTTCTGGATGTACCCGAATTCTTCTCCCGCTCCTTCACGGCTTTCTATAAGGCGCTGCTGCCGATGCTGGTCCGGCGCGCCGCGCGGGTCGTCACGGTGTCGGAATTCTCGCGCCAGCGGATCGCGGCCACGCTTCCCATCGACGCGGGCCGGATCGACGTTATCCCGAACGGCGTCAGCCGCCATTTCCGCCCTTATGCGGCGTATGAAATCGCCGCCACGCGAACCGCGCTCGACCTGCCCGAACGATACCTTTTGCTCCAGGCCACCGCCGACCGGCGCAAGAACCTGGCAGCGACGCTTCGCGCCTGGGCCATCGCGCAGCGCGCGCTTCCGCAAGAGATCACGCTCGTCGTCTCCGGCAATCTCGGGCGTGCGCACGTGTTCGGCGATGTCGCGTCCATCCCCGACGTGCCGCGCACGAAGCTGATCGGCTATGTCGATGAGGCGCATATGGGGCCGC
The DNA here is from genome assembly GCF_900067135.1 of Rhizobium sp. 9140. Classification (NCBI taxonomy): domain Bacteria; kingdom Pseudomonadati; phylum Pseudomonadota; class Alphaproteobacteria; order Hyphomicrobiales; family Rhizobiaceae; genus Rhizobium; species Rhizobium sp. 9140. The sequence continues at coordinate 83,022 of NZ_FJUR01000001.1, read as the reverse complement.
TGATGGCGGGTGCCGAAACCTTCCTGTTTCCCTCGCTCTACGAGGGCTTCGGCCTGCCGATTGTCGAGGCCATGGCTTGCAACACGCCGGTGCTGACATCGTCGGCCACCGCGACAGGCGAGATCGCGGGCAATGCCGCCATGCTGGTCGATCCCCTGTCCGACACCGCGATCGCGGACGGCATCGTGGCGCTGATGCGCGACGAGAATCTGCGCAGGCGGCTTGCCGCGGAAGGTCTGGTGCGCGCAGGGGATTTCCAGTGGGACAGTGCGGCGGCGCGGTACTGCACGCTTTTCCGCTCGCTCGGTGCGGATATCTGACGCACCGATAGCTGTCGGGCCGTGCTTTCGCTCGACGCCGAACCCGCAGGGCCGAGCGCGGTAACACTCCCTTAACCATAATGATGTCTTATCGACCCACGGGATTTTGTGCAGTGCACGTCATCCTTTGACCAAGATTACGCGGGAAAGGTTTGCCCGAAGCTTGGATTGCACGTGTGCGATCGGCGGCGGGCTGCCGGGGCGAACTTGAAAACAATGACGTTTGAGCGACCTGGCGTCGAGCATGTGATGGCTCTTGCCGGGCGTCCGGATTCGGGGATTTGATAGCATGGAACAGGCTGGATTGGCCGCTGTGACCACGGACGTGACGTTGTGGTCTCTTTTCATGGAGGCCGGCTTCGTCGTGAAGCTGGTCATGCTCGGGCTCATGGCCGCCTCGGTCTGGACCTGGGCCATCGTGGTCGACAAGACCATTCGCTATGCCCGCGTCCGTCGCCAGCTCGATAGTTTCGAGCAGGTGTTCTGGTCGGGCCAGTCGCTGGAAGAGCTCTACCGCACCCTGTCCGACCGCCAGACCTCCGGCATGGGGGCGATCTTCGTCTCGGCCATGCGCGAGTGGAAGAAGAGCTTCGAGCGCGGCGCACGGTCGCCCATCGGTCTTCAGATGCGGATCGACCGGGCGATGGACGTGACGCTCTCGCGCGAGTCCGAGGCGCTGGAAGCGCGGCTCGGCTCGCTTGCCACCATCGGTTCGGCCGGCCCGTTCGTCGGCCTGTTCGGTACCGTCATCGGCATCATGACCTCGTTCCAGGCCATTGCCGGGTCGAAGTCCACCAACCTTGCGGTCGTGGCGCCGGGTATCGCGGAAGCGCTGCTGGCCACCGCCATCGGCCTGCTCGCCGCTATCCCCGCGGTGATCGCCTACAACAAGTTCACGGCGGATGCGGGCAAGATCAACTCCCGCATGGAAGGCTTTGCCGACGAGTTCTCCGCGATCCTGTCGCGCCAGATCGACGAAAAGCTGCAGCCGCGCCAGGCGGCGCAATAAAGAACACTGACGGAGACCTCAACGATGGGTATGGCAGTGGGCGGATCCAAGGGCTCGGGCGGCAGACGCGGCGGGCGTGGACGCGGACGCGGCGGCAAGGCCGTCATGAGCGAAATCAACGTGACGCCCTTCGTGGACGTCATGCTGGTGCTTCTCATCATCTTCATGGTGGCCGCGCCGATGATGACCGTCGGCGTGCCGATCGACCTGCCGGAAACGCAGGCCAAGGCTCTGAATTCCGATACGCAGCCGATCACGATCTCGGTCAATCCGGCCGGCGAGATCTTCCTGCAGGAAAGCCCGATCACCATCGAAGAGGTCGTGCCGAAGCTCGAGGCCATTGCCAAGACCGGCTACGAGGAGCGCATCTATGTGCGCGGCGACACCAATGCGGACTACGGAACGGTCATGAAGGTCATGGCCCGCATCTCGTCCGCCGGCTTCAAGAACCTGGGTCTCGTGACCCTTCAGGAAACGGACAAGTGAGCCTTTGACATGAAGGGCAGCATCGCAACCTCCGCTGTACTTCACGGACTGGTGCTCACCTGGGCACTGGTTTCGCTCGGCAGTCCGAAGCCTCTCGAGGTCGCGCCGGTTGAGTCCGTGCCGGTGGAGATCATCAGCGAGATGAGCCAGATCCAGCAGGGCGACCTCAAGGCGCCCATGGCCGAGAAATCTGCACCCAAGCCCTCCGAAAAGCCCCAGACACTGCCCGAAGCCGAGAATGCCGGCGATAACGACGTCGATATGAAGACGCCGCCGAAGCCGGTTTCCAAGCCGATCGAGAACCAGGCCTCCGCCGCACCGCCGAAGTCGGAAGACGCACCGCCGTCCCCCGATCCGGTGAAGGAAGAGGTCAAGCCGTCCGAAAAGCCGCCCGCCGAACCCGCAACCGAGGTCGCCGCCCTGCCGGCGCCCAAGGAAGAGGTGAAGCCGGACCCCAAGCCCGATCCGAAGCCGGAGCCGGAAGCAAAGGCCGAGCCGACGCCGGAACCGACGCCCACACCCGCCGAGCCGACGCCGGCAGAGGCCCCGGATGCTGCGGCCCTGCCGCAGAACGTGCCGGCCCCGACGGCGCGCCCGAAGGTCGAGGAGACCGCTGCCGCGCAGACCGCCAAGACGCCTGATCGCAAGACGGATGCGGCGCCCAAGGAACAGAAGAAGACGTCGTCCCAGAAGGAAAGCGACTTCAATGCCGACGAGGTGGCAGCCCTCCTCAACAAGACGGAATCCTCCGGCGGCGGCGCCAAGCGCTCGCAGGACAAGGCGGCTCTCGGCGGCAAGAAGACCACGACCGGGAATACGCTGTCGATGAGCGAGATGGACGCGCTGAAGGGCATGATCCAGAAGAACTGGTCGATCATTCCCGGCATGGCGGATCTTCAGGGCATGATCATCACGGTCACGATCCAGCTCGATCCTCAAGGCGAGATCGTCGGCCAGCCCGAGGTCGAGGCGACCGGGGGAACGCCGACCTCGCAGCGCGCCATGATCGGCAGCGCCACGCGCGCCGTGCGCCGCTCCGCGCCCTTCAAGCTGCCTGCCGAGAAGTACGATTCCTGGCAGGAAGTCGTCATCCACTTCGATCCGTCGGACATGCTGCTGTGACCGCCGGCTCTATCATCGAAATCACTTCGGCCATCGCTTCGTGGGATGGCCGTCACCATACCGAATGGACTGCTGAGAGGCTCCGTAACCATGCTTAGACGCACCTTTTTCCGGCTCTTCGTCGCGCTGACGGGTCTGGTCGCTGCTGCGACCGTGCCTGCGCAAGCGCGCGTCGAGATCAACATCAACCGGGGCAACGTCGAGCCGCTGCCGATCGCCATCACCGACTTCCTGCAAGGGGAGATGGGGCAGAAGATCTCGGACGTCGTGGCGGCCGACCTGAAGCGGTCGGGCCTGTTCGCACCGGTCGACCGCAAGGCCTTCATCGAGAAGGTCACCAACCCGGACGCGGCGCCGCGCTTTGAAGACTGGCGCGTCTTGAACGTGCAGGCGCTCGTCACCGGCCGCGTCACGCAGGAGGCCGATGGCCGCCTGAAGGCGCAGTTCCGCCTGTGGGATGCGACCGCGCAGAACCAGATCACCGGCCAGCAGTACTTCACGCAGCCGGAAAACTGGCGGCGTCTCGCCCACATCATCGCCGATGCGATCTACAAGGAAATCACCGGCGAAGAGGGCTACTTCGATACGCGAGTCGTCTATGTCGCCGAAAGCGGCCCGAAGACGGCCCGCAAGCGCCAGCTTGCCATCATGGACCAGGACGGCGCCAATGCGCGCGCAATCACCAATTCCAACGATATCGTGCTGACGCCGCGCTTCTCGCCGAGCCGCCAGGAAATCACCTATATGTCGTTCGAGGGCCAGGAGCCGCGGGTCTATCTGCTGCAACTGGAGACCGGGCAGCGTGAAGTCGTCGGCAACTTTCCCGGCATGACCTTCGCCCCGCGTTTCTCGCCGGATGGCCAGCGCGTCATCATGAGCCTCCAGCAGGAGGGCAATGCTAATATTTACACGATGGATCTGCGGTCGCGCACCACGACGCGCCTGACCTCGACGCCCGCCATCGACACCTCGCCGTCCTATTCGCCGGACGGCGCGCGGATCGTGTTCGAAAGCGACCGCGGCGGCCGCCAGCAGCTTTACGTCATGGGCGCCGACGGTTCCGGCCAGACGCGTATATCGTTCGGCGACGGTTCCTATTCCACGCCGGTCTGGTCGCCGCGCGGCGACCTCATCGCCTTCACCAAGCAGTCGGGCGGCAAGTTTTCGATCGGCGTGATGAAGCCGGACGGGTCCGGCGAGCGAATTCTCACATCCGGCTTCCACAACGAAGGCCCGACCTGGGCGCCCAACGGCCGCGTGCTGATGTTCTTCCGCCAGGATGCCGGCGCCGGCGGTCCGCAGCTCTATTCCATCGACCTCACCGGCTATAACGAGCAGCGCGTCGCCACTCAGGGCTTCGCCTCCGACCCGGCCTGGTCGCCGCTTCTGGAGTAGCCAAACCTCATGAGTGCGGCGGGAATCCTGGCAAAATGCCGCTTTTCCGCCGCAAAATCCTGATGACGACCGTTCGTTGGTCGTGCGTTGAGAGAGTTTTAACCATCTGCGTTGCATGAAGATTAACCGCTTCCGGTTACAGTTCGGCAACCCTTATATTCACCTACCCCCGACCTTCGCTTATCAAGGAGACCGGCTCATGAGCCGCATTCACGTCCCGGCCGCAGGCCGCCTCCAGTCCCTCGCGCGCAACCCCGTCGCGATCGCCCTGTTCATGTCGCTGGCCATTGCCGGCTGCGCCTCCAAGAAAAACAACATGCCGAACGACGCCGCCGGCCTCGGCCTCGGGGCCGGCTCGGCAACGCCTGGTTCGCAGCAGGACTTCACGGTCAATGTCGGCGACCGCATCTTCTTCGACACGGACAGCTCGTCCATCCGCGCCGACGCACAGGCAACCCTGTCGCGCCAGGCACAGTGGCTCGCCAAGTACCCGAACTACCAGATCACGGTCGAAGGCCATGCCGACGAACGCGGCACCCGCGAATACAACCTTGCGCTCGGCGCCCGCCGCGCTGCCGCTGCCAAGGAGTTCCTCGCGAGCCAGGGCGTTCCCGCCGGCCGCATGCGCACCATCTCCTACGGCAAGGAAAAGCCGGTCGCCGTTTGCGACGACATTTCCTGCTGGTCGCAGAACCGCCGCTCGGTCACCGTTCTCGGCGGCGGCAACATGTAAGTCTCGACCGATCGGGCTTGGCAGGCGCTCGGCCCGTCGCTCCGATCCTTCGACGACAGGTTTCGAAATGCAGAAGGCGGTCCGCAGGGGCCGCCTTTATTTTTCGTCACACTTTGACCGAACTCCGTTGCTTTTTGCAGGCAATTGGAAAACTGTGCGGCGGTTGCAGTGCGGTAGAGGCGGGACTCCTTCGCCTCGGCCTGCGACATGATCGGTATGAAAACGGGACACATGACATGAAGAACATTGTCGTGGCAGCCATGATCGGTCTTGGCGCCTTCGGGTCGCTGAGCCAGCCCGTGACTGCCATGCCGCTTTCCGGCTGGTTGGACAAAGCGTTCCACCGCAATGAGACGAAGCCTGCGCAACAAGCGCCGCTGCTCTCTGCGCAACAAGCGCAAGTGCTGAAAGTGCAGGCCAGCGAGGCCGGGCGCATCGGGCAGCTTGAGGAAACGATCCGCTCCCTCAACGGGCGTATCGAGGAGATGAGCTTCCAGCTCCTGCAGATGCAGGAGCAGATCCGGAAGTTCCAGGAAGACAACGAGCTGCGCTTCCAGGACATCGAAGGCGCCAAGCCTGCGGCGCCGCGCAAGAGCGGGGCGCTCGAAACCCCGCGCACTTCCGGCGAGGCTATGGCGACCCCGGGGGCGACCACCGGTCGCACAGCACCGTCTGCAAACGTTACCGATCCCGGCGCAAGCACGGGATCGGAGACGGCCTCCGGTGTGCCCGGCGGTTTGCCGACAACGCTCGGCCAGATCATCCTCGACGATGCCGGCAACCCCATCGGCGCCAATGCCGACAATCTACCCGATACCAGCACCGATCCGGGCGCCGTCGCGTCGACCGATCCCGGCACGCGCGCCGCACCGGGCCTGAATGCCACGCCCGAGACGGAGCAGCAGACGGCCAGCCTCGACAATCCCGGCGATTTGTACCAGTCGGCCTATGGTCACGTGCTTTCCGGCGACTACAGCCAGGCGGAAAACGAGTTCCGCGGCTATCTCGAAGCCTTTCCCAAGGGCGAGAAGGCGGCCGATGCCAGCTTCTGGATGGGCGAAGCCCAATATTCGCAGGGCAAATTCAACGACAGCGCCAAGACCTTCCTGAATGCGCATCAGGCCTATTCCAAGTCGCCCAAGGCGCCGGAAATGCTCTTGAAGCTCGGCATGTCGCTGGCCGCGCTCGACAACAAGGAAACCGCCTGCGCGACGCTCCGCGAAGTCGGAAAACGCTACCCCAAGGCCTCGCCTGCCGTGAAGGCCAAGGTCACGAGCGAGCAGAGCCGCCTTTCCTGCTGATGCAACCGCTAGTGCCGGCCCGGCCAAGCCCTGACCGAGCGGGCAGCGCGCCGCGTGCCGCCGCCCACGCCTTCCTCTCACGCCTGCGCCATCCGTCCACCGTGCTCGTCGCCGTCTCCGGCGGCAGCGATTCGGTCGGCCTCCTGCTCGCCCTCCATCACGCGCTGAAGACTTCCGGATCGCCCCACCGCCTCGTAGCCTGCACCGTCGATCACGCGCTGCGCTCCGGTTCGGCCGCAGAGGCCGAGGCGGTCTCCCGGCGCTGCGGCGCGCTCGGCATTCCCCATACTGTTGCCCGCTGGTCGCATTCCGGCATCACCTCCGGCCTCCAGGCGGAAGCCCGACTTGCCCGCTACCGGCTCCTATCCGAAGCGGCGCGCGACTTTCGAGCCGATCTCGTCGTCACCGGACATTCCCAGGACGATCAGGCCGAGACCATTGCCATGCGCGCCGCCCGCAGCCCACAGACGTTCGACGCGGGCGAACCCCCCACCATCGGCCTTGCCGGCATGGCGGATGCCGTCCTTTTCGCGAGAACCCTCTGGATCTGCCGGCCCTTCCTCAACGTCCGCCGACAGGCCATCCGCGATGACCTCACATCTCTCGGCGAGGGATGGATCGACGATCCGAGCAATGACGATCCCCGTTTCGAGCGCGTCCGCTTCCGGCAGGCCGGTCCTGATGTCGCGGGGCAGGGCACTGGAAATATTCTCCAAGACGCGATCTCCCACCGCCTGAAGGCTGATGCCGCGATATCGGAGCTTCTTACCGATCACGTTCGCGTTCACGCAGCCATCGCGGCCGAGATCGCCCTTGCCGACCTCGATGTGACCGACATCCACTGGCAGCGGCTGCTCGCCGTGCTCGCCGCCACCCTTGCCGGAAAGCCGCATCCGATCGGGCAAGACACCGCCGTCCGTCTTTTTGCGACCCTGCAGACGGATATGGCGGGCGCAACCACCGCCGGCGGCTGCGTTTTCGAGCGACGCGGCGGGCGGCTGTTCGTCTATCGCGAGCGCCGCAATCTCCCGCCACCGGTCACCGTCCAGCCGGGGCAGACGCTGATCTGGGACGGCCGCTTTGCGATCGACAACCACGGCGCGGCCGCGATCACGCTCATGGCGGGTGCGGATCGCACACTTGTCCACAGGCTCACGGCCGGCGGCCTTCCCACAGGCGTTGCCGGGCGCGTTGCGCAGGCGTCTCCCGGCATGCTCTTGCCCGACGGCGCAACCGCTGATCCCACAGCCTTTTCGCTGACGCCCGTCATCGCGCCCTACGACACCTTTTTGCCGCGTTTCGACCGGATGATCGCGCAAAGCATCGCCGCGCTTTTCAACCGCGCACCGTTTCCGACATGTCCGGTTGACGATATCTCGACGAAATGATCGGGCAAAGGGCGGTTTGCCTTGGCAAGGCCTGTCGCGAACCCTATGTTAGCGAAGAAATATGGGTCCCGGTCGCGGGGCGCCAGCACCGGTTCCGGGGAATTCGATGAACCCTAATTTTCGTAATCTTGCCCTCTGGGCCATTATCGCTCTCTTGCTGATTGCGCTTTTCAGCATGTTTCAGCAGCCGTCGGAGCGTAGCGCCTCGCGGGAAGTTCCGTTTTCGCAGTTCCTGAAGGATGTCGATGGCAGCCGCGTCAAGGACGTTGTCATCACTGGCAACAAGGTGCTTGGCACCTTTAACGAGAGCGGCGCGACGTTCCAGACCTATGCCCCCTCCGTGGATACGGCGCTTACCGAGCGGCTCGAAGCCAAGAACGTGACGGTCACTGTTCGTCCGGAAACGGACGGTTCCAACGGTTTCCTGAGCTTCATCGGCACGCTGCTTCCCATGCTGCTGATCCTCGGCGTCTGGCTGTTCTTCATGCGCCAGATGCAGGGTGGGTCGCGGGGCGCCATGGGCTTCGGCAAGTCGAAGGCAAAGCTGCTCACCGAAGCGCATGGCCGCATCACGTTCGATGACGTTGCCGGCGTGGATGAAGCCAAGCAGGATCTGGAGGAAATCGTCGAGTTCCTGCGCGATCCGCAGAAGTTCCAGCGCCTCGGCGGTCGCATTCCGCGCGGCGTGCTGCTGGTCGGCCCTCCCGGCACCGGTAAGACGCTGCTCGCCCGCTCGGTTGCCGGCGAAGCCAACGTGCCGTTCTTTACGATCTCCGGTTCGGATTTCGTGGAAATGTTCGTCGGTGTCGGCGCATCCCGTGTCCGTGACATGTTCGAGCAGGCCAAGAAGAACGCGCCTTGCATCATCTTCATCGACGAAATCGATGCGGTCGGCCGTCATCGCGGCGCCGGGCTCGGCGGCGGCAATGACGAGCGCGAGCAGACGCTGAATCAGCTTCTGGTCGAGATGGACGGCTTCGAGGCGAACGAGGGTGTCATCCTCATCGCCGCGACCAACCGTCCCGACGTTCTCGACCCCGCTTTGCTGCGTCCGGGCCGTTTTGACCGTCAGGTCGTCGTGCCCAATCCCGACATCAACGGTCGCGAGCGCATTCTCAAGGTTCACGTTCGCAATGTGCCGCTGGCACCGAATGTCGATCTGAAGATTCTCGCCCGCGGTACGCCCGGTTTCTCCGGTGCCGATTTGATGAACCTCGTCAACGAATCCGCCCTCATGGCCGCCCGCCGCAACAAGCGCGTCGTCACCATGGCCGAGTTCGAAGACGCCAAGGACAAGATCATGATGGGTGCGGAACGCCGCAACTCCGCCATGACCGAGTCCGAAAAGAAGCTGACGGCCTATCACGAAGCCGGACATGCCATCGTCGCGTTGAAGGTCCCCGCAGCCGATCCGCTGCACAAGGCGACTATCATTCCACGCGGTCGTGCGCTCGGCATGGTCATGCAGTTGCCGGAAGGCGACCGCTATTCGATGAGCTACAAGTGGATGGTCTCGCGCCTCGCCATCATGATGGGTGGCCGCGTTGCCGAGGAAATCACCTTCGGCAAGGAGAACATCACGTCCGGAGCGTCGTCCGATATCGAGCAGGCCACCAAGCTTGCCCGCGCCATGGTCACGCAGTGGGGCTTCTCCGACCAGCTCGGCCAGGTCTCCTACGGCGAGAACCAGCAGGAAGTCTTCCTCGGCCACTCCGTCTCGCAGTCGAAGAACGTGTCGGAAGCAACTGCGCAGAAGATCGATAACGAGGTTCGCCGCCTGATCGACGAAGCCTATGACGAAGCCCGCCGGATCATCACAGACATGAATTCGGAGTTCGTGGCCGTGGCCGAAGGCCTGCTGGAATATGAAACGCTGACGGGCGAAGAGATCAAGGCGCTGATGCGCGGCGACAAGCCCGCCCGCGACCTCGGCGACGATTCGCCCCCTCACCGCGGTTCCGCCGTCCCATCGGCCGGCGCCAAGAAGGACGGCACGACGCCCAAGGGCGAGGCGGAAGGCGGTCTTGAGCCGCAGCCGCAATAAAGCGGGGATTATCCGTACCGATCGAACCCTTCGGCTGATGCCGGAGGGTTTTTGCATGAGGCGTACTGAGCGCTATCCCCCGTCATGCTCGGGCGGGTCCCCGAACATCTGCAACGAATTGATGTCGTTGACATTATCAGTTGCGCGGAACAAGCCCCGGCAGGACGATTCGCCAACAGGAAACCTTGTCGGCCGCCCGAACCCGTCGAGCCACGTCGAAATTTTTTCCGATTCTTCCGATAATTCCACCGGGACTTTTCCCCGCCCCTTTTTCCTCCTTCATACTTGGCTCGTCCCGTTATCGGATACACCGGAAGGCGTTCCGGCGAGGCGGGGCCGGTGCCGGATATGAGGGAAAGACGCATGTCCTCCTGTCCGGGCTCGTGAAAGGGCTGTCCGCCGTGGACCCGAAAGGGCCTTCGACGTGGCAATGTCAGTGAAGAGGCGGCGACCGTTGAAACCGCGGTCGTCCTGTGAAACCCGGCAAGGCGGCGCATGTCGCGTCGTGACTGCCGGACGCGCTCTCGGGTGAAGCCGGGGGAATCCTCTTCAAGACAGCCGGGCAGCGGGAAAAACCACCGAACGAGGCGCTGGAAGATGTCATCTTCCACTCAATACCAACGCGGCAGCTTCCAGCGCCTCGTCCGAACTGCCCTCATCTCCACGGCGCTTTCGCGCGCGTGGCTATCGGCGCGTTCGGTCTCCATCCGGGTAAGCTTTACGAAGGTAACGGCGTGTAATCATTTCTGATGGCCGTGAGGATGCCGTTTTCCGCCTGTCTGTGGCAGAAGGTGCCATGAGCGCCAAGGAGACCGGCGGCGTTCCGGCCTTGGCGCTGCCCTCGTCCGCGAAGTGGGCACGCTGGGACACGAGCATTTCCCGGCAGAGCGTCTTTGTGTCGCCTTCGGACGATGCGGCAATACAAATGAGAGACAGCCGTCCGGGTGAACCCGACTTCCCGGAAACGGCTCTGGACGATGGAGCGATCATGAAGCGTAGATATTTCGGCACCGACGGCATTCGCGGGCAGGCCAACATTTTCCCGATGACGCCTGACCTTGCCATGCGGGTGGGCATCGCCGTCGGCACCATCTTTCGCCGTGGCGCGCACCGTCACCGGGTCGTCATCGGCAAGGATACCCGCCTGTCGGGCTATATGCTGGAAAACGCCTTGGTCGCCGGCTTCACCGCGGCCGGTGTCGATGCCTTCGTCCTCGGCCCCATTCCCACGCCCGCCGTCGCCATGCTGACACGGTCGCTGCGTGCGGATATCGGCGTGATGATCTCCGCCTCGCACAATCCGTTCGAGGACAACGGCATCAAGCTTTTCGGCCCAGATGGCTATAAGCTCTCCGACGATATCGAAAGCCAGATCGAGGAACTGCTCGATCAGGATCTGTCGATGCAGCTGGCGCGGAGCAACGAGATCGGCCGCGCCAAGCGCATCGACGGCGTGCATGACCGCTACATCGAGCACGCCAAGCGCACGCTGCCGCGTGACGTAACGCTGAAGGGCCTGCGCATCGCCATCGATTGCGCCAATGGTGCCGCCTACAAGGTCGCGCCGGCCGCTCTCTGGGAACTCGGCGCCGATGTGGTGTCGATCGGCACGGAGCCGAACGGCACGAACATCAATCTGGATTGCGGCTCCACCAGCCCGGCGGCCCTGTCGAAGAAGGTGCATGAAGTCCGCGCCGATATCGGCATTGCGCTCGATGGCGATGCGGACCGCGTGCTGATCGTGGACGAGAAGGGCACCATCATCGATGGCGACCAGCTGATGGCCGTGATTGCCGACAGCTGGGCAGCGGAAGGCACCTTGCGCGGCGGCGGCATCGTCGCCACCGTCATGTCCAATCTCGGGCTCGAGCGTTACCTGCAGGGCCGCAAGCTGTCGCTCCAGCGCACCAAGGTCGGCGACCGCTATGTCGTCGAGCACATGCGCGAAAAAGGTTTCAACATCGGCGGCGAGCAGTCGGGCCATATCGTGCTCTCGGATTTCGGCACGACGGGCGACGGTCTGGTCGCCGCGCTTCAGGTGCTTTCCAGCGTCAAGCGGCTGGGCAAGCCCGTCAGCGAGGTCTGCCACAAATTCACGCCCGTGCCGCAGGTGCTGAAGAACGTGCGCATTTCCGCCGGCAAGCCGCTCGAGGACAATGCCGTCCGTCAGGCGATCGCCGATGCCGAGGCCGCCCTGTCGAAGAACGGCCGTCTCCTCATCCGTCCCTCCGGCACCGAGCCGCTGATCCGCGTGATGGCGGAGGGCGACGATCGCGGCCAGGTCGAGCGCATCGTCGACGAACTCGTCTCCGTCATCGGCTCCGTCCGCCACGCGGCGTAGATTTCGCTCCATTGGCGGTTGAATAAAGAAACCCGGCCTCGCGCCGGGTTTTTTCTTTCGAAACACGGTGAATTTTCTTGGTTAAACGAGCCTTAACCAATCTCCTCCATGATGCTTTCCAATAGGACGGTCGGGCTGCACGACGAAGGTGGGCTGACGCAACATTCTAATGGAGTGAGCCATGAAGACTATCGTGATGGGCGTTGTGGCAGCGATGCTGACCGGCAGCGCTGCCTTCGCCGCCGACATCTACCAGCCCCCGCTCGAACCCGTTGTCGAAGCCGCCCCCGTCGAGGTTGGCGCTGCCAGCGGCTGGTATCTGCGCGGGGACGTCGGCTATGCCTTCACCAAGCTGCGCGGCGCGAAATTCTATCAGGGCTCCAATTCCTACGAGCGCGATTTCGACAGCTACGATCTCGACAATACCTGGACCGGCGGTGTCGGCGTGGGTTACCAGGTCACCAATTACCTGCGCACGGACGTGACGCTCGACTATCTCGGCAAGACCGATTTCGAGGGCTCGACCACGGGCGGCTGCGGCGTCGCCGACTTCTGCACCTCGCGCGACATTTCCTCGATGACCGCTTGGAGCCTGATGGCCAACGCCTATGTCGATATCGGCACCTACGGCATCTTTACCCCTTATGTCGGTGCCGGCATCGGCGGCACGCAAGTGCGCTGGGACAAGCTGAAGAACACCAGCTGCGAAACGGGTAACCCCGACAATTGCGACGGCGAGTTCGAGCATAGCGGCAAGCGCAAGTGGCGCTTCACCTATGGCCTCATGGCCGGCACGGCCATCGACCTCACCTGCAACCTGCAGGCCGACGTCGGCTATCGCTTCCGCCAGATCGTCGGCGGCGACATGTTCGGCTACAAGGAAAGCGGCGGCCCCGGTCGCGACAAGGGCATCAACATCCACGAAGCCCGCGCCGGCCTGCGCTACAATTTCGGCGGCTGCGAGCAGGCCTATGTCCCGGAATACCCGGTTGAACAGCCGGTCTACAAATAAGCCATTTGGTTTCGTCACCGTTGGAAAGCCGCCCCGCAAGGGCGGCTTTCGTGCGTTTTCGGCACGGTTGATTGGTGCTTCGGTGAGGGGACATTAACCAGCATGACGGGCGTAGCCGGGGGTTGCTTGTTCCCACCGCATCGCGGGTTAGGGTCGAACCGGATGATTCGATGAAAAATTGACGGGACGCGACGATGGACAGACACTTCTGGCGGATCACCGGCCATGCCGGCATGGACCAGATCTTCGAGCGCATCGTGCCTGTGGACAGCCTGTCGGATGCCGCCGTTTGCCTGCTTCTCCAGTGCCTGCTCGCCCGCGAGGTCGATATCAACCAGTTGATCGACGGTTTCGGCCTTGCCGACACGCAAGGCGCTGGCCCGCTCGATGTGCACATAGAGCCCGGTCCGCCGCTGCAGTACCGGCTTGCCGGCGCGAATATCGTCTTTGAGGCGAGCGTCATGACGGAACGCCCGCCGCAGTTCCGCTCGTCCTATGGCTCCGGCCTTGCCGCATGAGCGGGTGTCGCTGTTAACGCACCATTAACCATACCGGCCCAAAGGTTAACGCCTGTATATCGGCCGCCTGCGTGATTCGCCGGCCGGCTCCGACACCGGGCAATCGAGGGCTCCATGACGCGTCTTTCAAACTTGGCCGCAGCACCACTGGCCAAAGCACGGGCGACCAAGCCATCGTCGGCAGGCACGTACCTCGCCGGCTTGATCTGTGCCGTCCTGAGCGCGGGTGTCGGCCTGCCGGCCGCGCAGGCCGAAGACGCGCCGCTCTCGGCACCGGAAGTCACCATCGCCACGGACACCGTCTCGACCGGCCTCTATCTGCGCGGCGATCTCGGCTATACTGCGTTTCGCGACGATGGCGCGCCCGACCTGTCGGTGGGCGGTGCCCGCCGCGGCTTCGATGACGATCGTTTCGACCGTCCCGTTTCCGGCACGCTCGGCCTCGGCTACCGGTTGACCGATATCCTGCGCGCCGACGTCACCACCGACCTGTTCGACGGACGCTTCGAAGGCAAACAGGAAACGGCAGGCGTCTCGACGCGCTACCGGGCAGACCTGCGCGGCGTCGGCATCATGGCCAACGGCTATGTCGATCTCGCCACCATCGCCGGCTTCACACCCTATCTCGGCGCCGGCGTCGGTGCGACCTATGTGGATTGGCAGGATGTCACCGCCCGCACCGAAGCCGGCCCGATTGCCGGTGGCGCTTATGAGGGCGATGACAGCTGGCGCTTCACCTATGCCCTCATGGCCGGCGCATCCTACGACCTCACGGAGCGGCTGAAGCTCGATATCAGCTACCGCTATTCCGATATCGCCAAGGGCGACATGTTCGCCCGCTCCGGTGAGACAGCCCGCGACGACGGCCTCTCCCGCCACGAAATTCGCGCCGGCCTGCGTTTCTCACTCTACTAGCCCTCCGCAGGCGGGCGAGAGGAACCTTGTCGCCGCCCGCAGGTTCTGGCTCCAGCAAAAGGAGCCCGCCATGACCGACATTGGAAACCCCATCCCCCGCGGCACGATCGACACCGACGCGCCCCTCGTCGATGAAGCGCTCGCCGCCAAAGAAGACCAGTCCTCCAGCAATGCCGCCGATACGGTGGCCGCCCTTAAGGCAGAAATCGAGACGCTCCGCACGCGCATCGCCGAGCATCGCTCGGATACCGCGGCAAAGGTCCGTTCCACCGTCCGCGACCGCCCGCTCGTCAGCTTGGCAGCAGCCCTGCTCGCCGGTTACGGCATCGCTCTTGCCCTTCACGGCGGCCGCTCGGCCAGCACTGGACACGGCTGGCGATAGGGCCGCGCGCCGGGCGCTTTGCCCGGCCTCCGACCAGACCTGAAAACGTCTTGCACTTTGCTCATAACGACGGGCCACGTCCGGAACACGGAATTCTCCCTTGCGTTCCATGAGCAGTTTCTATAATCACGGCGGCAGGACACGCCTCCCTAACGAGGCGCTTTCTATCTGGAAGGGTAGCCACCATGAATACGACTGCGACACCGGATCTGCGTCCGGAGAATACCCATTTTTCGTCTGGACCTTGCTCCAAGCGCCCCGGTTGGTCGCTGGACGCGCTCTCCGATGCACCGCTCGGCCGGTCGCATCGAGCCAAGGTCGGCAAAGCCAAGCTCAAGCAAGCGATCGATCTGACCCGTGAGGTCCTGAACGTGCCTGCGGATTACCGCATCGGCATCGTTCCCGCGTCGGATACCGGTGCTGTGGAAATGGCGATGTGGTCGCTGCTGGGCGAGCGCGGCGTCGATATGGTCGCCTGGGAAAGCTTCGGTTCCGGCTGGGTCTCCGATGTCGTGAAGGAGCTGAAGCTCTCCGACGCCCGCAAGATCACCGCCGACTATGGCAAGCTGCCGGATCTCTCCACGATCGATTTCAACCGTGATGTCGTCTTCACCTGGAACGGTACCACGTCCGGCGTTCGCGTTCCCAACGCCGACTTCATTCCCGCCGACCGTCAGGGCCTGACGATCTGCGATGCGACCTCCGGCGCGTTCGCGCAGGACCTCGATTTCTCCAAGCTCGACGTCGTCACCTTCTCCTGGCAGAAGGTGCTGGGCGGCGAGGGCGGCCATGGCGTGCTCATCCTGTCCCCGCGCGCCGTCGCGCGGCTGGAAAGCTACACCCCGGCCTGGCCGCTGCCGAAGATCTTCCGCATGACCAAGGGCGGCAAGATCGTCGAAGGCATCTTCCAGGGCGAGACGATCAACACGCCGTCCATGCTCTGCGTCGAGGACTACATCGATGCATTGCAGTGGGCGAAGTCGCTCGGTGGCCTGAACGCACTGATGGCGCGGGCGGATGCCAATGCGCAGGTCATTTTCGATTATGTCGAGAAGACCGACTGGATCGCCAATCTCGCCGAGGTTGCCGAGACCCGTTCGAACACGTCCGTATGCTTGAAGATCGTCGATCCCGACGTCACGGCGCTTGCGCCCGACCAGCAGGAAGCCTTTGCCAAGGGTATGGTTGCCCTGCTGGAGAAGCAGGGTGTCGCCCATGATATCGGCGCTTACCGAGATGCCCCTTCCGGCTTCCGCATCTGGGCCGGCGCGACCATCGACACCGCGGATCTGAAGGCGCTGATGCCCTGGTTCGATTGGGCGTTCGCGACCCAGAAGGCTGCGCAGGTCAAAGCCGCCGCCTAAGGCCGGCTCAGGCAGGGCCGCGCCACGCCGCGCGGTCCCCGCTCCATCCGCCGACGCATCGCATCCCGTTTCTTCCAAGACGTTTCTCATCAGTGGAGGCCTCTTATGGCACCTCGCGTTCTCGTATCCGACGAACTGTCGGAAACCGCCGTTCAGATCTTTCGCGATCGCGGCGTCGATGTCGATTTCCAGCCGCAGCTCGGCAAGGACAAGGAAAAACTCGCCGAAATCATCGGCAATTACGATGGGCTTGCCATCCGCTCTGCCACGAAGGCGACGGAAAAGCTGATCGCGGCCGCGACCAACCTGAAGGTCATCGGCCGCGCCGGTATCGGCGTCGACAATGTCGATATCCCCGCCGCCTCGCGCCGCGGCATCATCGTCATGAACACGCCGTTCGGCAACTCCATCACCACGGCCGAACATGCCATCGCGCTGATGTTCGCCGTTGCCCGCCAGCTGCCCGCCGCCGACACCTCGACGCAGGCCGGCAAGTGGGAAAAGTCCAAGTTCATGGGCGTCGAGATCACCGGCAAGACGCTTGGCGTCATCGGCGCCGGGAATATCGGCTCCATCGTCATCTCCCGTGCCATCGGCCTGAAGATGCAGGTCATCGCCTATGATCCCTTTCTGTCGAAGGAACGTGCCGAGGAAATGGGCGTCACCAAGGTCGAGCTGGACGAGCTGCTGGCGCGCGCCGACTTCATCACTTTGCACGTACCGATGACCGACAAGACGCGCGGTATCCTCAATGCGGAAGCGATTGCCAAGACCAAGCCCGGCGTGCGCATCATCAACTGCGCCCGTGGCGGTCTGGTGGATGAGGCAGCCCTTGCCGAAGCCATTAAGTCCGGCCATGTCGCCGGCGCCGGCTTCGACGTCTTCGAAACCGAGCCTGCTAAGGAAAGCCCGCTGTTCGGCCTGCCGAACGTCGTCTGCACGCCGCATCTGGGTGCCGCCACCACGGAAGCGCAGGAGAACGTCGCGCTTCAGGTCGCCGAGCAGATGTCGGATTATCTGGTCAAGGGTGCCGTTTCCAACGCGATCAACATGCCCTCGATCACGGCCGAGGAAGCGCCGATCCTGAAGCCGGTCATTCGTCTTGCGGAAGTGCTCGGCGCCTTCGTCGGTCAGGTCACGGAAAGCGCGATCAAGGAAATCGAGATCCTGTATGACGGCTCGACAGCCGCCATGAACACCAAGGCACTGACGAGCGCGGCCCTTGCCGGCCTCATCCGTAGCCAAGTTTCGGATGTCAACATGGTCTCCGCACCGATCATGATCAAGGAAAAGGGCGTCATCCTCTCCGAGGTCAAGCGCGACAAGACGGGCGTGTTCGACGGCTACATCAAGCTGACGGTGACGACGGAAAACCAGACGCGGTCGGTCGCCGGCACGGTGTTCTCGGATGGCAAGCCGCGCTTCATCCAGATCAAGGACATCAACCTGGACGCCGACGTCGGCAGCCACATGGTCTACATCACCAACACCGACGTTCCCGGCATGATCGGCTTCATCGGCAAGACCTTCGGTGATGCCGGCGTCAACATCGCCAACTTCCAGCTCGGTCGCAAGGATGCGGGCTCGGACGCCATCGCGCTGCTCTATGTCGATGGCCCGGTGCCGGATAGCCTGCTGAAGACCCTGACCGACAACCCGGCCATCCGCCAGGCAAAGCCGCTGGTCTTCAACGTCGAATAAGCCACCACGGCAAAGCGTGACGCACCGACAGGCGCGCCGGACCTCCCAAGATCCGGCGCGTTTTTCGTGTCGGATGTTTTATTCGGCCGCCTTCGGCCGCCCCTTTTCCGCCACCGCAATGCCGACGAGGGCGAGGAGGAGGGCTAGAATATGGAAGGTCTGGAGGGTTTCGCCGATCAGCGCGATCGACAGGAGCGTGCCGAAGATCGGGATGAGGTTGATGAACAGTCCGGCGCGGTTGGGACCGATCAGTTCCACGCCGCGCACATAGAGGATCTGCGAGATCAGCGAGGGGAAGATGCCGGCATAGGCAACGATGACCCAGCCCGTCATATCCGGCCAGATCATCGCGCCGGAGGTGCTCTCCCAGATCATCAGGGGTATGCTGCTTAAGAGCGCGGCAAAGGCGGAAACGGCGATCAGGCTTTTCCAGTGGATGCCCGGCTTGTAGCGCAGCGACACAGTGTAGCCCGCATAGACGAGGACGGCGAACATCATCAGCGCATCGCCGCGGTTGAGATCGAGCGACAGCAAGGTCGAGAGATCGCCGTGCGATGTGGTGAGCGCCACGGCGAAGAGCGTGAGCACGAAGCCGAACCATTGGGCGAGCGAGACGCCGGTGCGAAACAGCACGAAGTTCATGGCGAAGATCACCATGGGGATCGCGGCCTGTTCGATCACCGCGTTGATGGCGCTGGTATATTGAAGGGCCGAATAGAGCGAGGCATTGAAGGCGGTGAAGCCGATGGCGCCGTAGCTGAACAGCAGAAGCCAATGCCGACGGATGAGCGGCCAGTCCTTGCGGAGCTGGGGGATGGCGATGGCCATCAGCAGGGTGCAGGCGATCACCCAGCGCATGCCGGTCAGCAGCATCGGGCTGACATGGCCGACGGCGATCTTGCCCGCCACGGAGTTGCCGCCCCAGATGAAGGTGGTCAGCGCAAGGATCAGATAGGCCTGGATGTTCAAGCTGAAATTCCGTCTCGGGCAAGAGAAACGAGGGGTTCATGACGCGTGCTCCGCGCTGCATATCGCGTAAAGAGGCGTGTTGTCATGCAAAAAGCCCTGAATCCGGGGCGAACGGAATAGCTTTTGAAAAAACAAGACAGTATAGATGCGCGGGTTTGCAGCCCCGGATGACGGGTGGATGCAGCACCATGGGTCGGTGCGGGATGTCATTGCCGGACGAGGCAGGGCGATCGCGTGCAGTGCGAAGATGAGCGCGGATGAAAACGTGCGCTTGCAGACAGGAAAAACGAAATGACGAATGTCGTGGTTGTCGGATCGCAATGGGGGGACGAGGGCAAGGGCAAGATCGTCGACTGGCTCTCCGAACGCGCCGATGTCGTCGTCCGCTTCCAGGGCGGGCATAATGCCGGCCACACGCTCGTCATCGATGGCACCAGCTACAAGCTGTCGCTGCTGCCCTCCGGCGTTGTTCGCCCGGGCAAGCTCGCCGTCATCGGCAACGGTGTCGTCATCGACCCGCATGCGCTGATCGCCGAGATCGAGAAGCTGGACGGGCAGGGCGTCACCATCACACCGGAAAACCTGCGCATCGCCGACAATGCGACGCTGATCCTGTCGCTGCACCGCGAGCTGGACGGCATCCGCGAGGATGCGGCGTCCAACAGCGGCACCAAGATCGGCACCACCCGCCGCGGCATCGGTCCGGCTTACGAAGACAAGGTCGGTCGCCGCGCCATCCGCGTCATGGATCTTGCCGATCTCTCGACGCTGCCGGCCAAGGTCGATCGTCTGCTGACGCACCACAATGCCCTGCGCCGCGGCCTGGGCGAGGCCGAGGTCAGTCATTCCGCGATCATGGACGAACTGTCCTCGATCGCCGCGCGCGTTCTGCCCTTCATGGATACGGTCTGGCTGCTGCTCGACCGCTTGCGCCGCAAGGGTGCGCGTATTCTGTTTGAAGGCGCGCAGGGTACGCTGCTCGACATCGATCACGGCACCTATCCCTTCGTCACCTCGTCCAATACGGTTGCCGGTCAGGCCGCCGCCGGTTCGGGCATGGGTCCGGGCGCGCTCGGCTATATCCTCGGGATCACCAAGGCCTATACGACCCGCGTCGGCGAAGGCCCGTTCCCGACGGAACTGCATGACGAGATCGGCCAGTTTCTGGGGGAGAAGGGCCATGAATTCGGCACCGTCACCGGGCGCAAGCGCCGCTGCGGCTGGTTCGATGCGGCGCTCGTGCGCCAGGCGGTCGCCACCAACGGCATCACCGGCATCGCTCTGACGAAACTCGACGTGCTGGACGGCCTGAAGGAACTTAAGATCTGCGTCGGCTACACGCTTGACGGCGTCGAGATCGACCATCTTCCGGCGAGCCAGGCCAGCCAGGCCCGGGTCGAGCCTGTCTACATCACGCTGGAAGGCTGGCAGGAATCGACCGTCGGCGCCCGCAGCTGGGCTGAACTGCCGGCACAGGCGATCAAATATGTCCGCCAGGTCGAAGAACTTATCGGTGCGCCGGTCGCTCTCCTGTCCACAAGTCCGGAGCGTGACGACACCATACTTGTTACCGATCCGTTTGAGGACTAGGTTAACGGGCCTGTGACGGGGTGATGACAAGGGCGTAAAGCGCGGGTTTTGTGAGAGATCCCGCGCTTGCGCCATATCAAGTATCGGCTTAATCACCCCGAAGGGTTGAAAGAAAGTTTTCGATGGCGGATTTTGTAGCAGTTATTCGCAGGACCGTGGACGGCTTGTCCGA
Source organism: Rhizobium sp. 9140 (assembly GCF_900067135.1). NCBI lineage: Bacteria > Pseudomonadati > Pseudomonadota > Alphaproteobacteria > Hyphomicrobiales > Rhizobiaceae > Rhizobium > Rhizobium sp. 9140. Next base: position 62,260 of record NZ_FJUR01000001.1, on the reverse strand, counting down.
CAACAGTCCGGAGATGCGGGCCAGGGTTTACGAAAAGGCCCGGGGCGCCGTCCGTCGCCAGCTTGAAAGCATGAAGCCTCGTCCCTCCGACGAGATGATCGACCGTCAGATGGGCAAGCTCGAAGCGGCCATCACGGAGGTGGAGGGAACTCACGCGCCGGCCCCTGTCGAAGATATGCCGCCCGAGGTCGTGCCCGCGACGGCTGTCGCCGCTGCCGTACTCCCCGCAGCCATACCTCCGGCCGAAGAGGTCCCCGCCGAGCCGGCACCGGCCGACGTCACCTTCGAGCAGCCGCCCGTTCCCTATGATGTGACGCATGTCGATCGGCAGGAGGCTGTCGAAGCCGCGCCCGTTATCCCGGAACCAGAGCCCCAACCGGAGCCGGAGCCCGAACCTGTCGCGGACGTGTCTCCCGAGCCCGAGCCGGTTTACGAAGAGCCCGCTCCCGAGCCGGTCTACGCCGATGAGCCCGAGCCGGCGCCTTCGGAAGACGTGCCGCCGGAATACGCACCAGAGCCTGAGACGCAACCCGAGCCATATCTTGAGCCCGAGCCGGTCGCCGATCGCGAGGCGCTGGATGCGGCAGACGTGCTGGCCGAAGAATATGCCCAGATTCAGCAGCCGGCATCGCCTGCATGGCAGAGTGTCGATGAGAACGACACGGTTGCGCTCGAAGAGCCCGCAGCCGGAGAGCCTGCTCCCGCAGAGGACCCGGCGCAGGCCTGGGCCGAGCCCCGGCACATGGAGCCCGTCGAACCGTACGAGCCGGAGCCGGCCGAAACTGCATCGATCGAGCCGGACTACATCGAGACGGAAGAAGCCTATTCGGAGCCTGCGCCCTACGAGCCGGCGCCCGTCGTGGAGCCTATCGAGCCCGACGCCAGCGCGATGCCGGCGGCGAACTGGGATCTGCCGGAATGGAACGAGGCGCCGACCGAGCAGCCCGGCACGCCGGTTGCTGCGCATATCGAGCCTGCCTGGACAGAAAGCGTCGGGACGCACTCGGCCGAAGACGTCGCGGCTCACGATGCCGGCTGGGATGATGAGCCGGTCGCTCATGACGATCACAATTATGCCGTCGATGCTGCACCCGTCGTCCTTCCCGCCGTTTCCGGCGGACTGACGCCCGAGGGCGAGCCGTCGCATTCCTGGGCGCTCGACGAGACGGACCCGTTCCAGCACGATGTTCGCCCCGAGGGCACCGAGCCCGCCGTGTCGGACTGGTCCTGGCCGGTCGATCGCACCAACGAGACCGAACAGGCGAGCCCGAGCGATGAGCCGCCGCCGCCGCAGAACTGGGATGAAATCGACAGCCTGCTGGCGGCCGGCGGTGCTGCGGCTGCAGCCCAGAGCCGTTCCCCGCTCGACCCTGTGGAAGCGCCTCCCGCACCGCGTCGCCCGGCGTCCTATCGCGCCGAGCCGCGCAAGTCGGCCTTCAGTCTGAAGCGGATCGCTACCGTCCTCGTCCTGCTGCTCGTCTTCGGCGGCGGAGGCTATGCCTACTGGACGAACCGCGATACGGTGAATGGCTGGGTTTCCGAGACGATCGCCTCGCTGAACACGGCGCCGCCGACGGCCAGCAATGGCGGAACCTCGGCGACGGGAACCGGCGGCGCGGCCTCCGGCACCGCGGCCAATGGCAATGCGACGACCGACGTGGCGTCGGCCGAGCCGAGCAACAAGTTTACCCAGCGCCTCCAGACCGACGGCACCGAGATCGACGAGGGTGCGGCCCAGCCGCCGGCCGGCACGGCAACCGCGCAGGAAGGCAAATCCGTCGCCGCCCAGACGGAGGCGAGCCGCCCAGTCGATACCGCCGATGCCGGGGCGACGGCGACACCGCCTGCGGCGGGCACGCCCGCCACGACGGCGGCGCAGGCCGATCCGTCGGCCACGCCCGGTACCGACGCTGCACCCGCAACGACACCGCCGGTCAACCCGACCTCCGCTCCGAACGAAGCGACGACCCAAATGCCGGCCGGCGCCCAGAAGATGTTCCTCTACGAGGAACGCCTCGGCCAGACGGCGCCGACTGCCATCGAAGGCGGCGTCGCATGGTCGCTGAAGGAAGAAGCACCGGAAGCCGGGCAGCGTCCTGAGCCCGTCATCCAGGCGCAGATCACCGTACCGGATCGCGGCCTGACCGCGCTGATGACCATCAAGCGCAACACCGATACCTCTCTGCCGGCCAGCCACACGATCGAGTTCGTGTTCTCGCTGCCGGAGAACTTCGAGGGCGGCAGCATCGACAGCGTCCAGCGCGTGGCGATGAAGCGCAACGAGCAGGATCGTGGCGATCCGCTGATCGCGGTCCCCGCCAAAATCACCGACGACTTCCACATGATCGCGCTCAACGACTTTCCGGAAGCCGTGACCACCAATATTGATCTCCTGCGCACCCGCTCGTGGATCGACATTCCCCTGACCTATCGCAACGGCCGCCGTGCGCTGCTGACGCTGGAAAAGGGTGCGGCCGGCAATGAAGCGTTCACGCAGGCTCTGGCCGCGTGGAGCCAGGCGCGTCCGGCCGGCAACTAATAGGATGATGTGTTCCGGGGTCGCGCTGCGGTCCCGGATGCCATGATCGAACGCGATGAGGCCCGGAAATCAGGCCGGGCGATCAGGTTTGGGCAGGCTCGACCTTGAAGACATCGTCGCCCACGAACACGATGACATAGCCGCCTCGCGTTTGGGCCTCGGCGGCCCAGCGCTCCAAGAGGATTTTATAGGGCGCCTGCTTCCAGATCGCGGGATGATCCGGATCGACCAGCACGGTCGTCTGCGGCCCCTGCTCGTACACCATCATATGCGCGACCAGCGGGTCCCATTCCGCATCGAGGTCCGGCTTCGTCATCCACGCACAGAGGAAGTCGCGACAGAGCGTCGGCCGCACGGCGTAGATCGTGCAGCCGCGCTCCGCCACGCAATGGCGGCACCAGGCGTTGGCCGGCTTTTCCAGCGCGTCGATATCCGGCAGGCGGCAGCACAGTGTGCAGGTGCGGCAACTCCGGCCGGAAAGGGGCAGGGGCGCGAGGTGGCTGGCAAGGCTGGCTCCGGTATCGGACGGCGTCACGCGAAATTCGCTCTCTTCGTGGTGTTGCGCGCCATGCTCATCCCTTTCTGCCCGCTCTCCCGTATCCATCCGAGCAGGGCCGCATGATTTTGGGTGCCGCGCGTGGTAACGTCGGTTCATGGAGATCGATGAGGACAAAATCGATGATGCCGTTCTGGCGCTGCTATGGCTGACGCTGCATAACGAGCGTTGGGCCTGGAAGGGTTTCGACTGGGCAACGACGGATCGGCTTCACAAGAAGGGCTTGATCGGCGATCCAGTCAACAAGTTGAAGTCATTGATCCTGACCGATGAAGGCTTGGCGCGTTCGGAAGCGTTGTTCCAGGAGCTGTTTACGCGGCCGCCGCAATAACCGTCTCTTTGTGGGCCTTCCATTGCCAGGGCAGCAGTTCGTGCAGGCGGGAGACGGGAAGATCGGCGATGCGGGCGAACACATCGGCGAGCCACGCCTTTGGGTCGACGTCGTTGAGACGGCAGGTCGTGATGACGCAGAGCATGATGGCGGCACGATCGGCCCCACGCTGGGAGCCGGCGAAGGTCCAGTTTCGACGCCCGAGTGCAATTCCTCTCAGAGCGCGTTCGGCCGCATTGTTCGTGAGACAAATCCGGCCATCGTCGAGGAAACGCGCAAAGCCATCCCAGCGCTTCAGCATGTAATCGATCGGCTCGATCACCTCGGACGATTTGCTGAGCGTGGCGCGCTCCCGTTTCAGCCACGCGTGCATGTCATCGAACAGCGGTTTGCTGTTTTCCTGCCGCGCGGCCAATCGTTCTGCGGCGCTCAATCCATTGATCTGGCGCTCGATCTCAAACAGCGCGTCGTACCGTTGGACGGCCTCCAGGGCGATCGGCGAGATCGGCTTGCCTTTGCGTTTGCGGTCGCGGGCACTTTTCTGGATGTCGGCCAACTCAAAGAATTTGCGCCGCGCGTGCGCATGGCAAAAGGCGAAGGTGATCGGTACGGCTTTCTTTTCGGCGACACTGAGCGGTTCGAAGCCATTGTAGCAATCACTCTGCAGAATGCCGCCATACCCGGCCAGGTGCTTCTGCGGATGCTCGCCGCGCCGGTCGCTCGACGCATAGTATATGGCCGCCGGTGCAGCCGCGCCGCCGTAGGGCCGGTCATCGCACACGTAGGTCAATATTCGCCCGGTCGTGCATTTGTCTTTGGCCTGAATGGGAATAGTGGTGTCGTCGCCAAAAAGGCGCTCGGCCGCGAAGACATGCGCCTCGATCAGATCAAAGATCGGCAGCAGCGCGGCTGTCCCATACCCGACCTGGTCGGCCAACGTCGAGGTCGAAAGCTCGATGCCCTCGCATTTGAACCGGGTGCTCTGCCGGTTGAGCGGACTATGCATGCCGAACTTATCGAACAAGATCGTCGCCAGCAGATGAGGACCGATGAAGCCACGCGGCGTGGCATGGAACGGCGCCGGCGGCTGGCTGATCGCCTCGCAGTCCCGGCAGGTAAATTTTTCCCGTACGGTTTCGATCACAATAAACCGGCGCGGGATCTCCTCCAGCGTTTCGGTCATATCCTCGCCCAGCTTGGAAAGCCGGGATCCGCCACAGCATGCACAAGTGCTGGGAGGATCGATGACCACACGCTTGCGTTCTACATCCTCCGGCCAAGGCTTTCGCACCGGCCGCTTGCGTGTGAACGAACGTACGCTCGCGGTCTTGGCGGCAGCAGCCTGCGCTGCAACCTCGTCCTCTGTCGCGGCCATCACCAGCTCCTCGAGCTGCAATTCCATCTGGTCAAGCAATCGCGCGGTGCGTTCGGAACGCTTTCCGCGAAGCTCCCGCCTCAGCTTTTCGATCGCCAGCTCCAGTTTGGCGATCAACGCCTCGCTGTCGGACAGCATCGCCTGGGCATTGGCGGCTTGCGCCACCGCAATGTCCCGCTCGGCGACGACAGTATCGCGCTCGGCAACAACGCCATCATGTTCAGCCTGCAATATTTCACGCTTGGAAAGCAGCGCCAGATAGGCGCTCGCAAGGTCCGCAGGAAGATCCAAAGGCTTCGAAGTCATGAAGCCATTCGATCAGATTAACTCAATATTTTCAATGTAATAATGCTATCCGACCCGTGTCGGTCGCCAGGTTTCCTGCGGATTGCGCCAGTCGATCCCGGACAACAAATAGGACAATTGCGCCGGTGAGATCGCTACCGCCCCGCCCTCCATATTCGGCCAGATAAACCGGCCCTTCTCCAACCGCCGGGTAAAAAGACAGGCACCCAGACCATCATGCCAGATGATCTTCAGAATATCCGATCTGCGCCCCCTGAAGACGAAGAGATGCCCTGACAACGGATCGTGCTTCAGAACCTCCTGAACCCGAAGCGCCAGCGACGGAAAGCCACAGCGCATGTCCGTGAACCCAGTCGAAAGCCAGACCTTGACGCCTGTTCCCATCGGAAAAAGGTTCACCGCAGCGCCTCCAGTCCGCGCAGGATCCGAAGCAGCGCCTCAACGTCGACATCGCGGTCCACGATCACGCGACGACCGTTCGCGCTGACAACATCCATCCGGCCGACGGTGGGCAATGACCCTGCTGCTGGCTCTACCTCTGGGACAAGCAGCGCGGGGACAAAGCCGCTCACAGGCGACGCAACATCCAGTTGCCACGCTCGTGCGAGCCGGCGCCATTCATATAACTGCGAGCGCGATATGCCATGTCGCCGCGCCGTCGTCGCACACAAGCCAGGTTCCGAATAGCTCTCGGCGACAATCTGCAGCTTCATCTCTTTGCTGAAGCGACGACGTCGCCCGCTATCGACAATCTCAAGTCGTTCCATTCCGCACTGTCCATATTGACGTCAATAAGGACAGTCAGTGCCAGATCCGACAGCTCCTACAAGGCGGCCCACCTCGGATGCGTACGCTCTCCCGATCCAGTTGCGGGGTCGTTCCGCCCACGTGACGGGGAAGCCCGTCGGTACGTTTCCCGACATAGAACCACAAGCTGTCTGTTCGGTGCTATCTTTCGCGTGCAGCAACATGGAATATCGACATGCACCCGAACTTCCGCTTCAGCATCTTCATGCACGGACGGCTGGCGCTCCCGGCGGTGACACTGAGCAGTCAGGCGCTCCGTCGCACGTTGATGATTGCCAGCGACAACAACGAAGCCCGGGCCGACTATATCTACCAGCATGTCGAAGATACAGGCCGCTGCCAGCTGTTCACCGAGGATGAGCAGACCGGCTACGTGATCGAGAAGATTCTCTCGTCATAGCTTTAAAACGGAGGAGACGGACATGATAAAGAATATCGGCTGAGCGTTTTTCAGGCGGGCAAGCTTGCCCGGAATCCGGTCGAACTGACGGATGTCGAGCTGCGGGCACATCTTCTGGTGGTAACCGATTTCGACGAGCCGAAAGTCAACGGCGTCTGCAAATATGCGAGCCGATGCGGCCGCAGCGAATTTTCCCTGTCGGTGGATGGCCCCTATTACGTGGTGGAGCGGGTTCCTATTCACGCAACGGCCTGACGCTCGTACAGCCCTGTCGAGCGGCCGGACTTTGAGAGCCCGAGACACGAAAAAGCCGGCTGGTAGACCAGCCGGCTTTTTGCGCTCGAAGGATCGTAAAACTCTTAGAAGCTCTTGCGGAAGCCGACGATGACGGCGTGGCTGCGGAAATCGGTTTCCGAACGCGAGCCGTCACGTGCCGTGAAGGAGAAATCGTCGGCCGCGGTGAAGCGGTAGCCGATGTCGAAGGTGGTGTTGGTCAGCAGGGCGAAGTTGGTGAACAGGCCCAGTTCCTGGATGTTGATGCCGACGCCGGCGTCCAGGTGATAGGCGAAGCGCGTGTCGTCATCGTCCATCAGCGTGGCAACGCCGGCAACGCCCTGGCGACGCAGCTCGAGGTTCATGACGCCGACACCGCCGCCGACGTAGGGCGTGATGGCCGAAAGCTGGCCGCCGAGCGGAATGTCGAGGTAGCCGTTGACGTAGCCCTGGATGGTGCTTGCGTCGCCGAAGCTGTCGATGGAGCTGATGGCGCCGACGCCGCTGACACGGTGATTGTCGACCGAAGCGTTGCCGTAGCCGACTTCCAGTTCGACGCGGGGAGAGACGTAGCCCATGTCGCCGAAGCTGTAACCGGCGCGAACGCCGCTATAGTAGCCGACGTCGTAATCCGTGCCGACGCGTGCGCCGCCAGCGGCAAACGACGTGTCGTCGAGGAAGGTCAGGCTGCTGACCGAGCCGAGGTAGAAGCCGCCACTGGTTTCCACGACGACCGGGCCGACCGGCTCGGTCAGATCTGCGGCGCGGACGATGGAGCCGGAAGCCGCCAGAGCGGCGCCAGCGAGCAGGATCTTGGTAAAGCGGGTCATGAAGCTATCCTTCAAAAAGAGAGCGGCGCAATCAGCAAGTGTGCGTCGGATGATCGGTAAGTAGCCGGTTTTCACGCGAGCAGTAGAGGGGACCGCACCGAAAATGCGGTCTGGCTCACCTCGAAAAATGGGGCTGTTGCATGAAAGTCACGAATACGTCTCATGCGTGTGTTACAAAGTGCCCAAAGTCTTTTGCGTGAGAAAAGCAACGCAACAGACTTTCGTCCGCGGTTTTGATGCAGGTCGTTCTTCTGGAAACGCGCGATGGTCAGTGGGCCGGCGCAGCCCTATGTTGTCCGGCATGGTGCCCGTGGCGTATGCCGGGTACCGAGACTGTCCGCGCAGCGGTGCGCACGAACCCTTGAGGAAGCCTGATGATCGCGATCCGCGCCGCCGCCATCACGCCGCGTGTCCGCCCCGCTTTGCTCCTGCTCCTGTTCTCCCTGCTGACGACCTTGGGCGGCTGTGCCAGCCGGCCGGCGGCCTCGGTGCTCGATCCCGTATCCCTTTCTCGAGGCACGCCGGGGGATGCGGCGGCGTCCGGCGGCAATGCGCTTACGCTCTTTGCCGTCACCAATCGCGAGCGGGACGGGGACGGCTTCGACAGCGGTCGTGCCCGTACTTTGACCTATGAGCGCTACAGGCTGTCCATACCCGCAGCGCACAAGCCCGCGGCCATCGAGTACCCGTCGAAAAAGGCCGATCCGACACGGGCGATGACGGTGCGCGAACGTCGCGCGCTCGACCAGCGCAGCATGGTGGCCGCCATCGTCTCGCAGCCCGGCTTCGACGGGACGATCGGCCTGTTCGTGCATGGGTTCAACTATCGCTATCAGGAAGGCGTGTTCCGGCTGGCGCAGATGGCCGTGGATTCGCGCAGCAAGGCGACGCCGGTGCTGTTTTCCTGGCCGTCCGAAGGCGCGCTTTCGGGCTACCTCGCCGATCGCGATGCCGTGCTCTTCTCCCGCGATGACCTCGTGTCGCTGATGGCGGCGCTCGCCGAAACCCGCAAGGTCCGGCAGATCCTCGTGTTCGGCCACAGCATGGGCGGCTTCCTCATCATGGAATCGCTGCGCCAGCTGCGCCTGACGGATCGCGGCGATGTGCTCGACAAGCTGACGGTCATCCTTGCGGCACCCGATATCGACGCGGACCTTTTCCGCCGCCAGATGGACGTGGTCGGCCGCTTGCGCTCGCCGCTGGTGCTGCTCGTCTCGCCGAAGGACGAGGCGCTTGCGGCATCGAGCCTGCTCAGCGGTTCCCGGCCGCGTGTCGGTCGGCTGGATGTCGAGGATCCGAAGGTGCGGGAAACGGCAAAAGCCTATGGCGTCCTCGTGGTCGATATCACCTCGCTGAATGCGCCGGACGGGCTCGGCCATGATCGCTATGCGAGCCTTGCGGCCCTTGCGCCGCAAGTCAGCGCGCTCGGCCGGCCCGGCGCGGCGACACCTGGGGATGTCGGTGCCTTTATTCTCGATGCGGCGGGGCAGGTGGTGGCAAGCCCGTTCACGGTCGCCGGCCGCATTCTCGCGCCGAAATAGAGCAATTGCAGCAAAAGTGCGCAGCGGTTTTGCGTCCGGAATTGCGTTGAAACGCTCCGAAGTCGCCAGCCGCGCACCAAACACCACCGGCATCATCGCCCTGAAGAGGTTCACAGCATGCGACTTTTCACGACCCTTGCCACCGGCCTCCTTAGCGCGCTCTTTCTGCTCGTGGCCTTGCTGGCCACCGTGTGGACGGCGCTGGCACTGTGGTATCGCATTCCCGGCGATGGGCTGCTGCGCGGCTTGGCGGTGTTTCTCTGGGTCGTCTTCATCCTCGGCCTCATCGTGTTCGGCCGCCGCTATCCGCTGGCCGCCGCCAGCGTCTTCCTCGTGGGGCTCCTCGCCGTGGGCATTTGGTGGCAGACGATCCGCCCGCGGCTCGATCGCGATTGGGCGCCCGATGTTGCTCGCACTGTGACGGGGACGATCGGCAACGACAATGCGGGGGGCGGAGATGTGGTCACGCTCCGCAACGTGCGCAATTTCCGCTGGACGAGCGACCGGGATGCCGAGCCGCTGTGGGAAACCCGCCGCTACGATCTCGATACGATCACCGGCACGGATCTCGTCCTGTCCTACTGGGGCATGGATGCCATCGCCCATACGCTCGTCAGCTTCAGCTTTGCCGATGGCCAGCGCGTGACCTTCTCGGTCGAAATCCGGCGTGAGAAAACGGAAGAGTTCTCCTCCATCGCCGGCTTTTTCAAGAGCTACGAGCTCGCCTTCATCGCCGCCGACGAGAGCGACATCCTTTATCTCAGAACCAATATGCGCCGCGAGGATACCTATCTCTACCCGCTGGCACTGCCCCGGCAGGCGGCTGCCGCCCTGTTCCTCACTTATGTGCACGCCGCCAACGCGCGCGCCGAAACGCCGCAATTTTACGATACGCTGACCAGCAACTGCACGACCGTCATCTTCGATCTCGCCCGTCTGGTCACACCCGGCATCCCCATGGACTGGCGCATCCTCCTGTCCGGCTATCTCCCGAGCTACCTCCTCGATCAGGATGCGACGCTCTGGAAGCTCCCGGAAAAAGAGCTGCGCGCCAAAGCCGCCATCAGCGCCAAGGCCTTGGCGCAGCCCACCAACGGCCCGCAGTATTCCACGATCATCCGGGCGGAGACTGCGCCGTAAGGGGGCAGGGCCGTAGGCTTCGCCGACGCGTCGGAGAGGGCGGAATCACCGCCACAACCTGCCCGTATATGCTGCGTGATGGACCTTGTGATCTCACCTGCGTCAACATGGCTGATGTTGTACGCAGCGGCCTTGAGGTACTGCTCCCCCCACGCAATACCAGAATGGAATATCCGCAATGTGGGATTGGTTCCCTATCGTCTTTTTTCCGCTCAAGCTTCTCGTGCTGGGTACGGGCATGTTCTTCGCCATCAAGTGGCATCGCGATCAAGCCAAGAAAAAATGACGAAGCGGGATGGCCGTGAGCGGTGGCCGATGTGGTTTGTCACCGCTTTTTGCAATGACCCGGATGATCTGGGAAGCTGCGGGTATTTCGGGGAGGCCGTTGATAGATGACGGTTTTTGTGGTGATGTCTGGAAGACTTTTTGACAGCGTGCCGGCCAGGAAATCAGCCCGATACGGTGATTTTGCCAATTTTGCCGGAGTGGGGAATTGGCCGCTCTCACGCAATTTTAAGAAAGACGGTGCGTCCTCTCTTGGATTTATCACCTCTTTTCATGCGGTTACGCGGAAATCGGCCTAATCTAAGAAGGACGCTGCTTACATCCTGTACCCCGACTGGCGGGAGTTCCCGACCAGCTCCAATGAGCTGGCCGGTGTTGTGCCTTCTGATGCCGCATACAGCTACGCAAGTTCGGCGATGGTCTCCATCTCCTCGTCATTATCGAGCTGCTCTGCATGTAACAGTGCCATATTGATCAAGTAGCTTAACACCACGTCTCCGTTTTGTTTAGCCAAGCACTGCGCTGCTTCTAGTAATTGTGTTAAGTGAATGCGATCATTCATTTCTCTCGCTCCAGTAAACGGTTCTGTCGCGTTATACATCTACAAACTTGCCTGAAACTCACGTTTTTACAACCCCAATTATAGGGCTTGCAATCTCAAGTATCCCAAAAAATGTAGTTATATAATTCTGCTTCTGACTAGAATGCGGAGTTGATAAGCCGCCGGTACTCTTGTTCGGGCAATCCATAACTGCCAGCCGCAGTTTCAATTAGGCCTGCCCTGTTAAGAACAGTAATCGAGGCACGCTCCGCTTTGATCAGATGCTCGCCTTCTAGGATGTGAAGAGTGGTGGTGACACCGGGTCTGCGCACACCTAGCATGAGTGCGAGAAATTCGTGGGTCAGAGGCATCGTGTTACCCACTCGATCTTGGCACATGAGTATCCAGCGCGCCAAGCGCTGCTGCAGGGTAAAGCGCCCGTCAGCAAGAGCTGTCTGCGCGATCTGGGTCGTGAAGACATGGGAAAAGCGTAGCAGCATCCTTCTCAACGTTGCTCGCTGATCCACCAACTGGCGGAGTAGGTCCGAGCGGATGCGTAACGCTGTCCCGCGACCTTGCATGAATGCGTAGTGAGGAGAAGCCTCGACATCCAGAATAACGGAGTGTCCAGAAAAACCTTCACGTCCAACGCAGCCGACTTCGATTTGTGCCCTGCCGCTTCCTGCTATCTCGGATGACAGGCCGCTAAGGAAAAAATGTACGTACTCGATTGGCTCGTAGGAATTGAAGAGCGGTTGTTTTACGTCAAGCTCCACAAGCTCTAGGTGTGGATCAAGAGACGCTCGATCAGCTTCTGACAAAGCTGCCAACAATCCGTTCTCCATCATCCAAACTCCCCGAAAAAGCATACGGTGGTTGAGGTAACCCCTTTTTCTCATTCCTCAATTGTAAGAAGCGTACCGTTCTCAAGTTTTCAGAGCCACGCTCCCCACAGCCGGCCTTTACGTTACTGCAATCGCAACGCGTCACGAAAGAGAACAGTGCGCACGACATGTCCGTCGTCAGTTGTTATCTCAAAACTGGAACCGTCGATGATATCGTTTGCGTAGACCTTCTCTGCGAGGATCTCACGCGCAGCTTTGAAAGCCTCGTCTACGGCGTCATCAACGGTCGGGAAGTCCTCGCCTTCCGGGTCCTTTTCAAAGACGCCAGGTTTGCGGACATGAAAGAAAAATTTCGGCATCGACATCTCCTGACGGGTTCCCTTCGCGAACAGGCGAGTAGCTGCTCAGTTCCCAAGTCGGCTGTCGGCTTGTCAGTTGGTCCGTTCTCGACCCAATGATCTGACTTTTGACGCGACAACTTCCTGACAGTGAAGCTGTCCGTATTGGCCAATGCCAGCGTTCCATAACGGGGAGATATGCGATCCGAGGAGCACCGCACTCGGATCGTTGCTGGTTTCACCGGCGTTTAATCGCGGTCGGCTGATGGAAGCCAACCCCGCGCGAAGCCGACGCTCATCGTTGCGCGTGCGATCGACAGTTGGTCCCGAACATACCTGCAGTCGTTCAGGAGTGTGTCGATCGCGGCTTCGACATCGCCGCCGTGGTACGCAAGGACCTGTTCCAACTCTGACAGATCCGCCGTTTCAGCCTTCTCGGCCTCGATAGAGCAAGGCTTCATTTTACGCGGCCATCTCTTCTATTACGTTCTTTACCTGACCGAATTCCCTGATCAGCCGAGGACTTGTCATGTCGCCGGTTTCTTCATCGACGAGCACAGCAATGGCCGACGCCCCAAGATTGTAGCGGGCCATGCTTTCCGCGATGCGTTCGGCCGAAGCCTCACTGCTCGCTTGCCGTATCTCGCCGAGAATAATCGAGTTTTTCCGGCCTTTCCGGAACGGGATAACGATAAACCTCTCGACGATTTTCATGAAGAACTCCTAACTTTGCGTTGTAGATGTTCTTAGTTTGTTCTCGTAAATCTGGGGAGTCAATCTGCCCAAGAAAAGATTCCTAGTTTCTTTTCGGGAGCGCGATGATCATGCGCTCGACTTGGCCAACGACCTTCGCCGAATTGATCTCATCGTTTTCGAGCCGGATCGGCTGATAGCGCGGGTCGGTGTTGTCGGATTGCCATGTGAGCGAGCCATCATCGCCCCACTGAGCGCGTTTCACAAGCATCTCGCCGTTGATGGAGACGACATACAGCGTGTCGTCCTGGACGTCTCGACGTCTCGTGTTCGCAACGACCGTATCCCCAGACGCAAGGGTCGGAAACATGCTGTCACCGAGGATCTGAAACATTCGAAGCTCGTCAGGCCGTAGGCCCAGAATGCGTTCGGCAAACTCGTCGAGTTCCAGCTCCTCGCCCTCGGTTTCGTAGGGAGAGGTGTTGCCGCCACCCGCGGAGACGTAGTGGTCGGGGAACCACCGAAGGGTTTTCGGCGGGCGTGGCTCTGAGCGAGGAGGAGGGACGCGAGGTCGCCGAGCAGTCGCTTCAGCAATCTCCTCAACCGTATCGACGATGCGCTGCAAGGTATTCTGCTCCACCTCGACAGGAGGGGGGGCTGGGTCGTCTAGAGACTTCGGGCCCAAGCCGGTTAGCACCCAGCCGGGATTGATGCCCAGCTTCTCGAACTGAAGCAGCGTTTCACCGCTAGGCGTGCCTTCTCCCCTTTCGATCTTTTGCCAGCCTCGCAACGACATGCCGAGAACGTCAGCCATCTCTTGCTGCTGAAGCTTTCGCTCTACGCGCACCCCCTTCGCCCGCGATGCCAGATTTTTCGCAGTTTCACTACCCATAAGCGCCAACGGCACTTTTGTGCTTGTATAAGAGCACAATAGTGCTTATACCTTCCTGTGTTCACAGACTGCAACCAACCAAAAAAGAGGCCGGCCAGGGCCTCTCATCTGGATCAAGGATCTCTTATGCATCGCGCACCCAAAAGCGACAAGATCAGCCGCGCCGAGCGCCGCCGATTAGAGGAAGTCGCCCGGATAAAAGGGCGGCTCATTGTAGCCAAACTCACCCTTGCCGGTATCGACAAGGTTTACAATCTCCCGGCCGGCACGGCAGGGAATGCCGTTCACGAGCCGCACCTTGCCGGCGAACGTGCGATCGCTGCGGCGCTCAAGACGCGTCCGCACCTGCTTTGGCAGACCCGGTACTCCAGCGACGGCAGCCGCCTGAGCCCGCAGCCCTCTGAGAACTACCGTCATGCCCGTCGTAACTCCTCTGACATTCATGAGGCCGCGTGATGGTGGGCGCGAACGAACGACCGTCTGCTCTAGCCTACCGCGACATTTGCCGCAGGGACCCGAAGTCCCCGGCCGTCAGTCACGGCGCCGTTCGCGCCACGACTGAAGTCTCTCGCGTTTCCGCGCTCAAGCCTATGGCGAAAGTGACGCCTGAATTTGGCAGCAATCCGTTCATTCCGGCTCGCTCGTCGATTTGCCGGGCTGCCGACACGACCCTGATCTTTGGCGTCGTCGCCATGGGCCTCGTCGCTGTCATATTCAGCGTGGTGAGGGCCAGCCTGTGAGTCATCTCAATCCGTTTTCCGCTGAAGAGCGGCTGCAGGCGATGGTCGCAGCGGCCTTTCGCGCCAGCCGGTCGCATTTCAGCCACCTGCCACTCCGGTTCATCATCAATCCGCCCGTCGATATGCTGGACGCGGCGCTTGCTCGGCAGGTCGCAATCCATGTCCTCATGGTTCACTTCGGCATCCCGCGTCGCCGCGTGATGGTGCTGCTCGGTGTCGGTCGCACAATGGTTGGTCAGGCCGTGCGTACGGTCGATTACCGCTGCGACGAACCTGTGTTTGCGCGGACTTACCGGGCAATTGCTGCCCGCGCCAACGACCTGTTTACGACCGCCCTGCATGAAGCTGTTGAGGATGCCGCGTAATGGCTGAGTTCATCCGTGCACCCCTCTCAGACATCCACATCGGCGAACGTCTCCGCCCGATCGATCCCGCTTATGTCGAGATGATCGCCGCCTCGCTCACCGAGCGCGGGCAGATCAGCCCGATCATGATCCGCAGGACGCCTGCCAAGAACAAGGGCGCCACGCCTTTCACGCTTGTCGCTGGCGGCTATCGCACCTCCGCTGCCAAGCTGCTCGGTTGGACCGAGATCGACGCCATCATCGTCGAGGCAGATGCGCAGGAAGCGCAGCTGCTGGAGATCTCCGAGAACCTGTATCGCAATGAGCTGAACCCGCTCGATCGCGCGATCTTTGTCATGACGTATCGTGAGCTTTGGGAGGAGCAGCATGGCAAAGTAGGCCGAGGTGGCAATACGTTTGTTTCGGAGGCGAAAGAATCAAAGGGGCACGATGCACCTTTGGTCTTTGCAGCAGGCCGCGAACTTTCCAAACAGGTTCAGGAACGTCTGGGTATTGGTCAAGATACCTATAAGCGCGCGACACGTATAGGCCAAAACCTTCACCCGACCCTGCGCCAAGCCGTGCGTGGAACGGAAGCCGAAACCGACCAGTCCGCTCTTCTAAAGCTGGCGAAGCTCTCGGCCGACGATCAGCTGAAGGTTGCCGCTGCCCTGAAGGAAAGCCCCGATCTGAAGCCCGTTCTGCAGTGGCTGAAAGGCCCAAAGGCCGAGGCCGATCCGCAGCAGGGCATCTTCGACAAGATGGCGGCGCTCTGGAGCAAGGCCGACGAGGAAACGCAGCGCCGGTTCCTCGACCACGTCGGCTCGAAATCCGACTTCTCCTTTCTGGAGCGTGCAGCATGAAGCGCGATCCTCACCAGTTCGACTTCTTCGCCGAAGCCGTGTTCCCCGTGCGGCAGGCAGCCGAGCGGATCGACCTCGATCGTTTCCGCTCCCTGCTGAAGCGCGAGATGGCCCGCGCCATCCGCGAATGCCCGTACGATCGGCCCACGATCGCCACCCGCATGGCCCACTACCTCGGCCTATCGTCTGTGTCGAAAGGTGCGCTCGATGCCTACACGGCCGAGAGCAAGACGGCCCACGACATCAGCCTCGTGCGCTTCAAGGCGTTCGTTCGGGCAACCGGAGCCGTCTGGCTTTGGGATGTGGTGCTCAGCGAGGATGGCTTGATCCTGCTCGAAGGCGACGAGGCCCGGCTTGCCGAGATCGCACGCCTTCAGCAAGAGCAACGCGAGCTGGCAGCCGAGCTGAAGAGCCTTCAGGCGCGTCCCGTCACGATCAAGCGTCGGGGCCGCTGATGAAAGAGTGGTTCACCATCCCGGAACTCGCCGAGGCAAAGCTGCCGGGCCTGCCGACATCTGTCAGGCGGATCCACGACCACGCTGCGCGCGCGGGATGGGATCATCAGCCGGGTAAGGTACGCGCGATCGCCAAGCGCGGTGGCGGTCGTGAGTATCACTATTCTCTTCTGCCGCCTGAAGCGCGGCAGAAAATCGCCTTCCTCAACACGGACCTGACAGCAGCCGTCAAAGGCGTTTCGAAGCAG
Organism: Rhizobium sp. 9140; assembly: GCF_900067135.1. NCBI lineage: Bacteria > Pseudomonadati > Pseudomonadota > Alphaproteobacteria > Hyphomicrobiales > Rhizobiaceae > Rhizobium > Rhizobium sp. 9140. The sequence continues at coordinate 45,918 of NZ_FJUR01000001.1, read as the reverse complement.
CTTTGGTCGCGTTTCGAAGCTCTGACCGACGAGCATAAGGCCATCTGCCGGAAGCGGCTCGATGTGTTGATCGCCGTTGACGACATGAAGGCGTCGGGCATTGCAGCCACAATTGCTGTTCAGCACTGCGCCCGTATGGCCGATATCGCCGTTACGACCTTGTATGGCTGGCGTCAGATGGTCGAAGGCCACGCGCGGGCGGATTGGCTTGCAGCGCTGGCGCCGGCCTTCTCGCCTGCGGTCAACGGCCTCGTTGCCGACCGGGCGGACTGCCATGCCGATGCCTGGGCCACACTGAAATCGGATTACCTCCGGCCGGAGAAGCCGAAGTTTTCGTCCTGCTTCCGCCGGATGATGACAGCCGCGAAGGCAAACGGCTGGTCGCCGATCCCCTCCGAGCGCTCCTTGCGGCGCCGCCTTGAGGCCGAGGTGCCAAAGGCGGTGCAGATCTTGGCACGGGACGGCAAGGAAGCCGCCGCCCGGCTATTCCCGGCGCAGACGCGCTCCGTCGCTCATCTGCATGCCATGCAGATGGTCAACACCGATGGGCACAAGCTCGATCTGTTCGTGCGTGTGCCCTGGAAGAAGGTGCCGGTGCGCGTCATCCTCATCGGGATCCAAGACATTTACTCCCGCAAGGTGCTGTCGTGGATCCTGTCCGAGGCCGAGACGTGGGAAGCGGTGCGCTCCTGCATCGGCGCAATGATCGAGAACGCCGATGGCGCGCTGCCCTACCACATCTACATGGACAACGGCCGCGCTTTTGCGTCGAAGAAGATCTCTGGTCAGGCGACATCGCGCAACCGGTTCAAGATCACGGAAGGCGAGGTCGCCGGCCTCCTGAAGACGCTCGATATCAACGCGCACTTCACCAAGCCCTATTCCGGTCGATCCAAGCCGATCGAGCGTGCATGGAGGGATTTGGCTGACGAGATCTCGCGGCACCCTGCGATGTCCGGCGCCTATACAGGGCCGAACGTTGACGAGAAGCCCGAGAACTACGGTCGCAGCGCCGTGAAGCTCGATGCGCTCCAGGAGCACGTCGCGGCCATGGTGGAAGAGCACAATGCTCGTGAAGGTCGCCGTACGGAAATGGCCGACGGTCGCAGCTTCAACGCGGTCTTTGCGGAGTCTGTCGCCGATCCCTCGACCATCCTGCGCTATTCCAGCACTGCCCAGCGGGCGCTCTGGATGCTCGCGGCCGAGAATGTCACGGCCCGCAAGCCGGACGGTGCGATCCATTATGCTGGCAACCGCTATTGGGCCCCGGTTCTCAACCAGTGGATCGGCAAGAAGCTGACCATCCGGTTCGATCCGGCCAACCTGCACGGTGCGATCAAGCTCTACGATGGTGCCGGCCGGTTCCTCGGCGATGCCGAGTGCATCCTTGCCCATGGCTTCGATTGCCAAGCAGCCGCCCGCCAGACGGCACGCAAAGCCTCGGATTATGCCAAAGCGCAGAAGTCGCTGCTCGAACTCAACCGCACGATCGAGGCCGACCAGTTGGCTGACCTGTACGCCAAGGCACGCAAGGCTGAGAAGCGTCCGGAAGCGCCGGCGCCACGTCCCGTCGTCACCCGCCTCATCACAGGCAGCAACCTTGCTCCGGCTGTCTCGGCCGAGGCAATCGGCGAGGGCGAATTTGAAAACAGTTTCTCGCGCGGACTTGCCCGGATCATGGGCGAGGGGAGCGCGATCATCCCATTCCCCACAGGGAAGACGGCGGCAGGGACAGTTAAGCCCAGCCGTAAGACCAGAGCCGAAAAGTAATGCGTACGGTTCCGACCAAAAAAATGGGCGCCACAGTGAAGGGGCGCCCGGAGTTACTTATGCAAGGAACCAAGTAGATGAAAAACACCACAGGCACAAGTAGCGGATGGGAACACCCGCAGCCGGTAGCCGAGTTTATTGCCAAGCACCCGGCGCAGGACGTCGAGATCTGGCGCACCCTGATTTCGCGCGTCATCGGCGTCGCCACGGCGAACGGCTGGAACAAGACTGCGATCGCACGCCGGACGAATATTCCGGACGGCACGTTCTCACAGTGGGCTTCGGGCAAGTATCTCGGCGTTCTCGTCAACCAGAACAATCAGGTCAGCAACTGGCTGGCGGCTCTCGAGGAAAGCTCGGGCCTTGCCTCCCGTGTTCCTGTCTCGCCTGTTTTCCAGCAGACGCTGGTTGCGCGCGAGATCCTCGAAACGCTCGCCTATGCGCAGGTGACGGCAGGCTTCGTCGCCATCACGCTCGATGCCGGCGTCGGCAAGACCACGGCGGCGCGTCATTTCTGCCTGACCCGGCCGCATGCCTACCTCGCCACGATCAGCCCGAACACAAAGACGGTGCACGGCATGCTCGTCGAGCTGGCCGCGGAACTGGATGTTTCGGAGCACAATCCGGCGCGCCTGGTGCGGGCCATCGGCCGGAAGCTGCAGCGGATCGGCGACGGTTCGATCCTGATCATCGACGAGGCCCAGAACCTCTTGCCGGATGCGATCAATCAGCTTCGACACTTCGTCGATATCAACAAGTGCGGTGTCGCGCTTCTCGGAAACGAGGACACGGCCGGGGACTTCATGAAGGAACGGTCGCGGTCGGTTTCCAGCCGTGCGCAGGTTCTCTCGCGCTTCGACAAGCGCCTGAAACGTGAGCCGAGCCGTGGCGACGATGCGCGTACGCTGATCGCGGCATGGGATGTCCAGGACGACGACATGATCCGGTTTCTGCTCGGCATCGCGCTCAAGCCGGGTGCTCTCCGGCAGATCGACCGCACTATGAAGCTCGCGACCATGGCCGCGATCGGCGACGGTGACGAGGTGACGCTCAAGCACCTCCAGATGGCCTGGAAGAACCGGGATCTGGGAGACATCGCATGAGGAGGGCGCTCGACCAGACCCTGAGCACGGAACTCGGCCAACTGCGTGACGGCGCCAAGAATGTGCTTGCTGGTTCCGTTTTCGCAGGCGTGCTGGATCACAAGCTTCGCATCCTCGAAAAGCTTGCGGCCAGCATGGAGCTTGAGCTTTCCATCCTTCGCGAGACCGAAGCCGGCCGCGAATATCGCACCCGCATCGAACAGACCGCCACGGACACCTTGGCCAATATGCTGCCCTCCGAGGGCACGGTCATCCGTCCAGATTTCGGGAGAAAGTCATGACCACCAGCGCTCTTGCATCTGATCACGCCGCTGTCATTCGCGATCGGCTGAAGGACTACGTCCATGGCGGCAAGCACTTCACCAGCGACGAGATCGCCGCGTGGATCCGCCGCATGAACACGGTCGTGTCGCTTGCCGAGGAGACGGAAGAGGAAAACCGCAGCCTCGGCCGGCAGCTTGCCATCGTGCGCCACAATGCTGGTCCGGCAGCTGTCGGCGGAAACGTTGTCGCCTTTCCGGCCCGCCATCCTTCGCAACCTTCGCGAAACGGAGGAGGCGATGCAGCATGAAAACCACACTGGACCTTGTCTTCACGCACCCGTTTCCGAAGGCTGAGCTTATCGCGCGGCTTCAGCCTGAGATCGACGACATCGTAAATCTGCGGCTGATCGAGGCCGGCAATCGCGATGAAGCAAATACGCGGAGCCGCCTCCGGGCGGTTCGCATCTCCATTGATCGGGTGAAACGAGCCGTCTCAAGGTTCGAGAACGCCCGGTACACCCCCGGCGAGAAGGCAGCTCGCGAATATCTCGTTGCCACCGCCAGAGATCTCAAGAACGCCGATGATGCGTTCAAAAAAGGACAATGAAATGGACGCTGTAATTCTCGAAGAGCGCAAAGACGGCGTGATCGCCATCAACGGTCGCGACTTTATGGTCGATGCGAAGGGCTCTTACGTCCCGCTCTCGATGGTCAAACCTCAGCATAAACTCGAGGATGAGACGGTTCGCAAAATCATGGGACACGCCGTTTCCCTCAACGAGCAGATCGGTCGCTTCCGTGGCCACACCATGACGGACCTCGGCGATTTCGATGCCCTGATTGCGCAGGAGTACAACGCGAAAATCGGCGGCGCAAAGGGCAACCGCACCTATCAGACGTTCGACGGGCTGATGAAGGTTCAGGTGCAAGTGCAGGAACTGATCGATTTCGGATCGGAGCTGCATATTGCCAAAAGCCTGATCGATGAGTGCCTGAACGAGTGGTCGAGCGATAGCCGGCCGGAGATCCAGTCGATTGTCACGCGTGCCTTCAACACCGACAGCGAGGGCAAGATCAATCGCTCGGAGATTTTCATGCTCATGCGGCATGAGATCGAGGATCCGCGCTGGAAGCGGGCGATGGATGCCATCCGGGACGCCATGCGGGTGACGGGATCGAAAGAGTATGTCCGGTTCTACCGGCGCGACGCGATTACAGATAGTTGGCAGGCCGTCACCATCGATATGGCAAAGGCGTAGGACCGAACGATGGGTTCGATCACCGCCATTAAAGTTGCGCAGAAGCAGCTTGGTCTCGACGATGATGTCTACCGAGCCAAACTCCAGCTCATTACGGGCAAATCGTCGGCCAAGGATATGACTGAGGAGGAGCGTCAAGCCGTCATTACGGAGTTTCGCCGGCTCGGGTTCAAGCCGATCGAGCGCCGCCAGAACGGTCGGCAGAAGTTGTCTGGCAAGTATGCCGGAAAGCTTCAGGCCCTCTGGATCGCCGGCTTCAACCTCGGCGTGGTTCGCGACCGTGACGACGCGGCGTTGATCGCTTTCGTCAAGGTGCAGACCGGGATCGATCACGTGCGCTGGCTTCAGGACGCTGAGGACGCACGCAAGGTGATCGAGGCTCTGAAAAAGTGGCTGAACCGCGAGGCCGGGGTGGATTGGAGCGTCCACTCCCGCCTTCAACCGTGGCAGCGTGCCGACGGGTACCGCATTGCCCAGGCGCAGTGGGTTATTCTGGTTGGCGCCGTGGAAGCGAAGATCCCGCGTGCCTTCTGGGATGCCGTGAAGGGCATTCTCGGCCAGCAGGTTTCCGGCCGAGCGCTGACCGCGGACGAATGGATCACGGTGATGAACGCCTTCGGCCGGCGCATCCGAGAAAAGAAGGTGCGATGACGTCTAGCGGGCATCCCTCTGATCGTGTCTGGCTCACGCCGCTTCTAAACCGCATCGCTAATGTTGCGGGTGAGGAAGCGGCTATTGCGCTTGGGCGTGCCCGGCCGGGGGAGCGTGTCTACGTTCCCGAGCACGTGACCGCCGATCATTGGCTTGTCCAGGTTGTCGGTCTGGAAGCGGCCGAGAAGATCGCTGCAGCCTATGGCTCCATGAGGATTGAGATCCCTCAGGCAATTGCCGGCGACAAGCGCCGGCGCGCCGCCGCCATTGCCGATCTTATCGAGAAGGGCTATTCAACCAACGAGATCGTCCGTGCCCTGGGCGTTTCGCAGAACACCGTCGCCGAGCACCGTCGCAAACGGCCGCAAGCTGACCCGCAGTTAAAGCTCCTTTAGTTCCGCGGATACCGCCTGCCTGCGATTTCGCATCCGCGACCCTATCTCCTCGATGTTTCAAGACAGTTCCATCGGTGCACGATTTCGCACCCGCGACAGGAACGTCTTTTCATGCATCTCCCAACTCTCGCTTCCTCGGTTGACGCCTCGTCGCTTTACGCCATCGTGCCGCGTTCGACGGGTCTGATCGGCCAGAAGCAGAAGGCCATCATCGCCGGCTTCGCCGCGATCCTCCCTGAAATGCTGATCGCGTTCGAGGTGACCTCGGCCCTGCGCATCGCGCACCTGCTCGCCCAGGTCGCGCATGAATGTGACGGGTTCTGCACGCTCGAGGAGTATGCATCCGGCGCGGCTTACGAGAGCCGCAAGGATCTCGGCAACGTCAAGGCTGGCGACGGCAAGCGCTACAAGGGTCGTTGCCCGTTGCAGCTCACCGGCCGCGACAACTATCGCCGCTTCACCATCTGGATGCGCGACATCAAGCCCAAGTGCCCGGATTTCGAGGCGCAGCCCGAGCTGGTCGCCGAGTTCCCTTGGGCGGCGTGGGCCGTGTTCTTCTTCTGGTCAACCAAGAAGCTCAATGCCATCGCCGATCGCGATGACCTGATCGCGGTGACGAAGGTCGTGAACGGAGGTCGCAATGGCCTCGGCGATCGCCGCCTGAAGCTCGGCAAGGCAAAGTCCGTTGTCACCGCGCTGCAGGTCAAGCTGATCGCAGCCAACCAGAACGTCCCAGCGGTGAAGATCCTGCGGCGCGGATCCGAGGGTCCGGCTGTCGAGCAGTTGCAGCGCGGCCTTGCGGCTGCCGGCTTCTACCTGCTGTCGATCGATGGCGACTTCGGTCCCGGCACAGAAGCGGCCGTCAAACTCCTTCAGCGCTCTCGCGGCCTCCTCGTTGACGGCATCGTCGGTGAGAAGACGGCCGCGATGATCCAGCCCTTTCTTACCAACGAGGATATCGCCGCATGAAAGAACTGATCATGTCGCAGCTGCTTCCGCAGGTGTTCGACTTTCTTATCCTTGGCCTTCTGGCCATGACTTCGCTGATGGCGAAGCGCTGGTTTGGCATCAATATCGAGGCCAAGCATCGGGACGCACTCCAGTCCGCACTGGCCAACGGCGCTCGCCTTCTCCTTCAGCCGGGCGGAACGCTCGATGACGCTGTGGATTATGTGCTGCGATCGGTGCCGGACGCGCTGAAGCGCTTCGGCAAGACCTCGCATGATGACATCCGCGAGCTGCTGGAGCCGCACGTTCTCAATCTGTCCGCGTTGCCGGGATCGAAGAATGCGGAGCAGGTGGCGAGGATCGACCGCATCGACAACGATCTGACCACGCTTTCGACTGAACTCACCGTGTTGCAGGCCAAACTCCTGCAGGTTGAAACGGAGCGGGATGGCCTGTCGATCGACGCTGCCAATATCAATTTCCCACATGAGGCGCAGGTGCCTTGATTGGTTCTGAAGCCGCTTTCGAGCTTGCCTCGGCAAGAACGGATCAGGAGCGCGATGCCGGTGTGAAAGCTGCTGGCATCGCGCTTTCTCAGCCCGGTACCGAGGACTGCATCGACTGCGATCGTCCTATCCCTGAAGCCCGCCGCCGCGTTTTTCCATCCGCCAGAAGGTGCATTGAATGTCAGACGCTGTCGGAAGCGGAGAAGTAGTCGCCATGAACGAGGTCAAGGAATGGCTGAGCCTGATCGCGATAGCGATTTCGCTTGCAACAGCGGTATGGGCGTGGATCTCGGCGCCGTCCAAGAAAACCGCCAGTGACCTTGATCTGTTTCGCAAGACGGCGACCGAGGAAATGAAGATCCTCATGGAGGCAGTAACCGAACTCGGGCGCCGGACCCAGACGCTGGAAGGCGAGCTGAAACACCTGCCGGATGCCAAGGCCTTCATGGACATGCGCCTCGCGATCGAGCAGCAGACCGGCAAGCTCGGCCGCATGGAAGAAAGCCTGACCTCCACATCCCGCACGGTCCTGCAGGTGCAGGACTATCTTCTGAAGAAGAGTAATGTTGCATGAGCTTCGACACACACCTGACCGAAGACGCCCGGCTCGTGATCCTGCGCGAGCTGGCCAAGCAGACCGACAACCGGTTGAACGAAACCATCCTGACCGCCGTCCTGGACACGTTCGGGCATCGTCGATCGCGTGAGTGGGTGCGCACACAATTGCGCGTGCTTGCCGATATCGGCGCTGTGACCATCACGGAGGTCGGCTCGATCATGATCGCTGAGCTGCGGCGCGCCGGGCAAGACCATGTTGATCGCCGCACCATCCTTGAGGGCGTTGCGCGTCCATCGTTGGTGGCCTAATGCGCGGGCGCTTGAACGGCATCGAGCTGCTGCCCGAAGAATGCGGGCCGATCATCGCCCAGGCGGCTGCGGCGCTGCAAAGCCGTGAAAAGACCCAGACCGAAATCTATCAGGAATTCTACGCGAGCCTTGAGGAGCTGAAGCGGGAGCATCGCGGCGAGTTGGATTTTGCGATCCCGTCGTTCTCGGCCTTCAACCGCTATTCAATCAAGCTGGCGACCATGTCCGGCCGCATCAACCAGACCCGCGAGATCGCCGGCGTTCTAGCCGAAAAGTTCGACGCTAAGGCGTCGGACGATCTCACGCTGATCGCGGCCGAAGCGATCAAGACGCTGATCTTCGAATTGCTGACCAATGCCGGCGAGGCGGGCCTTGATCCCAAGGGTGCCATGGCGCTGGCGAACGCGCTGCGCGCTGCCAGCCAGGCGCAGGGGGTGTCTACGGCTCGCCGCCAGAAGGTCGAAGAAGAGTTTAAGGCGCGGGCAACCGAAGCCGTCGAGACGATCGCACGCTCAAAGGGCATGACCGCCGAGACCACAGACGCTATCCTCGGCCAGATCCTCGGGGTGCAGAAATGAGCGCACCGTTCTCGAAGGAAGAATGGGCCGAGATCCGCCGCGCCTCGACGGCTCTGATGCCGGACGTCATCGGAATGGTTGGATTGCCGAAGGCGCTTCTGCCCTACCAGTCCCGCACGCTCACCAAGCTCGAAAGCTCGACGTGCCATGTTCTCTTCATCGAGAAGAGCCGACGCATCGGCCTGACATGGGGTTTCGCTTCCTATGCCGTGCTGCGCGCCGGCCGGGCGAAAGCCGCCGGCGGCATGGATGTCATGTACATCTCCTACAGCCAGGACATGACGCGCGAGTTCATCGACGCCTGCGCCATGTGGGCGAAAGCCTTTTCGGTCGCGGCAATGGAGATGGACGAGTTTCTATTCGAGGACAAAGACGACGAGGGCGTCCGGTCCATCCACGCATTCCGCATCCGCTTCGCTTCGGGCTTCGAAGTCATCGGCCTGTCGTCGGCGCCGCGCTCGCTGCGCGGTAAGCAGGGCGTCGTCATGATCGACGAGGCCGCGTTCGTCGATAACCTGAAGGAGCTGCTGAAGGCGGCTCTCGCCTTCCTCATGTGGGGCGGTCAGGTCGTGGTCTGCTCGACCCACAACGGGACCGAAAACGAGTTCAATGTCCAGATCCAGGACATTCTGTCCGGCCGATCAACCTACGACCACATGCACATCGATTTCGATGAGGCGCTGCAGGATGGCCTCTACCAGCGGATCTGCCTTGTTACCGGCAAGGCGTGGTCTCCGGAGGCGGAAGCAGACTGGCGCGAAGATATCATCGGCTTCTACGGCGAGGGTGCTGACGAAGAACTGTTCTGCATACCGACCATGGGCAGCGGCGCATGGTTGACCGGTCCCCTGATCGAAGCGCGGATGACATCGAGCGCACCGGTCCTTCCCCTCGATCTCCCGCGGGACTTCCTGCATCGATCCGAGCTTGAACGCGCCATCCTCATGGCCCCCTTCATGGCCGAGCTGGAGGCGGCGCTCGACGTCCTCGATCTCGACCTTCGCTATTCCTTCGGCTTCGACTTCGCACGCGTGGCCGACTTGTCCGTGGGCAAGCTGATGTCGATCGATAAGACGCTCAAGAGGGCGAGCGCGTTGACGTTCGAGCTTCGCGGCGTGCCCGGCGACGAGCAGAAGCTGATCACGCGAACCGTCCTGCAGAAGGTCCGGTCGCGTCTCGTTGGCGCTGCCTTCGACGCGACCGGCATGGGCTGGACGGTTGCCGAAGACATGGGCCGGATCTTTGGCCTGCGCGACAAGGACAATGAGGGTGGCCTCGTCCATGCAGTGAAGTTTTCGCAGGAGTGGTACCGGGTCAACATGCCGCCGCTGAAAGCGGCCTTCGAAGACGATGCGATCTCGATTTCGAAGAACGACGATCACCTGTCGGACCTGCGCCTGGTCAAAGTGATCCGGGGCATTCCCATGGTGCCGGCCGTGCGGACGGGCGAGGCCAACAAGCGCCGCCACGGCGACTATGCCATCGCCCTGGCGCTGGCCCACTTCGCCAGCCGTCAGCAGTGGCACGAATATGCCTACATCCCTGCCGGCCGCGCGGCGTCCAAGTTCGACGTCGTGTCTGGAGGAGACGATAGGTCGGCAGTGCGCCTCGGCAGCATGCGTCGATCGAGAGGAATTTATTGATGGCCAAGCTCATCGACCAATGGGGAAACCCGATCAGCACCGCGATGCTGAAAAAGGAACATGCCGCGCCGACGATGATGGGCGTGCGTCGGCCGAACACGGAGCACCAGGCGTCGGGTCTGACGCCGGCAAAGCTTGCTCGCCTTCTCCAATCGAGCATCAACGGTGATCCCGAGGCCTATCTCGCGCTGGCCGAAGACATGGAGGAGCGCGATCTGCACTACGCCGGCGTGCTTGGCTCCCGCAAGCTTCAGGTCGCCGGTCTGGACGTGACCGTTGATGCGGCCAGCGACAGCGCCGAGGACGTCGCCAACGCCGATATGATCCGCGCCTTCGTTGAGCGTGATTGCTTCGAGACAGAGATGGTCGATATCCTCGACGCGACCGGCAAGGGCTTTTCCTGCACGGAAATCATGTGGGACACGTCGGAAAGCCAGTGGCAGCCGGAGGCTCTGAAATGGCGCGATCCGCGTTGGTTTCGGTTCGCCGACCATGACGGTGAGACACCGCTCCTGCGGGATGTCACCGGCGACGTTCCGCTTGTGCCGTACAAATGGGTTTTCCATCAGGCCAAGGTCAAATCGGGCCTGCCGATCCGAGGCGGTATCGCGCGCGCCGTCTGCTGGACGTTCCTGTTTAAGAGCTTCACCCAGAAAGACTGGGCGATCTTCTGCGAGGCATACGGTCAGCCGCTTCGGCTCGGCAAGTGGGGCGAGGGTGCGTCCGAGGACGACAAGGAAACGCTTCTGCGGGCTGTGTCTAACATCGGCGTTGATTATTCCGCGATCGTACCGCAGTCGATGACGGTAGAGTTCGTGAAGGCCGATATCTCTGGCAGCCATGAACTCTACCTGAAGCGCTGCGACTGGCTCGACCAGCAGGTTTCGAAAGTCGTCCTCGGCCAGACCGGCACGACGGATGCCATCGCCGGCGGATACTCGGTTGGCAAAGTCCACGACGGCGTCAAAGCTGACATTGAGCGCTCGGATGCAAAGCAGCTCGCAGCCACTCTCAACCGCGATCTCGTTCGGCCTTACATCGATCTGAACAAAGGGCCACAGAAGGCCTATCCGAAAATCAAGATCGGCCGTCCGGACGAGATCGACGTCACAGCTTGGATGAGCAACGTCAAGACCTTCGTCGATATGGGCGGCAAGGTCGGGATGTCGGTTGTCCGTGACAAGCTCGGCATCGAGGATCCCGGCAACGACGAGGAGCTGCTCGGCGCGCCGGCCAAGCCTGCTGACGAAGGGAAGGACAAGCCCACTCTTCCAGTTAAAGGGAAAACGCCGATCGCGGCCCAGCGCGTGGCGCCGCCGGCGCATAAGGATGCGATCGACGCCTCGATCGAGGAGCTGCTCGGCGATGACGGCTGGGAGCCGTTGGTGGCGCCGATCGTCCTCGGGCTTGAAGAGCAGATCGCCGGCGCGACGTCGCTCGACGATGTGCGCGCGATCCTTGCCGATCGGTTCAAGACGATGGACGTCAGCGCCATGACCGACATGTTGGCGCGCGCGGCCTTCTCCTCCCGTCTCGCCGGTCTCGGCAATGACGATCTGAGTGAAGAGGTCTGATGTGCTTGCCGAACTGAAGCCGCTTCCGCCGCTCGAGGCCATTGCGGCGTTCGAGAAGCGCGCGCCGAACCTTGTCGAGACCTTCTCCTGGCAGGACGCGTGGCAGGAAGAACATGCCACCATGTTCACGGTAGCGAAGTCCGCTGGCTTCGACATCCTGCAGGACATTCAAACTGCCTTCGAAAAGGCCTTGAAGGAAGGGCAGACGCCGCAACAGTTCGCGCGCCAGCTCACGCCGATCCTCCAGCAGAAAGGCTGGTGGGGCAAAAAGCTGGTGACCGATCCACAAACGGGCGAGGCCGTTGCAGCGCAGCTCGGAAGCCCGCGCCGTCTTCAAACAATCTTCGACGCCAACATGCGCGTCTCCTATGCGGCTGGGCACTGGGCGAATTTCGAGCGCAACAAGAAGACACGGCCATTCCTGCGCTACGTCACAATGGACGACGATCATGTCCGGCCGCAGCACGCACGCCGGCACAACCTCGTGCTCCCCGTCGATCATCTTTACTGGAACCGCTGGGCAGCACCTTGTGGATGGCGATGCCGTTGCACGATGCAGTCGCTGTCCCAGCGCGAGGTCGATCAGCTGATTGCCGAGGGCGAAAAGCTGCACTTCGAACCTCCGGCGGAAACGTTTCGCAGCTTCACCAACAAGCGGACGGGCGAGATCGTACGGGTGCCGGACGGCATCGATCCCGGCTGGGCCTACAATCCCGGTAAGGCGGGATACGAGGCGCGCGTCAATCAGGCAATCGCTGAAAAGGTGGCCGACGCATCCCCGCAGATGGTCAGGGCGGCTGTCGATGACCGGGTGTCGAGCAGTGCCTTCGAGCGTTTCGTGCGCGATCCGCAGGGCAGCATGCCGGTCATGGCCATCCCGGCCGTATTGCGCGATGCCGTGCAAGAGGACGTCCAGGTCGCGGTCCTGTCTGCCGAGACGATGGAGAAGCAGCTGCGCAGGCATCCCGAACTCACGATCGATGATTATCGCGCGCTCCCGTCGATCGGCGCCGATCCGACCATGGTGTTCCAGGACGGTGAGCAGACCTTCGTCCTGGTCAAGCTGAACGACGGTCGCTGGCGCTACGCTGCGCTGAAAGTAACAGCGAGCCGCAAGGCGGCATTCGTGACGTCGTTCCGGTACGCCAGCGACGAGAACATTGCCCGGATGCTGACCCGTGTCGGCGTCAAGCTGCTCATCGATCGAAGAGGTGAGTGATGCGCGGTGAGGCCTCCCAAGAACCTCACATTGCGATCCTGTCAGAAGACAGTCCTACGGCAGGGAGAATGGCACCGTGTCACGCGCACCAGGGCAATATAGTCCACTTGGAACGAAGCCGCAATAAACGCCCCTAGAAGGCGTGAGGAAGGGTGCGGATGACCGGTTGCCGCGCTCAGACCCTAAACGCGCGTCCAAGGGCTTTGAAAGGGCTTTGAAAACGGTCCTTGTCCCATATCGTCCCCGTGATATGTCTCTGACAAGCGCATAGACCGGGATCGGTCCTTCGGTGTGCGATTTCGCGGTCCCGACAGCTCGGGAACATAATCGCTAGATGCGACTATGAAAACCGCCATCGCCGCTCTTCTCGCAGCATCCCTTGTTACCGCACATACCGCCGATCTTCCGGCTACGGCTGCCGATCACCCGTGGGTGCTCCTCATCCCGGCTGGCAAGTTCTCGGGCCGTGACGGTCGCGGTCCCTATGATGCCGGCGACAAGGCCAAGCTCGAGCAGATCGCCGAGATGACCCGGCGCTACGCCGGAAACACCGATATCCTCGTCGATTACGAGCATCAGAGCATTCACGCTCTGACGAACGGTCAGCCCGCGCCGGCGGCGGGATGGATCAAGGAAGTCCAGGCACGCGACGACGGCCTCTACGGTCGTGTCGAATGGACGGCGAACGCGGCGTCCGCGATCAAGGGCCGCGAATATCGCTACCTCTCGCCGGTCTACTTCCACACCAAGGATGGAGACGTCCTGGCGCTACAGACGGTCGCGCTCACCAACGTGCCGAACCTCGACATGATCGAGGTCTCCGCTCACTCGGTTTTCAACCTTCAGCCCCCCAAAACAGAGGTTCCCATGAAAAGAGTGCTCGCTGCCCTCGGCTTGGCCGATGGCACCAGCGAGGATGACGTGCTGACCGCCGTCAACTCGCTGCTCACCAGCTCGACGGCGATCGCCACGGCTGCCGGCCTGACGAAGGACGCAAAGTCCGAACAGGTCATGACCGCCGTGCAATCCGCCTTCGCCGATCGCAAGAAGATTGCGATCGCCGCCGGTCAGCCCGAGAACGCTCCGGTCGATGCGATCGTCGGCGCCTTTGCGGCAGCGCATTCCGCCGGTGCGGCCGATCCGACCAAGTTCGTGCCGATCGCCGCCTTCCAGGAGATGCGCGACAAGGTGGACAGTCTCGTCTCGCACAAGGTCGAGAACGACGCCGAGACCGCGGTCGCGGCCGCCATGCGCGCCGGCAAGATCACGCCGGCCCAGAAAGACTGGGCGATCTCGCTGCACAAGGCCAACCTCGCCATGTTCAACGACTTCCTCGGCAAGGCGCCGGTGCTCACGTCAGCCCAGCGCTCCACCGCTCTGCCGCCGTCTGGCGGCTCTTCGGCAGCCGCAGGCCTTGATGACGCGGATCTCGCCGTCATGCGCCAGATGAACATCAGCGCCGAGGACATGCTCAAGTCCAAGACAGCCATGGAGGCCGGCCGATGACGGCTCTTTCCGCCGATCGCACGACGCCGCGCCGCGAGCGTCACAAGCGCCATGTCCCCGTTGGCGGCGCCGTCAAGCTCTACGCCGGCGCAATGGTCGGCATCAACGCCGCCGGCTTCCTTGTCCCGGTCACGGCCGTGGCGACGCTCAAGGCCGTCGCCCGTAACGAGCGGACCGTGGACAACCTGCTCGGCGCCAACGGCGCCCAGGTCGCCGAAACCTCGCTCGGCACCTTCCGCTACGAGAACTCGGCCTCGGCCGACCTCATCACCCGCGCCGATATCGGTTCCGATGCCTACGGCGTCGATGACCAGACCGTCGCGAAAACCAGCGCTACCAACACGCGCTCGGTTGTTGGGAAAATTCACGACGTGGACGACCAGGGCGTCTGGGTCACGTTCGCTTAAGGGGCAACACATGGAAATCAACAACGCGACCCTCAAGTCCGCCGGCGTCGGCTTCAATGCCGCCTTCGCCCGCGGACTGGCGTCTTCCTCGGCGCTGAAGGACCGGATCGCAACGACCGTCCTTTCGACCACGAAGACGAACGAATACGGCTGGCTCGGCAAGGCGCCGCGCTTCCGCGAATGGCTCGGCGACCGCGTCATCAACGCCATCGCGAAGCATGGCTACACGCTGACGAACCGTTCGTTCGAAAACACGATCGGCGTCGATCGCGACGACTTCGACGATGACAACCTCGGGATCTATGGGCCGCTGTTCGAAGAACTCGGCAATGCCGCCCAGACCTTCCCCGACGAGCTGATCTTCGAGCTGCTGAAGCTGGGCTTCTCCAGCCTCTGCTACGACGGCCAGTATTTCTTCGACACCGACCATGTCGTGCTCGATGCGCTCGGCAAGCCGACGTCCGTTGCCAATACCGATGGCGGCTCGGGCCTGCCGTGGTTCCTCATGGACGTATCGCGTCCGCTGAAGCCGCTGATCTTTCAGAGCCGCAAGCCGTTCACGAACCTCATCCGCAAGGACAAGGAAGACGACGACAACGCGTTTTTCCGGAAGGAATACATCTACGGCATCGACGGCCGGTGCCAAGTCGGGTTCGGCTTCTGGCAGCAGGCCTGGGGTTCCAAACAGACGCTCAACGCCGCCAACTACGAGACCGCCCGCGTGGCAATCAGCAGCATGAAGGCCGACTACGGCCGGCCGCTGAACCTCAATCCGCGTCTTCTGGTCGTGCCGCCGGCACTGGAAGGTGTCGCCAACGGCATCATCAAGAGCGCGCTGGTCAACGGCGGTGAGACCAACAAGTGGGCCGGTACCGCCGAAGTCATGGTCGTTCCTCTGCTCGCCTGATCCTCCCAGAGCAGGGAATGCCGCCGGCCACTCCTCTTGGCCGGCGGATTTTTCGGAGGGGACCGGTGCTCGATCCTCTCCGCAAGATCCGAAGGGAAAGCAAAAATGCCTCCGAAGAACCTGAAGACTGGTACCGCGCTCACCACGGCCCCGGCCGCTGTCATCCTGCCGGCGGCGACCGGCGATGGCGTCAGCCGCGAGGCCAGCGCAGCCGATGCGCTGCGCCTCGGTGAGAACGTGAACAACGACGCGCCCGGCGATCTTGCGGCCGATCTGGTGACGCGCCCGATTGTTGCCGCAGCGCCCGTGGTCGAACCGGCCAATGCCGGCCTTGGCGAACATCCGGCGCTCGATGGCGATCAGGCCGGTGATGCGGCCATTGCCCATGTCGCGGCCGGTACCCCTTCCATCGTGGACGGAACCATTCTGGCAGAGAACATCACTGCCGGAGCGGTCACGGCGACAAGCAGCCGCCTCTTCGATCCGAAAACGGATGACTTCGATACGGATCGGGCCGCCGTCGGGGCAGATGATGGAGCAACCGACTTCGTCGTGTTCGACCTGTCTCGTCCCGCGACCGAAGAGGAGCGTGCCAACCTGCAGCTCGTGCTCGACCATATCCAGGCACAGTTCCCGGACTTCACGCTTCCGGGCGATGCTCGGCCGGTGTTCGCCGAGCCGGAGCCGATCGTGGACTATTCGGTCGGCGGTGTGGATTTCGCTTATGGCGAGAAGGCCGAGCCGGTGGACATGGAGGGTCTGGAACTGTCGCTTTCCTTCGGCGTGCGTCGTGTCTCGGTGACGTCCAAGGTTCCCGGCTTCCGGCGTGGCGGCCGTGCGCATCCGACCGAGAAGGTCACATACCCGGTCGAGGCGTTCACCCGCGAGCAGCTCCTTTCGGTCCTCAACGAGCCGATGCTCATCGCCGAACTCGACTGACCGGAAGCACCATGAGCTACGTCACCAAGCAAGGGCTGGTTGAGCGGTTCGGCGAAGTCGAGCTGGTCCAGCTCACCGACCGCACCAACATCCCGGTGTCCACGATCGACGATGCCGTTGTCGGCCGCGCGATCGACGACGCCTCGGCCCTTGCTGATGGCTACATCGGAAAGGCGATCGCGCTTCCGCTCGCTGTCGCGCCGCCGGCGCTGGCAAAGGCCGTGGCCGATATTGCCCGCTACTACCTTCACGGCTCCTCGGCCGACAAGGATGCCCAGGTGACGCGCGCCTACAATGAGGCCGTGTCGTTCCTGCGCGATGTCGCCAAGGGCGTCGTGCAGCTGGGCGACGGCATCACGACGCCGGCGCCGGCCGGCGGCGGTCAGGTCCGCGCCTCGGCGCCGGCCCGCGTCTTCACCCGCGACAGCTTGAGGCACTTTTGATGACCGGCTCGAAAATTGTTCTGGATGATAAGGCGACATCCGCGCTCGTGCGCCTGGTCGAGGCGGTGCGCCATCCGGGCCAGCTGATGTCGAACTTCGCGGCGATCATGCTGACGTCCACCCAGCGCCGTTTCGAGCGGCAGATCGGACCCGACAACGTCGCGTGGAAGCCGCTGGCGAAGCGCACCGCACAGCGCAAAATCAACGGCCGTCGTCGCGGTACCAAGACGATCCTGCGGCTTTCCACCCGGCTCTATCAGAGCCTGATCACGGCATCGGACGAACGCTCGGCTGAGGTGGGCACCAACGTCGAATATGCCGGCATCCACCAGTTCGGCGGCACAATCGAACATTTCGCGCGGTCACAGACGATGTCGCTGAAGAAGATCCGCAAGCGCATCCGTTTCGTGCCGCACGGCACCAAGGGCGCCGAGCTGCGCCGCGTGACCATCAGCGAGCACGGCGTGACCATCCCCGCCCGGCCATACCTCGGCTTTTCCGAGCAGGACATCGCCGCATTGAACGCCGAGGGCGTCGAGTATCTCCGGAAGGAACTGGCCGAATGATCGCTGCAATTCTCGCGCGCCTCATGGAAGAGGGCACGCCGTTCCGCATCTCGGGCGGCGCCGGCGCGCTGGCCGACGTCAAGGATACGCCGGCGGCGACCCCGGCCGTCTTCGCCTTCGTGTCCGAGGAGCGCTCGGCTCCGAGCGAAACCTTCGGCCGCACGTTGCAGCGCACTGCCGCGTCGATCGCCGTCGTCATGGTCTCGAAGAACCTGTCCCAGGCGAACAATGCCGCCGCCGTCGAGGACATCGATGTCCTCAAAGCCTACTGCCGGCGCAAGCTGATCGGCTGGGCGCCGGAGCCCGACGCGGAGCCGATGGAACACGCGGCCGGCGAACTGCAACAGGCCTTCGGCGGGACCGTCTGGTTCGAGGACGCCTACACCACTGCCTTTTACCAACAGGAGACCGAATGATGCCCGGCGGTTCTTACATCGTGAATGAGAAGGGCGAGGAAGTCCTCGTCGAGCGCACTTTGAGCGTCGAAGAGGCGGCAGAGATCGCAGCGGCCGAGACGGCTGCAGCGGAACGTGCATCGCCCGAACCGGCCACCACGGACGGCCCGGCCGCGCCTGAGGCATCGCCCGTGACCGAAGCCCCGGCTGAGCCGGAAGCGTCCACGCGTCGCGGCAAGAGGGAGGCCGTCTGATGCCCCGCTATTCCCGCAATCTCGCCATAGCCGTGAAGGCCGAGACGATCTACGGCCAGAACGCCGCGCCGACGGCTGCACTCAATGCTGTGCTTGCAGCCAATGTCGATTTCCAGCCGTCCGTTGGGGACGCGCCCGAACGCGAGCTGGTCACCGCGCAGATGGGCCATCAGGGCGTCATCATGGTGGGCACGTACGCGACCCTTGCCTTCGATTTCGAGATGGCCGGCTCGGGCACAGCCGGAACAGCGCCAGCGTGCAGCCCGATCCTGCGCGCTTGCGCTTTGAAAGAGGTCATCACCGCCGGACAGGATGTGAAATACTCGCCGATATCGTCCCAGCAGGAAGCGGCCAGCATCCTCTTCAACGATGACGGTGTGAACCACATCCTTCTCGGCGCACGCGGCAACCTCAGCGGCGCCCTGACACCCAAGGGCATTCCGCGTTTCCGGGCGACGATGACGGGCCTCCTTGGCACGATCACGGATGCAGTCCGGCAGACGCCAGTGTTCACCTCCTGGAAGAAGCCGGTTCCGGTCAGCAAAGCGAACACGACGCTCTCCCTGCATGACTACACGGGGCCGTGCGAAAACTTCACGTTCGATCTCGGCAACGACATTCAGCCACGCTTTCTCATCGGCTCGGAGAGCATCGAGCACGTCGATCGCAAGATGACGGGAACAGCGCTCCTTGAGGCTGTGCTTCTGGCGACGAAGAACTGGTTCGCGACGTCCGAGGGTAACGTGCTTGGCACGCTCAACGCTGAACACGGGAAGACCGCCGGCAACATCATCGGGTTCACGGCCGACGCCCTCCAGATCGGCCGGCCCACGCGTGGCGAAAGTCAGAAGATCCTCAACAACAGCCTGCCGCTGATGATGACGAACCTCGGCGCCAACGAGTTCACCATCACTTTCAAATGACGTGAAGTCGGTTTGACCGGCCTTCAAACGCTCTTCAATGCCTCGGGGGAATACGATGTTTCGCATGGTCAAGACGCTCACGACCTGGTGGCCGGTCACGGTGTACGAGCCCAGCCCGGAAAAGCCGGGCACTTTTGCCGAATACGAATTCGAGGTCGAGATGGAGATCCTCGATCGGGACGCGGTGAAGGCGAACACCGACAAACGCGATGCCATTCTTGCGGAAGCCATTAACGATCCAAGCGCCGAAAACGTGAAGAAGGTCAATCACAGGCTCGCAGATCAGGAGCTGTCGGTTCTTCAGCGTGTCGTTCGCAACTGGCGGCAGGTCGAGGATGACGATGGCAATGCCTTACTCTTCACTCCGGATGCCTTCCTGCAGGCCATGAAGCGCGACCACATCCGTCAGGGCATCAACGTCGCTTACGCCGAGGCGATCGATACGGGGAAGGCGCGCGAGGGAAACTCCAAAGCGCGGCCGTAGCCTGGGCTTATGCCCGGCGCGGTCGCGCGGACACATCGCGCCCTTCTACCCTTACCGACACCACACGCGAGCAGTTCCGAAAACTCGGATTTGTGGTCGTAGCGCACGACGACGATGAGACAGACGACGACGGGGATCTCGACATCATGGAATGCAACTGGCCGGCTTTGATTGCATTTCGCGCCTGCTCGACCCAGTGGCGCGTTGTCGGCCTGCAGTTCTGCCTCGTCTTCGTTGGCCTGGACTATGCGGCCTGCGATGTCGTGTTGCGCCAGATCGACACCTCCGTCGAGCTGCTCGCCGATATCCGCGTGATGGAAGAAGCTGCCCTTGAAATACTGAACGAGGCTGAGTGATGGCTGCACCTCTTCGCATTTCAGGACGGATCGACCTCGATGCCAGCCCGGCCATTCAGGCCGGCGAGGCGACGGTCAACGCGCTGAGCGGCGTCGGCAAAGCAGCCGACCAGACCTCGAACAAGCTAGATCGGCTTGAGCAGGCAGCGGCCGGTCTTGGCACGGCGGCGGATCGAGATGCCTATTCCCAGCGGATCAAGGCGCTCGGAGACGAAGGCAAGGCGCTCGACGATCTGCGCGCGCGCTACAATCCCCTCTACGCGACGATGCGGTCCTACAAGCAGGAAGTTGCCTCGATCGAGCTGGCGCATGCAGCCGGCGTCATTTCGACAAAGGAAATGACAGCCGCGATCGAGCAGCAGCGGCAAACCGCGCTCCGGTCCGTTGATGCCCTGCGCACGCGCAATACTGAGCTGAAGGCAGCGGCAGCAAACCAGAATGGTG
This sequence comes from Rhizobium sp. 9140, assembly GCF_900067135.1. Lineage (NCBI taxonomy): Bacteria > Pseudomonadati > Pseudomonadota > Alphaproteobacteria > Hyphomicrobiales > Rhizobiaceae > Rhizobium > Rhizobium sp. 9140. Next base: position 25,518 of record NZ_FJUR01000001.1, on the reverse strand, counting down.
CGCAGAACTTCAACACCGCGAACCTTGCCGCGCAGGGACAGGACGTCGTCGTCACCGCCTTCATGGGCATGGACCCGTTGATGATTGGCCTGCAGCAGGGAACGCAGGTCGCATCCGTTATCGCCACGATGGAAAAGCCAGTCGCGGGCCTTGCCGCAGCCTTCATGTCTCTGGTTTCGCCAGTGTCGCTCGTCACCGTCGGCTTGGTAGCCGGTACCGCCGCGCTGATCCAGTATTTCACGACGTCCGACGAAGGCACGGGTGGGATGTCGGCCGATCTGGCGAAGCAGGCCGACCTCATCGGCAATCTGGCCAAGCAGTGGGGCGAGGCCATACCCGCGCTGAAAGCTTACGCGGATGAACTCGGCCGCGCCAAGGACGCTGCGGAGCTTTCCGCAGGCATCGAACTTTTGAACAAGGATACTCTAAAAGACGTGGCGTCAGGAGTGTCAGACGCCCGCATCTCAATCAGCGAACTGGTGACCCAGCTTCAAGCCGCCGGTGCTGAGAACGAGGTGATTATCAACCTCCAGAACGCTTTTGACACCTTTGCTAATGCCGCAGCGGACGGCTCTCTGAAGCTTGAAGACGTCACTACAGTGCAGAATGCGCTGATCGCCGCAACAAACGACAGCGGCATTCCAGCAATCGCTGCCTTCACCACCATGTTCGAAAAACTGTCGACTGCCGCCATGGGCGCAGCCGGCAGCGTTCAATCCGTCAATGAACAGGCAATCGCAGCCGCCGCTATCACGTCGAGGTATCCTTCCCAGGGCGCTTATGACGGGTTAATCCGCAGCCCCGAATTCACGCCGGGTGGGAGTGGGACAATCCTGCCTGATAATGGCCCGACGCCTCGGCCACGCCCCAGCGAACTTGACGGAGATCCCGACGAGGGGGACAGCCGTGTTTTGAACAGCGACGGCTATCTCGTTGACGTTCCCGTTCCAAAGCGCCGCCCCAACGATTTCGAGCGAGACGAGGGCAACGCATCGACGGCCCGTTCTCAGGAGCAGCGCGCACGCTCGCTGGATACGCTTCTCGAAAAGCAGCGGCTTGAACTTGACCTCGTTGGTAAGTCGGCGGTCGAACAAGAGCGGCTGCGCATGCAGTTTCAGCTCACGACGCAGCTTAAGGAGGAGGCCGCGCGCACGGGGCTTCCAATCGATCAGGCCGAATTGGCACGGATCGGCGAGAAGTCGGCCGCCTATGCCGAGCTGGCGCAGAAGATCGCGGCCCAGAAGGCGATCGCTACGCAGGACACCGAAATCGAACGGCTCCGGGCTGAGATCGATCTCGTCGGCCAGAGCACCAGCGCGCGCGCTGACAACCTCCGGATCCTCGATACCGAGCGCAAGATCCGGGATCTTGGCATTGAGCGCAACAGCGTAGAAGCCGAGCAGATGCGGGAGAAGGCTCGTCTCACGGGCGAGCTGACCACTGAGCTTAATCGGCAAAAAGAAGCGTGGGACATGGTGCGCTCGGCCAGCGACAGCGCAATCGACAACATGTTCGGTTCGCTCATCAAAGGCGACTTTAAAGGGGCCTTAAAGGGGCTTCTCGGCGACGTCGGAAAGTTCTTCCAGGAGCTGGGGACGAACTCGATCAAGAACATGGTTCTCGGCGGCGATCGCACGGAGCTTTCCGATGTGATCGCCCGGTTTACGAGGTCAGCGCCAGTCGCCGCCAACCAGAACACGCCGTCAGCCGGTTTTCCGTCTTACGCCGCTCCAGTCGGCGCCGTCACCCGCTCGGCGCTTCCAACAAGCGGAACCGGAAACGCTGTCGATTTGGCATCGAACCTTCTGGGCTTTTCCGAAACCGGACAGCGCGGAAACATCAACAGTTTCCTTCGTGCGGGCGGCGTCAACATTGACGCGGCGCAGACGGCTTGGTGTGCGGGTTTCGTCAACTCCTCCCTGGAACAGATCGGCGTGAAGGGATCGGGTTCCCTGACCGCCAATTCGTTCCAGAACTGGGGTCAGCGGGTCGATCTCGCGTCGGTGCTGAAGGGTGACGTGCTTGTTGATACGAACGGCTATGGCGCAAACCAGCCGGGAGGGCATGTCGGCTTCGCCACCGGTGCCAGCCGGATGGGCGCGAGCGGACTTCAGCTTGAAATGCTGTCTGGCAACAGCTCCAACCAGGTCAATAAGACTTGGGTCAACGCGATGGAGCTGCAAGCGCGGCGCGCGACGGAAGCTGCGACAAATGTCGGTAGCTTGGCCAACGCATCGACAACGGCCGTCCAAGGGCTTGGCAATCTCGGGAATGGTCTCGGGCAGTTCAGCCAGCAGCTTTTATCAGCGTCTTCCGGCGCAAACAGCCCTTCCAGCCTTCTCGGAAGTCTTGGCAGCTTGCTGGGCGGTATCAATCCGACCAGCATGTTCTGGGCACCCAATACGACGCTAGGGAGTTTCTTGACGAACGGCTACGACGTCGGCGGTCACACCGGAAACGGGCCGCGCGACAGTATCGCCGGTTTCGTCCACGGTCAGGAATTTGTGGTCAAGGCGAGCGTGGTCGCGCAGCCCGGCGTTCGCCGCCTTCTGGAGGGTCTGAACTCCGGTAGTGGCTACGACCAGGGCGGCTTCGTGACCCGCATCGGCGCGCCGGCGTCGATCTATCCGTCCCAGGCACAGGAGCGGCAAGCGGCTGTCGCCAACGACCGGGCAGGCTCCGGCAAGTCGGAGATCAACGTCTACGTCGATAATCCGCGCGGCGATCGCGACATTGAGGACGCTGTCGATCGCGGCGTGGCCAAGGGCCTTCGCGCCTACGACAAGAACCTGCCGGCCCGCTTCGATCAGATCAAGAAGCGCCCGTACGTGAGGGGCCAATGACCCTTAGCTTCCCTTATAGCCTTCCGACGTTCGCCGATCGGCTGCCCATCTCCAGCGTCGAGTGGGGCGTGAAGCGGCGTGACAGCCTGTCAGGACAGGGCAGCGGTCGCATCTGGCAGACCGAAATGGCCGACCCGCTCTGGCGCGCCGTGGTGGAACTTGATCGCCGCTCGAGCGCCGAGATGAAACAGTACGCCGCCCAGATCCGCGCCCTTCGAGGCGCCCAGGAGGCATTCTGGCTGTTCGACCCGCTGTCGCCTTATCCGGCCATGGATCCTCGTGGCACCATCCTTGGCAGTCGTGTCATCCAGATCGCCACGATCGGGGCGGACCGCCGCTCGATGAGCTTCAAGGGCTTTCCGGCAGGCTACGTCCTGACGATCGCCGACAAGTTTCAGGTGTCGTGGGGCAGCAATCCCGTTCAGTACGCCTTCCTCGAGATATCCGAGCGCGGCCTTGCAGGCAGCGACGGCGTGACGCCGGTCCTCAGCATTTTCCCGAATGTGCCGGATGGCCTGGCTGTCAACGCCACCACGATCTTCGCCCGGCCAGCCTGCCGCATGGTCATCATGCCGGACAGCCACATGCCGGGCCGCGCGCGCCGTCACCTGACAGAGGGCGCCGGTTTCACCGCGATCGAAAAACCATGAAGACAGTCGATCCCGCCTTCTCCGCGCTGCTGCAGAACGCGCCTTACGACGGCATCATTCCGCGTTGGTTCGTATCCGTGATCGCGCGCACCTATCCCGACGCGAACGGTAACACCACGCTGCAGACGAAGAACTTCTGGTCCGGCGACCGGCCGGTGACGGTCGAGGTTCGATCGCTGATCGACGGCGCGGTCTATGCCCGCACGTTCCAGGGTCAGGTTGACCTCGACACCGGGGAGAGTGTCAGCACCTCGACGCTCGAGGTCAACACGCGCAACGTCTCGATGACGATGCTCAACCCGGCCGTCGAGGATATGGCGCGCGGGCTCGACTGCCGCGCGGGCTCTCTCGAGATCTGGCTCGGGCTTCTCGATCCCAAGACCCGTCTCCTCTCGTCGATGCCCGAGAACGACTACCTCGGCGTCATCGACGGCGCGAGCGTGCAGCGGGCCGCGGAAGATGGCGGCGGCGAAGTGCTGGAGATCCGCCTCGTCAACGACGCCATGGTCAACCTGACCCGGCCGAACCCCGCCAAGTCCAGCGCCGAAGAGCAGAAGAAACGGAAGGGGCCGAACGGCGAGGTCGATAACTTCGGAAAATATGCCGGCTCCGTCGCCAACTGGATCGAACCCTGGGGCGAAGAATGATCGAGCTGAAGCGCCGGGAACTCTGGATCGGACCCTTCTGCGATGTCTTCGATGACATTCGCCGCAAGCCATTTGCATGGGCGCAGAACGACTGCGGACAGCTTGCCATCGCGTCCGTGAGCGCCATCACCGGCGCCGAGCTGCCCGTGCCCGATCAGGGCGACTATCACGATGCGGCCTCAGCCTACCGCCTGATGCGCGCGGCCGGCTTTGAGGATCTGGCCGACTTCGCCGCCTCGCTCCTTCCCGAACATGAGCATCCGGTTGATGCGCAGACGGGCGACATCGCCGCCATTCCCACGGATACGCAGTTCCGCCACGTGCTTGGTGTCTTCGATTTCGATCGGATCTGGGTGATGGGCGAAGGCGGCTTGGCGACGGTCGATCGAGAGAAGGCTGTACGCGCCTTTCGGGTGGGCTGATGTTCAAGAAATACGCTCTTGCCACAACCGCGCTGACGTTCTTCCTGCTTCAGCCCGACCCCGCCGCCGCCGGCCCGCTGATCGGTGCCATTGCCGGCGTCTTCAGTGCCGTTATCAGTGGCTCCGGTATCGTCAATGCCGTGGTCAGTCTGGCGCTGGCTGCAGCAACGACGCTCTATTCAATGGCCACCGCGCCGGACGCGCCACCACCAGTGGGCGCCAAAATCCAGGCGGATGTTGGCGATGACAAGCCGGTCTCGACGACGATCGGCCAGTTCGCCACGCGCGGGAAGCGCAAATATTACGGCACATGGGGTAACTACGACGGCGACACGCCGAACACATATTTCACGGAAGTCATTGAGCTGGGCAACCTCCCGCTTCCCGGTCTCGATGGCATCTGGATCGAGGGCGAGAAATGCACGATCCTCTGGAATGAGCCCGACGCTGTTTTCGGGCGCGGCTATCCGCTGAAAGAGTTCCGCGACACCGAAGGGACCGTTCACGACTACTGCTGGGTGAAGTTCTACGACGGCTTGCAGACCGTCGCTGACCCCTTCCTGGTCGAGACATTCGGTGAAGACGACGATCGGCCGTGGGATGCGACCATGATCGGTCGCGGCATTCCCTATGCCATCATGACCTATCGCTGGGAGCGCGATTACTTCAAGGGTCAGCCGAAGGTGCTGTTCGAACCGGCGCCTCTGCCGCTTTACGACATCCGAAAGGACAGCACGAACGGCGGTAACGGCACCCATCGATGGGATGATCCGAGCACCTATGAGCCGTCCTATAACCTCGCGGTCATGACCTACAATGTCCTACGGGGCCTGCGCTACAAGGGCGAATGGTTCTACGGCGGGCAGAAGGTCAACGCGCTGCGGCTGCCATCCTCAAACTGGATTGCGGCATGTCAGGAGGCCGGCCGACTGGTCGAGCGGGCGGACGGATCGACGGAACCGCAGTGGCGCGGCGGCTACGAGATCACTGGCGACATGGTGCCGCTCACCGTCGTCGAGGAGCTTCGCAAGGCTCAGAATGGCCGACTGACCGACCAGTGCGGCGTCTTCAAGATGAAGAACGGTATCTTCGGCGGGGCCGTCTTCGGCTTCTCCGACGCCGATACCCTCATCACAGACCCGGCCGGCTTCGATCCGTTCCCCTCTGTCGATCTCACCATCAACGGCGTGACGGGCAAGTATCCGAACCCGGAAGAGGCGTGGGTCGCCAAGGATGCGCCGGTCGTGCGCAGCGATGCGTTCGAAGCCCTGGACGGCAAGCGCAATCTCGCCGACATCTCCTTCGGTGCCACGTCACACGATCGGCAGGTCCAGCAGCTCATGCGCGCGATCCTTACCGAGGCGCGCCGCTTCCGTCGTCACCAGCTGCCCCTGCCGCCGATGGCCTATGTTCTGGAAGCCGGCATCGATGTCGTCTCCTGGACGTCGCCGCACAATGGCTATGTGAACAAGCGCTTCCTCGTCACGGAGCGCCGTGGCCAGATGGGCATGAACCAGATCGTCACCTTGCAAGAGATCGACCCGGCTGATTACGATTGGGTGCGCACCATGCAGGAGGTCGTATCCAGCGGCTGGATCGGCCGCATCGAGGTGCCGACGCAGCCGATGACCGGCTGGGGTGCCCGCGCCGATGTTCTGACGGACCCGGACGGCCGGAGCCGCCGGCCGGTCATCATCGTGTCCTGCGCCACCAACCTCGCCGATGTTGCGCGCGTCCTGGTCCGCGTTCGGCTGAAGGCGACGGGTGTCGTCGTCTTCGAGAGCGACCACTTCCCCTACGGCCCGACATCGAGCGAATGGCCCTTGAGCGGCATGTGGCTCTTGCCGGCGACCGAGTACGAGGTGCAGGGAAAGCTCGTCCCTTACTCGCCGCGCAAGACGGAGGACTCGGCCTGGATCTCGCTGACGACGGCGAATATCGGGTTCTCGTCGGCCGACGTCCTCGACGGCGCCATCGTCACCAGCAAGATCGGCAACGCTGCGGTTTCGGCCAACAAGATCATGGACGCGGCTGTCACTGGTCTGAAGCTCGCAGATGCTGCCGTCTCGACTGCGAAGCTTGAGGTAGCGGCCGTCACGGCACAGATCCTGGCCGATCGCGCTGTGATCACGGCCAAGCTGGCTGACGCTGCGGTCTCTGTCAGCAAGATCATGGACGGTGCGGTCATCGCCGCGAAGATCGCCGACGCGGCGATCGAGCGCGACAAGCTGGCGGCGCAGGCCGTCGATGCAACGAAGTTTGCCTCCGGGATCGCGCCGGTCGGTGTCATCTCTGGCACTGTCGTCCCGACCACGAAGACGCAGGACGTGATCACCGTCAACGGCAAGCTCTACCGCTGGAACGGCTCCGCCTACACGGCATCTGTGCCGACGGTGGACCTAACGGGCACGATCGTCGGCACGCAAATCAGCGACGCCGCCATCACAGCCGGCAAGCTTGCCGATGCAGCCGTGACGGCGGCAAAGTTCGCTACCGGCTTGCGCCCGGTGGAAGTCGTCTCCGCGCTGCCGACAACCGGCAACACCGCCGGCCGCATGGCGTACCTGACCACAGACTTTAAGGTCTATCGGTTCGATGGAACGAGGTGGATCTCGACGGTCGCCGGCGCCGACATCGATGGCGCGATCGCTGAGGCGAACATCGCAAGCTTGGCAGCGTCGAAAATCACCGGTCAGCTGACGGATGCGCAGATTGCGGCCGTCGCTGCCGCCAAAGTCGCCGGCCAGCTGGTTGGCTCTCAGATCGCTGATCTCGCGATTACGAATGGCAAGCTCGCTGCACTGGCTGTCGATGCGGGCAAGCTGGCCGATGGGTCCGTCATCGCGGCAAAGATCGCGGACTCGGCCGTCACCGTCACGAAGTTCGCAAGCGGGCTCCGGCCGATCGAGGTTGTGACCTCGCTCCCGACGTCCGGCAACACCGAAGGTCGGATCGTCTTTCTGACCACGGACGACAAGCTCTACCGGTATGACGGCACGAGGTTTGTCGCCACGACTGCAGCGGGCGACATCACCGGCACATTGCTGGACGCCCAGCTGGCCGCACTCTCCGCGTCCAAGGTCACCGGCCAGTTGACCGATACGCAGATTGCAGCCGTCGGCGCTGCCAAGGTCACAGGCACGCTGGTCTCCAGCCAGATAGCCGATGCCGCCATCACGGCTGCGAAGTTCGGCAATGGCTTGAAGCCCGTTGAAACGGTTGGCTCGCTCCCGACGTCAGGCAACGCTGCCGGCCGTATCGTGTTTCTGAGCACCGACAGCAAGATCTATCGGTTCGATGGAGTGACGTGGATTTCGGGCGTTGCAGCTCCGGACATCAGCGGCACGATCGCCGACACACAAATCGCAGCGATCGCGGCGGGCAAGGTCACGGGCCAGCTGACGGATGCGCAGATCGCCGCCGTTGCCGCTGCCAAGGTTTCCGGCCAGCTTGTCGGAACGCAGATCGCCGATCTCGCCATCACAAACGCCAAGCTTGCGGCGCTCGCGGTCGATGCGGCAAAGCTCGCCTCGAACGCGGTGACGAACACGAAGATCGCCGACGACGCGATCTCGACGCCGAAGCTTCAGGCCAGCGCCATCGTCGCGGACAAGATTGCCGTCAACGCGATCACGGCATCCAAGATGTCGATCGCCGCGAACGCTGTAGGCGCGAGCCTCATTCTTGACCGGTTCTACGGAGATCCGGGCTATTGGTCGCCGAATGCTCCTTACGTGACGTTCGTCTCCAGCGCGGATGCCCAGGTTGCGGCGATGCGCGTCTCTGGCGCCATGAAGTTCAACGCGGCGCTGGCTGCGGCGAGTGCCGGCCCGCGCATCCACGGCTGGATCGCCCGCGGCTTTCCCCTGACGCCGGACACTTGGTACCGCGCGTCGGCCATCGTGAAGAACGTGGGCTGCAACAAGAACTTCAATGCCCTCGTCATCAACGACATGTCGATTTCGGCGTCGGACGGGAGCGTGATCGCTTCGGCGACGGACACCGGGTACCAGGCAGCTGCCGGTAAGACGATCGAATGGCGGTTCAAGACGGACAGCTCCAGGACGCAGACGGCAACGCCTGTTCCCTACATGGACACCGGCACGGACGCCGCAGGCTATTGGCTGATCTCTGACATCCAGCTTGTCGAGATGGCGGAAGCATCCCTGATCGTCGATGGCGCGATCATCGCGCGACATGTTTCGGCTGCTGCGATCACGGCCAACGCCATTGCCGCAAACGCTGTGACGGCCGACGCGATCGCTGCGAATGCGATCACCGCTGTCAAGATCGCCGCCGGCGCCATCGAGACGGCCAAGCTTGCCGCCGGCGCGGTGACGGCCGGCACGATCGGGGCGAACGCTGTTATCGCTGGCAAGATCGCGACCAACGCCGTGACGGCCGGCACGATCGCGGCCGGCGCCGTCACGGCCGGTACCGTGGCTGCGAATGCCATCACGGCTGGCACCATTGCAGCGAGTGCAGTCTCTGCCGCGAACCTCGCTGCAGGGATCATCACCGCAGAGAAGTTGGCCGTCGGCAAGGGCGTCAACTGGGTCTCGAACTCGAACGCTCAGGCCGACCTGACAAACTGGGGCATCAAGTTCCGGTCGGGGGGGACTTGGGACTTTGGAAAGGCGAACAACAACTACTCACCCATCGATGGCTGCTTCTACGTTCTTCAGAGCGGCGCACGGCTCGATGGAGCCTTCGTAGACGTTAACCCTCGAAGCCCGTTCGACAACAACTACGCTATGCGCTGGCCTGTTGCGCAGCTGTCGTGGCTGGAAGCGTCCGTCTATGTTTTCGGGCACCGTTCGAACGGCGTTCAGCTCTATATCGAATGCTTCAATAACGGCGGTAACTCGCTCGGCTTCATCATGGACGCCAAGCCGACAAACCAGAACTCGGACCCTGGAAGCCAGCTTTCAGCCTATCAGCGGGTTTGGGCAAAGGGTCAGGCGCCGGCAGGCACAACGCATGTCGAAATCTTTCTGCGCTGCTTTGGTCACAGTGCCGCAAATGGCACCGACTCCTACACATGGTTCTCTCGCTTCTATGTAGGGGAAGCAACGCAGTACCAGTCCGAGCCTACTCCGTGGAGCGAAGGTTCGATCACCCTCATTACCGAGGGCAACATCGTCACCAATGCGATCACCGCGAACAAGATCGCTGCCGGTGCCATCGTAGCCGGCAAGATCGCCGCCAATGCTGTCACGGCCAATGAGATCGCGGCGAATGCCATCACGGCTGCGAAGATCGCGGCCGGTGCGATCGAGACGGCCAAGCTCGCTGCTGGCGCCGTCACCGCCGGTACGATTGCGTCGGGTGCCATCACCACCGCAAAGCTCGATGCCTTGGCTGTTACCGCCGACAAGCTGGCTGTGAACTCGGTTATTGCCGGGAAGATCGCCGCTGGCGTGATCTCGGCAACGGAGCTGGCTGCCAACTCCGTCACAACCGCCAAGATCGCAACTGGAGCTGTCACGGCCAACGAGATTGCAGCCAGTGCCATCGTGGCAGGCAAGATCGCGGCTGACGCGATCATCGCCAACAACATCGCGGCGAACGCGATCACGGCGAAGCAGCTTCTCTTGGCCGACTTCGAAAACTTCATTCCCGACGGTCAGTTCGAACAAGGCGCGCTCACATCCGTCTGGGACGCCAACTATCCCATCTACAACGGGGCCGGTGCGGGCGGGGCCAATATCTGGCTCTGGGTCGGTGATGCACAGACGGGTCGGTGGTCGCTTGTTCTGGAAAACGGCGTCAACGGCGGGTCCGGTGGCTCCATCTCCATGAACATGGTCACGAAGGACTTCATCCCCGTCACGTCCGGTGACTGGCTGGCGTGGGACGCATCTGTTCGTACGACTGACGGTTCATCGAGCTACGGCTTCTATTATCGCATCCTGTGGTTCGACCGTAATAAGACAGCGCTTTCGTCGCCGCAGTACACTGATGTGCAGGGCAACGCGTCCATTCCCGCCGCTTGGGATAAGCGCTCCGGCAAGACGCAGGTTCCGGGTGCTGCCACCTATTGCAAGGTGCAGATCTACCACCACAGCCCGTCAACGACGCGCTACTTGATCATCGATCGCATCTCTCTGCGAAAGGCTGAGGGTGCCGAGCTGGTCGTGGATGGCTCGATCTCGACCATCCACCTCGCGGCGGACTCGATCACCACGGCGAAGATCGCAGCCAATGCCGTTACCGCAAGCGAGATTGCAGCGAACGCAGTCACCGCCGGGAAAATAAGCGCCGGCGCCGTGGAAGCGGCCAGCATTGCCTCCGGCGCTGTTGTCGCGGGCAGGATCGCGGCAAATGCAGTAACGGCCGGCACGGTTGCCGCAAACGCGATCACGGCCGGCACGATTGCGGCCAATGCGGTTACGACCGGCACCATTGCGGCCGGCGCCGTCACGGCGGGGCAGATCGCCGCTGGAGCGGTCATTGCCGACAAGATCGCTGCGGGCTCCATCTATGCCGACAAGCTTGCAGTCGGCAAAGGGACGAACTGGATCCCGAACTCAAATGCCCAGGCCGACATCACCAACTGGAGGATCTATGCGTCCAGCGCGAACTGGTCGTTCATCAAGCGCAACGACAACTACACGCCCATCGACGGCGCATTTCAGGTTCTGCAGGAGGGCGCGCAAAACAACGGCCAGTTTGCCGACCTGTCTCCGCGAAATCCCGCAGACAACAACATCCCTATGCGTTGGCCGGTTGCGCAGGGCTCATGGCTGGAAGCGTCTGTCTATGTCTATGGGCACCGGTCTGATTATGCTCGCCTTCACATCGAGTACGTCAACAACGGTGGCGTGACGATTGGCTATACGTTCGCGGACAAGCCAACGCACCAGAATGGCGATCCGGGCAGCCAGTTGGCCAGCTATGAGCGGATCTGGGTGAAAGGACAGGCTCCGGCCGGAACCACGCACGTCCAGCTCTTTCTGCGGTGCATGGGGCACAGTGCGGCATGGGGCAACAACTCCTACACCTGGGCGTCCAAATTCTATCTGGGCGAAGCGACGGCCAACCAGCTGGAGGCATCGCCTTGGAGCGAGGGCGGAACGACAGTCATCTCCGAAGGCAACATCGTTACCAACGCGATTACGGCCAACAAGATCGCGGCAAATGCGATCACGGCCGGGAAGATCGCAGCGAACGCGGTGACAGCAGGCACGATCGCCGCAAACGCCGTGACGGCCGGGACAATCGCCGCTAACGCCGTGACCGCAGCGACGATCGCTGCCGGCGCCGTATCGACCAACCAGCTGGCGGCCAACGCCATCACGGCGGCGAAGATCGCCGGTGGCACGATTACCGGTGACAAGATTGCGGTCCGGACCATCTCGGCTGACAGCTTCATCGCTGCGACGATCACCGGCTACGAGATCAATGCGCGCACGATCGGCGCCGGTCACATCGCGGTCGGCACGATCAGCGCCACCGAAATTGCGACGGATGCGATCACTGCCGACAAAATCAAGGCCTTTGCCGTTAGCGCTGACAAAATCGGAGCACTGGCTGTTGTTGCAGGGAAAATAGCGGCCAATGCCATTGTGGCCGACAACATCCAAGCACGGACCATCACTGGCAATAAGCTGCAGGCGGGAACGATTGGCGCCACTGAAATTGCCGCGCAGGCGATCACCGCTGTAAAGATGGTGATCACCGACTTCAACAACCTTGTTCCAGACAACCAGATGACGTCCACGGACTCATGGGTCGGCACCATTCCGGGGTGGATCGTCTGGGGGGATCACGGTCTTTTCCAGTCCTACAACGGAATGTGTTTTCAGGCTGGTCCATGGGGGTCTGGCGGCTACACGAACTGCCAGAGCAGGTCATTCCCGGTCAAGGGCGGCACGGCCTATCGCTTCACCGGCGCCATTTACTCGAACAACAACTTCAACGGAATGATCCGGGTTCTCTGGCTGAACGCTAGCGGGAACATCGCGAGCTTCTACGACTACATCAACACCGGCAGCCGAGGATCCGGCGGCACTGGCACGCTGGCCGTCAACCTTGTCTCACCGGGAGAAGCAGCTTCCGCCATCATCGAGCTGTTCGTGCAGCGGGACGCAACGGGCGGAAACGTCTACTTCGGTTCCGTAGGTTGCTTCGAGCGAAACGGCGGCGATCTGATCGTCGATGGCGCTCTGACGGCCGGCATGATCGCTGCGAACGCGATCACGGCAGACAAGATTGCCGCCAACGCCGTCACCGCCGAGAAAATCAATGTCGCGAACCTGTCGGCGCTGAACATCAAGGTTTCGAACATCGACATCAACGATGCCACCTTGAACGGTGAGAAGCTGGTCAACGGCGCCATCTCGAATGTCTACTACAACACGAGCGGAGGCACCGTTTCGAAGTCGGCGACGACGACAGTGCTGACGCGCACTCTGACCCTCGCACCGGAAGAGCGGCTCGTCATCAACGCCTTCTGGAACCTTCGCGGCTCCATGACCGGGGTCAACGCCGAGGTGTTCTACGCCGGTGACGTGCAGCTGAAAATCAACAGCACGGTGCTCGATACCATCAAAATCACGGGTCCGGCCATCGACACCTACGGCTGCTCCAGCCAGTCGATCTCCGGCAGCTTCACCAACGGCGGCACCGCGCAGAGCGTCACGATCACCCTCGTCTTCGTCATGGGGTCGGGCGGCGCGATGCGAACGAACAACAAGGACATGGGGTACTTCGGCAGCAGCACCGGCATGACGAACGACGGCACCTCCTGGACGGTTACGAGGTTGAAAAAATGAAATCACCTGAAAACATTGGACCGGAAGCGCTCCAGAGCGGGGAGCAGGAACTGTGGTTCGTCATCTATGACCCGGTCACGGGCATCATCTCGGACCACGGCAATGCCTTCGGTCGCGCTGAATACGACGCTGAGACAGGCCGCTATGCCAACCCCAGCCTTCGTGTTCCCGAGAGGCTGCTTTCTGTCACCGACATTCGCGTCGATCCGCGAACGCTTGAGATTGTGCCGGTCGAGCCGGACGTCGCTCAAGTCAGCCCCGATCAGCAAATTCTGGATGCTCTGCCGTGGAAATCACCACGGCGGTCCCGATGACGTGCCTACCTGAAACCACCAAGAGGAAAAGCAATGTACAATATCGATAGCATGTACGAGTCCATGGCCGACGGCGTCGTCGATAGCCTGAAACAGAAGAAGGCCTCCCGCTGGGCCGTTGCCGCCGCCATCTGGCTCGGCCGACAGCAGATCCTCAGCGCACCTCAGTTCTGGTACCAGACGGCGGGCAAGATGCTGGCCGAGCTGTCCGGCCCGGATGCCGACGCCTTGCGCGGCCAGTTGACCAAGGCCGAGGACGCTCTCTTTGACGGCTTCACCAACGATTGGCCGGCGATCCCGGACGGCCTGAAAACCTACATCGACCAGTGGAGCCCGGCCCCCGTGGAAGTCGATCTCGACGCGCTTCGGGCTGAGGCCGTGGTGAAGATCGACCGTGCGGCCGAGGCATACCGGATGCAGTTCATCACGCCGGGCTTCGGTCAGATCATGGCCTATCAGCAGAAGCTCGATGAGGCTCGCGCCAAGGTCGCTTTCGCCGGCGTGCCTGACGCGGATATCCCTCACATCGTTGCTGAGGCTGAAGCCGACGGGATGACCAAGGCTGAGAAGGCGCAGCAGATCCTCGATACCTTCACGGGATGGCAGCACATCTCGGCCGGCGTCGAGGCCAAGCGCATGGCCGCGAAAAAGGCGATTGCGGCTGCGGAAACCGCACAGGCCATCACCGCAGCCGCCGAGGTCAACTGGTCGGCCGAATGACCCGCCGATCCCGACTTTCCATCCACAACAACCTCACAAGGAAACTCAGCATGCACATGATGATCAACTCGATGAAGCGTCGGAACGAAGCCCTGCAAAACGAGTGCGATACGCTCGCCCAGGGCTTTGACACGATCTCGGCCCAGCTGACGGAAGCATATGCCCTGCTCCAGAAGTACGAGCCCGATTACGTCGATCGCAAGCTCAACCCGAACCGGCCGGAAGCGCCGGTCGCGGCCGAGCCTGTCGTGGAAGAGACCGCGGAAAAGACGATCAACTGATCCAACAGCGACACGGCTTGCGGAGATCTCAGATGGTCTCCGTGAGCCAAGCACCAGGTGCCGGAGGCAAGCCTCCGAGGACGGCCACGTTTGCAGACAAAACCGTCCGACAGCCATACGGAATAACTGTCACACCCGGACCTCTTTCGAGGCATCCCGGTTTGGCATGATTCTGAGAACCATTTAAATGCCCTTTGAAGACGGCTTTAGAGACGTAGTTAATACACAGCCACCAGCCGCATGGATCGGTGGGAAACGGACCTTGGCTCCGCGCTTGGTCAAGATGATCGCGGAGATCCCGCACACTACTTACGCAGAGCCATTCGTCGGCATGGGCGGCGTGTTCTTCCGTCGCCGATCGGCGCCTCGGCATGAGGTCATCAACGACAGAAACGGGGACGTCGTGAACCTGTTTCGCATCCTTCAGCGGCACTATCCGCAGTTCATGGATTGCCTCAAATTCCAGATCACCAGCCGGCGTGAGTTCGAGCGCTTGAAGGCGTGCGACCCCTCTACGCTGACGGACCTCGAACGCGCAGCGCGCTTCATCTATCTCCAGAAGCTCGCCTTTGGCGGCAAGGTATCCGGTCAGACGTTCGGGGTGGTGCACGAGGGCGGCTCTCGGTTCAATCTCACGCGCCTCGCGCCTCTCCTCGAGGACGTGCACGAGCGGCTCGCGGGGGTCGTGATTGAGAACCTCGACTGGCTGGCGTTCATCGATCGGTATGATCGGCCGGGCGCGCTCTTCTACCTCGACCCGCCATACTTCGGCAGCGAGGGGGACTACGGTGCGGCCCTGTTCGGTCGTGATCAGTTTGAGGTGATGGCCGAACGGCTCGGTAGGTTGAAGGGGAATTTCGTCCTATCGATCAACGACGTCCCACTGATGCGCGAGATCTTCAGCACCTTTCGCATCGCGAATGCAGAGGTGCTTTACTCGATATCTGGTGGAAAGGGTGTGCAGGCCCAAGAACTGATCATCAGCTCCCGAAACTAGTTATCAGCCAAATCTGCCAGCTTCACTGCCGTACCGCTGGCGGTCACACACAAAATGCCGCCGCCGGAACCGTTTGTAGAAAGCTGGCTGTATGAGATGTTGACCGCAATTACAGCATCAGCACAAAGTTCGGCAGCTCGGAGCTTTAGTTGGTCGAGACAGGCTTCTCGGGCTTGGCGAAGGGCATTCTGCGAAGTGTTGGAGCGGCCGCCGACGAAGTCGCGCCAGCTATTGGCGATATCCTGAAGGACGTTCATAGCCAACGCGGTTTCGCTTGCAACAATCGAGATTATTGAGTTGGTCTTTCGGTTTGGAACCTCAAGGGAGGTCGCTAGGACCATCGCCGCTGCTCTGGCTTCGAGATCCTTTTTAGCGGCAGCTTCCTTGCAGTCGTCACAGACGGTTCCCCGCATGAGGAAGAAGTCGTTATGGCACACAGTGCATTGGGGCAAGGAAGCCTCCTTCAAACAGATTTTACAGAAGCTATGAAGTCTGTTTGAAGGTATCTGACAAGTGATCTGGAAAAGTAAAAATTCCGATTTCTCGTGTCTGAGAGCGGCGGTGCAAAATTAGACCACGGTAGCGGCGGGATTGTCCCGCTTCGGGCGGCGTAAAAGTCGGCCACCTATTTCTCTTCTGCAATGAGCGCAGGAGGGCCTGGGGATCTATACCGTGGAATTATATCTGAAGGTTCGACTGGCTTGCTCGGAAGGCATGAGCCGGCGTCAGGCTGCAAAGCATTTCAACATATCGCGCGACAGCGTTTCCAAGATGCTGTCCTATTCGACGCCACCTGGCTATCAGCGACAATCACCGATCCGGCGGCCCAAGCTGGATGCGTTTGTCTCGACGATCGATCACTGGCTGGACGAAGACAGACAAGTGCCGCGCAAGCAGCGCCATACGGCCAAGCGGGTGTTTGACCGGCTTCGAGACGAATGCGGGTTCACTGGCGGCTATACGATCATCAAGGATTACATGCGCGAGCGGGATCAGCGCCGCCAGGAAGTGTTCGTGCCGCTGTCGCATCCGCCCGGCCATGCGCAGGCCGATTTCGGTGAGGCGATGGTGGTCATCGGCGGTGTCGAGCAGAAGGCGCATTTCTTCGTGCTCGACCTTCCGCACAGCGACGGCTGCTACGTGCGGGCCTATCCGGCGGCAGTGGCCGAGGCCTGGGTCGATGGCCATGTCCATGCGTTCGCTTTCTTCGGCGCCGTGCCGCAATCGATC
The DNA here is from genome assembly GCF_900067135.1 of Rhizobium sp. 9140. NCBI lineage: Bacteria > Pseudomonadati > Pseudomonadota > Alphaproteobacteria > Hyphomicrobiales > Rhizobiaceae > Rhizobium > Rhizobium sp. 9140. The sequence continues at coordinate 8,637 of NZ_FJUR01000001.1, read as the reverse complement.
GTCTACGACAACGACCGTTGCCTGGTGGCGAAGATTTTGCCTGACGGCACCCGCAAGCGCGCGACGTTGTTCAGCGGCTTCCTGTCCCACTACCTTATCCGGGATCGCTATGGCCGTCCCGGCAAGGGCAACGACAAGGGGAACGTCGAGGGTCTCGTCGGCTATGCCCGGCGCAACTTCATGGTACCGATCCCGCAGTTTGCGACATGGGAGGCGTTCAACACCTTTCTGGAGGAGCAGTGCCGGAAGCGCCAGCGCGACAGGCTGCGCGGCGAGAGCGAGACGATCGGCGAGCGCTTGCGGCGCGATCTGGCTGCCATGCGCGCCTTGCCAGCCTCGCCATTTGATGCCTGCGACCAGGCAAGTGCCAAGGTGACGGCGCAGTCGCTGGTGCGCTACAAGACCAACGACTATTCCGTCCCGGTCGCCTATGGCCATCAGGATGTGTGGGTGCGCGGCTATGTCAACGAAGTGGTCATTGGTGGCCGTGGCGAGATCATCGCCCGCCATCCTCGGTGCTGGGAACGGGAAGACGTCGTCTTCGATCCTGTCCATTACCTGCCGCTGATCGAGCAGAAGATCAATTCGCTGGATCAGGCAGCGCCCCTCCAGGGCTGGGACTTGCCGCAAGAGTTCGCTACGCTGCGCCGGTTGATGGAAGGCCGCATGGCCAAACACGGCCGGCGTGAGTACGTGCAGGTCCTCCGCCTGCTGGAGAGCTTCGAACTCGCCGATCTGCATGCGGCGGTGAAGCAGGCGATCCAGCTTGGCGCCATTGGCTTTGACGCCGTCAAGCATCTGATCCTGTGCCGGGTGGAACGCCGGCCGCCCAGACTGGACCTGTCCATCTACCCGTATTTGCCGAGGGCGACGGTCGAGACGACATCGGCGAAGGCGTATATGCGTCTCCTGTCGTCGGATGCGGGAGAAGTCGCATGAACACCCAAGCACCCGAGATCCTTCTCACCCATTATCTCAAAACCCTGAAGCTGCCGAGTTTCCAGCGCGAGTACCAGAAGCTGGCCCGGCTGTGCGCCACCGAAGGCGTCGATCATGTCGGATACCTCACCCGGCTTGCCGAGCGGGAGATGATCGAACGGGACCGTCGCAAGGTCGAGCGTCGCATCAAGGCGGCCAGGTTCCCGGTCGTCAAAAGCCTCGACAGTTTCGACTTCGCCGCCATCCCAAAGCTGAACAGGATGCAGGTGCTGGAACTGGCGCGCTGCGAATGGATCGAGCGCAGGGAGAACGTTATCGCTCTCGGCCCCAGCGGCACGGGCAAGACCCATGTGGCGCTCGGCCTCGGCCTGGCCGCCTGCCAGAAGGGCCTGTCCGTTGGGTTCACGACAGCGGCCGCACTGGTCAGCGAGATGATGGAGGCGCGCGACGAGCGGCGTCTCATCCGGTTCCAGAAGCAGATGGCCGCCTACCAGCTGTTGATCATCGATGAACTGGGCTTCGTGCCGCTGTCAAAGACCGGCGCGGAATTGCTGTTCGAGCTGATCTCGCAACGATACGAGCGAGGCGCGACCCTGATCACCAGCAACCTTCCTTTTGACGAATGGACGGAAACCTTGGGGTCCGAGCGCCTGACCGGCGCTTTGCTCGACCGCATCACCCATCACGTCAGCATCCTCGAGATGAACGGCGACAGCTATCGTCTCGCCCAAAGCCGCGCCCGAAAGGCCGGCTGACGCCCTTCGAAAATCGCAACGCGCGCATGAGACCCCCGCTCGGGCCTAAGCCCTCCCGGCGGTCTCATGCGCGCGCCACAAGTGGCCGACTTTTGCGCCGCCGCGTGGCAGGATTTTACTCCGCCGTTGACAATTTTCGTCGATGGACGAAAAGCTGAAGCCGATCCAGGCGATCGGCGAGCGGCTGAACGACGTGTTGATTGATCAGATGAAGAAGGCCAGTTGATGATCCCGATCGGAGTCGACTACGACAAAGTCATGCGCGAAGATGCGCGTCTCATTATATTGCGAGCCCTCTCCGAACAGGTAAATGAGAGCCTGTCGAGCAGCACGATTGAACTTGTGTTGCAGACGTTCGTCATCCGCCAGCCTCGGTCGTGGATCCACGGCGAGATGGATTATCTCCGCATGATGGGCGCCATCACGATCGTTGATGCCGGCTCGGTCAAGATCGGGACGCTGACCGATCTCGGCTGGCGCCACCTTCTTCGTGAGACGATCATCGAGGGCGTGAAGCGTCCGTCACGTGCCGTCATCCCGCCGGCCGGTAGCTCGCATGCGTAGTCGGCTCTCCGGTATCGAGCTTCTGCCGGAAGAGTGCGCATCGATCGTTGCAAAGGCAGCGGCCGATCTGCAGGACCGTGACCGGACGCAGATCGATATCTATCAGGACTTCTTCGCCGAGCTGGAGGCCCTGAAGCGGGAGCATCGCGGCGAGCTGGAGTTCACGATCCCGTCGTTCTCGGCCTTCAATCGCTATTCGATCAAGCTTGCCACGCTCTCCAACCGGCTCAATCAGACGCGCGAGATCGCTGCGACGATTGCCGAGAAGTGGGATGCGAAATCCTCCGACGATCTGACGCTGATTGCGGCCGAAGCGATCAAGACGCTGATCTTCGAACTGCTGACCAATGCCGGCGAGGCGGGCCTCGATCCGAAGGGCGCCATGGCGCTGGCGAATGCGCTGCGCGCTGCCAGCCAAGCGCAGGGCGTCTCGACAGCCAGGCGCCAGAAGGTCGAGGCCGATTTTGCCTCCAAGGCTGAGGAAGCCGTCAAACTCGTCCAGCGCTCGAAGGGCCTGTCTGACGAAACGGCCAGTGAGATCCTTGATCAGATTCTTGGCGTGGGGACGAAATGAGCGGCCCTATCAGCAAAGAGCAATGGGCCGAGGCGCGCCGCATCTCGACCGATGCCGTCATCAACCGGATCGGCGCCCGCAAGGCGCTGTTGCCGTACCAGCAGCAGACGCTCGCCCTCCTCGAGACAACGGCCTGCCGCGTTCTCTTCGTCGAGAAGTCGCGCCGTATCGGCCTGACATGGGCGTGCGCAGCCTATGCCGTCCTGCGCGCAGCGCGTGCCCGCGAAGCCGGCGGCATGGACTTCATGTACATCTCCTATAGCCAGGAGATGACGCGCGAGTTCATCGACGCCTGCGCCATGTGGGCCCGCGCCTTCAGCCAAGCCGCGCTGGAGATGCAGGAATTCATCTGGGACGACTCGGACAAGGATGGCGAGCGCGCCATTCAGGCATTCCGGATCAAGTTCTCGTCGGGCTTCGAAATCGTCGGCCTGTCATCGGCGCCGCGCACCCTGCGCGGTAAGCAGGGCGTCGTCATGATCGACGAAGCGGCCTTCGTTGACAGCCTCGAAGAACTGCTAAAGGCGGCGCTCGCGTTCCTAATGTGGGGCGGACAGGTCATCGTCTGCTCCACGCATGATGGCTTTGACAACCACTTCAACGAACAGATCCAAGAGATCCCTGCCGGCCGGCAGAGCTACAAGCATCTGCGCATCGATTTCGACACGGCGCTGCAGCAGGGGCTCTACGAGCGGATCGCCTATGTGACCGGCAAGCCGTGGTCGGCCGAGGCGGAGGCCGACTGGCGCCAGGACATCATCAAGTTCTATGGCGCCGGCGCTGACGAGGAGCTGTTCTGCATCCCATCGATGTCGTCGGGCGCGTTCCTTACCCGATCACTGATCATGTCGCGGATGAAGGAAGACATTCCGGTTATTCGCTGGGCGTCGCCGGAAGGCTTTGTCGATTGGCCGAAAGAGCTTCGAGATGCGGAGATCGCGGACTTCTGCACCGAGCAGCTCCTGCCGCATCTGAAGCGTCTCGATCCGACGATGCGGTCCGGCTTCGGCCAGGACTTCGGCCGATCGGGCGACTTGTCCGTGATCCATCCGTTTCAGGTGCGTCTCGACACCAGCCTGCGCACGCCGTTCCTCCTCGAGCTGCGCAACGTGCCGTTCGAGAGCCAGCGCCAGATCATCCTCTTCCTGCGAAAGCATTTGCCGCGCTTCTTCCACGCGGCTTTTGACGCTACCGGCAACGGTGCGGCGCATGCCGAGGCGGCACGGCAGGCGTTCGGCGCGTCGTTCGTCTCGGAGATCAAGCTCTCGCAGCAATGGTACATGCTCAACATGCCGAAGCTGAAAGCCGGCTTCGAAGACGGCACGTTTGAGCTGCCGCTCGATGACGACGTGCTCGGCGATTACCGTCTGCTGAAGATGACCAAGGGCATTGCCAAGGTGCCGGACGATGCTCGCACGCAAGGGGCAGACGGTTTCGCGCGCCATGGCGACAGTGCCGTCGCCGGAGCGTTGGCAGTTTATGCCAGTGAGCAGGAAGGCGGCGAAGTTGGCGCCGGCGTGACAGGGGATGACCGTCCGACAGCCGGCCAGTTCACGGACGCGACCGGAGCTTACGGCGCCGTAGCCGCCCGATCCGATCTTTCCGCATTTACGGGGTACTGAGATGGCTGAAACCACCATGGAGATCGCAACGATCCGGACGGACCCGTTCGTCCCGGAGTTCGCCGGCGTCATGCAGCCGACAGACGAGATCCTGCGCACGCGTGGCCTTGGCAAGAGCCATCAGCTCTATGACGAGATCCGGCGCGATCCGCATGCCTTCGCCATCCTGCAAAAGCGAAAGCTGGAAGTGGTCAGCCGCGAATGGAGTGTCTTCGAGGCATCGGAAAGCGATCTCGACAAGCGCGCGGCCGAGGAAGTCAAGCGCCAGCTGAAGGCGATCGACTTCGACAAGCTGACACGCGGCATGCTGGGCGCCGTCCTGAAGGGCTTCTCCGTTGCCGAGGTTCTCTGGGCCAATGTCGCCGGCGTCTGGACGCTACAGGCCGTTAAGGTCAAGAAGCAGCGCCGGTTCCGGTTCGACATGGACGGCAAACTCCGGCTCCTGACGCGCGCTGCCATGATCGAGGGTGTGCCGGTTCCCGATCGGAAGTTCGTGGTTCACAGGCATTCGATCGACGACGATGAAGACGATCCATATGGCGTCGGCATAGGGCAAGTCCTCTACTGGCCCGCATGGATGAAGCGCAACGCACTGGCACAGTGGCTGCGCGCCGTCGAGAAACACGGCACGCCGACGACGAAGATCACGTATCCCGGTGGCTACGACAAGCAACGCCAGGACGAGATGCTGGCCGCGATCCGGCAGCTGGCGAACGACACCGGCATTGCGGTACCGGAAAACGTCATCGTAGAGCTGCTGGAGGCGAAGGCCGGCGGCGGCGACGTGTTTGAGAAGCTGAACCGATACCTCGACGAACTTATGAGCGAGGCGGTGCTCGGTGAGACGTTGACCACGAACTCCGGCGAGCGCGGCGCGCGATCGCTCGGCGAAGTCCACAACGAGGTGCGCGTTGCGATCGCCAAGGCGGATGCCGATCTGATCTCCGCCACCATCAAGGACACCATCGCCCGGTGGATCGTCGAGCTGAACTTTCCCGGCGCCGGCATCCCCGACGTCTGGCGCGATTTCGCCGAGGCCGAGGATCTCAACGAGAAGATCAAGCGCGACGAGACGATCTACAAGATGGGCTATCGTCCGAAGGACCCGCAGTACATCGACGACACCTATGGCGGCGAATGGATTGAGAAGCCGGCGCCGGAGACCAAACCGGGCAAGCCCGGCGTTGCGGCCAAGGGCGCGCTCGATAATCTGGATTTCGCAGACCCGCCGGCACGTTCCAACAGCGAGCGTGTCGTGGCCAACCTGACCGACCAGCTGGAGACCGCCGGCGCCGGCGTGTTCGACAGCATGATCGGACAGATCCGCACCGAGTTCGCCGAGGCGCGCGATTATGACGATCTGACGCTACGGCTGGCACGGCTGTCGTCGGAGATGGGCGTAGACGATCTGGCTCAGCTCCTCGAGCAGGCCGCGCTGCTCGCCCAGCTCGAAGGCGTGGCATCCGTCGATGGCCGGTGAGCAGATCCCGTTTCAGGAGGCAATCGACTTCGTCGCCGGCAAGGTCAACCTGCCCACCAGGCGCTATGACGATCTGAAGCATGGAGCCCATGTCCGCGGCTTTTCTGTCGCCGGCGTCACGCGGGATGACATGCTGGGAGATTTCCGGGCGGCGATCGAGAAAGCGCGTGTCCAGGGAACGGGCTTCAAAGAGTTTCAAAAGGACTTTGACGCCATCGTCGATCGCACGGGCTGGCTCTTTAATGCGCGTGGATCGACGGATGGCGAGCGGCGCGCATGGCGCGCGCGGATCATCTACACGACGAACATGCGCACCAGCTACATGGCCGGGCGATACAAGCAGCTCACAGATCCTGATGTCCTGAAGTATCGGCCCTACTGGCAGTACGTCCATTCCGGCGCGCTGCATCCGCGCCTTCAGCACCTCGCCTGGGACGGCAAGGTCTGGGCAGCAAACGATCCGATCTGGGACCGCATCTACCCGCCGAATGGCTGGGGATGCGGTTGCGATGTCGAGGCTTTGTCCCGGCGCGAGATGCAGGCGCTCGGCAAGGATGCGCCAGATGAGGCGCCCGAGCTGGTCCGATATGACGGTATCGATCCTCGCACCGGCGAGAAGGAAGAGCGGATCGGCGGCATCGGTCGCGGCTGGGAATACAACGTCGGCAAGGAATGGCTTGACGGTGTCGTGCCGACCGAGCTGCGCGAGCCGCTGCCAGCGTATCAGCCAGATGCGCCGGCGCCGGCCAACCTGCCGGATCTTCCCGCGCCGGCCGTCGCCAAGAGCCGCGACCTCATGCCGGAGGGCCTGGAGCCGAAAGCCTATGTCGAAGGCTTCCTGAAGCGGTTCGACCTGAAGAAGGGCGAAGGCCCGTTCCGCGATAAGTCCGGCGGGCTCATCACCATTAGCCGGTCGCTCTTCGAGCAGCGCATGCCGGACGGGACCGTCGTCGGCCTGAAGAGCGACAAACGCGGCCGGGGCCAGTACGCCAAGCTGCTGGCCGATACCATCATCGCGCCAGACGAAATCTGGGTGGACTGGGCGGCCATGAAAAGCGGCGTGGTCTTGCGCCGTGCCTACCTCAAGCGGATCATCCTGCCCGATGGCCGTGCCCTGTTCGTGCGCTTCGAATGGACCAACAGGGGCTGGGTGGCCGTGACCGGCTTCGACACGAAGGACGATTACCTTCGGAATTATCGTCGTGGAGCGTTGCTCTACCGCCGACCGGAATAGAAAAAGCGCGCCTGCCGGGGCGCGCTTTGCGTCAGAAGATCTACGGAGGGCTCCGGCGCCTCGATCAACCGACAGCCAGAATATAGCACTGGCTGTCGAGCAGAACAACGGGACGACGCAATGGCCGCTGCGACAATCACGATCGACGATGCCTCCATCAACGATGCGCTGGCGCGCCTTCTGGCAGCGGCCGGCAACATCAAGCCAGCGCTGAAGAACATCGGCGAGTTCGAAGCCAAGGTCACCCGGCGCCGCTTCGTCGATCAGAAGGATCCAGACGGCGCGCCGTGGGTCGCGCTCAATCCGCTCTATGCCAAGACGAAGAAGGGCCCAGGCATCCTGCGCGGAGAGACCCGGAGCCTTTCCCAAATCGTCTGGCAGCTCGCCGGCGACGGCGTCGAAATCGGATCGAACGAAGTCTATGCGCGGATCCACAATGAGGGCGGAACGATCCGACCGAAGACGGCCGAGGCGCTCGTGTTCTCCATGGGCGGACAGACGTTCAAGGTTCAGAGCGTGAAAATCCCCAAGCGGCAATTCCTCGGGTTCAATGACGCGTCGATTACGGCTATCCTCGACATCGTCAAGGATCACTTCGTTGAGGCGATTGAGCAGAAATAGCCTGCTTGCAAAAGGGCTTCAGGAGGCCAATGGTGCGCTTGAAGGCCCGGTGATGGCGCACAGGTCGGTCAAACGCGCCAGAGGGCTTTGAAACGGCTTTGAAAACGATCTGAAGATCGTGTCCGGCATGCGCCGCTGCCCTCCCGTCCGGATTTCCAGCCTTTGTTCCTCGGTGTGCGATTTCGCGGTCCCGACGACGGGGCACGCCTTGGCTTAGATGCCGGGCATGAAACCGTTCGAAATCTTCAAAAACCGGCAGCCATGTTTCGACGCAGGGGAAGGCGATCACCTTCTCCGACGCCGATGTTGCGGCGATCGCCTCCTCTTACGATCCCGGCCAACCATCAGGCGCCGATCGTTGTCGGTCATCCGAAGACGAACGCGCCGGCATTCGGCTGGGTGAAGGCGCTGTCGGTGAAAGACGGGCGCCTCGTCGCCGAGCCTGATCGCCTCGACCCGTCCTTTTCTGAGATGGTGCGCGACGGCAAGTTCCTGAAGGTCTCGGCCGCGCTCTACGATCCAGCCGCACCCGGAAACCCGACGCCCGGCTCCTACCATCTTCGTCATGTCGGCTTCCTCGGCGCCGAGCCACCGGCCGTCAAAGGTTTGGCCGGGATCGAATTCGCTGAAGCGACGGACCTTATTCTGGAGTTTGGCCGAGACGCCTTGGCGCACCGCTTGGACGATGGACAGCATCGGCCGGCTCTTCCGGGGCATGCGCGACTACTTCATCGAGACGGCCGACATCGCGACGGCCGATCGGATCATCCCGCAATACGAGATCGACCAGATCACGGACAACGCTGCCTCCATGCGTGCTGAAGCGCGTGAGGAAGAGGTGCGGCCGA